>NZ_WVUH01000008.1 GCF_017614955.1 Micromonospora echinofusca
GTACAGGATCGCGCCGGTCCGGGCCGCGTTCGCCTGCAGGTCGTGGTCGAGCAGATAGTCGAGTACGGCGTTGCCGGCGGCCGTGGCCAGGGGGTTGCCGCCGAAGGTGGAGAAGCTGATCCCGCGTACCGCGTCGAGCACCTCGGCCCGGCCGACCACGCCGCCCAGCGCGAACCCGTTGCCGATGCCCTTCGCGAAGGTGAGCAGATCCGGGGTGACCCCGTGCGCCTGGTAGCCCCAGAAGTGCTCGCCGGTCCGCCCCCAGCCGGTCTGCACCTCGTCGGAGACGAGCAGGATGCCGCTCTCGTCGAGAACCTTCTTCCAGCCGGCGAAGAGCCCGTCCGGCGGTTGCACGAAACCCCCGACACCCTGGATCGGCTCGGCGATCAGGCAGGCCACCTCCCCGACGGTCTGGGTGGCCAGCACCTCCCGCAGGTCCTCCACCGCCGCGTCGAGCCGGTCGTCGGCGTCGAGCCGGGACAGCAGGCCCCGCAGCCGGTCCCCGGAGTGCAGCCAGGCCACCTGGAGCGGGTTGAGCGAGCTGGCCGACCAGGTCCGGTTGCCGGTGATGCCCATGGTCGCGTACGACCGGCCGTGGTAGCTGTTCCGCACGGCCAGGATCTGGTGGGAGCGGCGGTAGTTGGTGGCGACCAGCAGGGCGGCCTCGTTCGCCTCGGTACCCGAGTTGGTGAAGAAGACCCGGGCGTCCGGGATGCCGGACCGCTGGGCGATCTTCTCGGCCAGCTCGACCTGCTGCCGGATCAGGTACAGCGTCGAGGTGTGCACCACCCCGGTGGCCAGTTGCCGCTCCACCGCCTCGCGTACCTCGGCGATGTCGTAGCCGAGCATGTTGGTCAGTACCCCGCCGAAGAAGTCCAGGTAGCTGCGGCCGGCGGCGTCGGTGACCCGGCGGCCGGAGCCGGCGACTATCTCGATCGGCTCGTTGTAGTAGAGCGGCATCCAGGACGGCAGCACGGCCCGGTGCCGGGCCAGCAGGTCGTCGTCGGTCATCGTGTTCCTCGCTCTTCACCGGCGTACGCGGACCCTCGCACGTTTTCACCACGGGTGGGCGACGGACAACTGCCAGGGTGTCGCCCAGCGCCGGGGGTGGCCTGACACTACGTCAAGCATCCGGCGCGGATTTCCCGGCGTCAACCTGGTCCCACAGGTGTTTCCGACAGCCGGCAGGCCGCCCGGCGACTGATTCCGCAGCCGACAGCGGGGACAGGGCGTGCCACCCCGGACCCGGACAGGGCGGGACAGGGCGTGCCACCCGGGCCCGGACAGGGCGGGGCGAAGCGGGATCCGGTCGGTACCATCCGGCAGTGCCGACACGTGACGTACCGTTACCGACCGGGCAGGCCGGTGCGGCGCCGGCGGCCGTCCTGGCCGGCCTCCAGGACTGGGTGACCTCCCCCGCACTGCGCGCCCTGGTCGCCCGGTTCGGTGGCGACCGGCCGGACGGCGGGGCCTTGCCACTGCCCGTCCGGCTGGACGCGCTGCCCGCCGCGACCACCCCAGCGACCCGGCTGGACGCGCTGCTCGCCGCGCTGGACGCGTTCTCCGCCCGGCACTGGGACTTCCGGCACGGCCGGGAACGCCCCGACGCCGACGAACCGGTCCTCGACCCGGAGACCGTCACGCTGGTCCTCGACGCGGCCCGGACGCTGGGGCTGGTCGAGCCGGTACCGCCCCCGGTCGACCGGTACACCCACCTGGTCGTCCTCGGTGGACTCGCGCACGCCTGCCTCCGGCGCACCGCGTACGCCGCCCACCTGGTGGCCCGGGGGACGACGGTGACCGGGGAGGTGGCCGCGCTGGGCAGCTTCCGGCCGCTGTCCGCACTCGAGACCCGGATGCTGACCGACGCCGGGATCACCGGCTGCACCACCGAGGTCGACGCGCTCGACGCGGCGGTCCGGGCCGCTTTCGGGGTACCCGCACCGGCCGAGGAGACCGGCGGGGACGGCGACCATCCGCACCGGGCCTGGTCGACCCGGACGTACCGGCCAGCCGGCGGGCCGCCGGTCCGGGTGCTCGCCGCCCCGTCCAGCGAGCCGGCGGTACGCCGGGCCCACACGGCGGACACCCAGCGGTTCTGGGCGGAACACGTCAGCCTCGGCCCCGGTGACCGGGTACTGATGGTCACCGCGCCGATCTACGTACCGTTCCAGCACTGCGACGCGCTACGGGTGCTCGCACTGCCGTACGGCTGCGGGGTGGACACCGTCGGCGTCGACCCGGCACTGCCGGCGCTGCGGGCGCTGCCCGAGCCGACCCTCACTCCCGGGCGCTACCTCCAGGAGATCCGCTCGGCGATCCGGTCGATGCGCCACCTGCACGCCGCCCTGTCCGGTTGATCCTGTTCACAGCTGTTAGGAAGGGGCCCTTCCTCTACCGAAAGCGTTAAGCAGGGGCCCTTCCTTACTCCTGGGTGTCGGCGACGGCCTGGGCGAAGACCTCGGAGCGGTGCTCGAAGTTGCGGAACCGGCCGTAGCTCGGGGCGGCCGGGGAGAGCAGGACCACCCCGCCGGCCGGGGTGAGCTTGCGGGCCTGCCGGACCGCCGCGACCAGGTCGTCGACCAGCCCGGTACGGACCCGGGGCAGGTCGGCCAGCGCCTCGACGATCCGGGGCCCGCTGTCCGGGATACCGATCACGGTGATCTCCCGGGTGGCCAGCGCCTCCCGTAGCGGGGTGTAGTCCAGCCCCCGGTCGGTGCCGCCGACGATCACGGTCAGCGGCCGGCCGTCGTACGCGTCGATCGCGTGCACCGCCGAGTAGGGGCTGGTGGAGAGGGTGTCGTCGACGAAGGTCAGCCCGGACGGGTCGGCGATCTCGGTGAGCCGGTGCGGCAGGCCCCGGAACGCGGCGACCGCGTCGGCGAGGGTCTCCCGTTCGGCGAAACAGTCCACGCCGAGCGCGTCGAGCACCGCGAGCGCCACGCAGAGGTTGCTCTCGTTGTGCCGGCCGACCAGGCCCAGCGCGGTGCGCGGGAACAGCGGCCGGTCGGCGGCGTGCAGCCAGGCCGTGCCGTCGGCTCCCGCCGCGACGTGGAAACCGTCCGGCAGCCCGGCGCGGACCACCGGCCGGTCGATCCGGTCGGCGCGGTCGGCCAACTCGGCGGCGAGCCGGGGGTCGGTGCCGTTGACCACGATGGTCTCCGGGGCGTGGGCGAGCAGGTTGAGCTTGTCCCGGTAGTACTCCCGCTCCCCGCCGTGCGCGTCCAGGTGCTCCGGGAAGAGCGAGGTGACCACCGCGACCCGGGGCGAGTCGGTCAGGTCGCTGCACTGGTAGCTGGACAGTTCCAGCACGTACCGCTCGGCGTCGGGCAGGTCGAGCAACGGCACCCCGATGTTGCCGCCGAAGACGTTCGGCCGGTCGACCGCGGTGAGCAGGTGGCTGATCAGGCTGGACGTGGTGCTCTTGCCCTTGCTGCCGGTCACCCCGACGGTCCGCGCGGCGTGGTCGGCCATCCAGAGCGCGGTGCCCTGCGTGACGGTCGCCCCGTGCCGGCGCAGCTCCACCAGCCACGGGTGGGTCTGCGGCACCCCGGGCGAGCGGACCACCACGTCGGCGGCGGCCAGCCGGGCGTACCCCGCCTCGCCGGTGACCAGCGGCGCGGCCTCGGCGAGTGGCCCCTCCCAGGGCAGGGCGAGGAAGTTCGCGCTGTCGTCCACGGCCACCAGGTCGGCCGGACCGTGTGCGGCGATCGCGGTCACCGCCGCCCGGCCCTCCCGTCCGGTACCCCAGACGGCCACGGAACGTCCGCGCAGGTCAGACAGGCGCACGACTGATCTCCTCACTTTCCGGCGGGCGGACCCGGAATAGTATGGCCTGTGCTTAACGGACAGCTCGCCCAGATGACCGCGTTCACGTTCCCGTCGTACTCGATCGATCTGGCCACCGGCGAGGCGTTGTTCGACTACGCTCTCACCGGGCCGGACGGGGAGGTGCGGTTCACCGAGGTGGTGACGTTCCCGCTGCCGGACGCGCCGCCGTCGGACGCCACGGTGACCACACTGAACCGGGTGCTGGAGCTGCTGCACGTCGTGGCGGGGGTGAGCTACTACAAGGCCGCCGCGCCGCGCCGGCTGGTGCTGCCGGCGCCGCTGGGTGCGGCCGCCGCCGCGCTGGTCACCGCCGTCTACACCAAGGGGCTGGCCGAGTACGCGTACCGCAACGACCTGCCGTACGTGCTGGAGCTGGTGCCGGAGGTCCCGGCCGGTACGGTCGATCCGGCGCTGCCGGTGGACACCTCGGAACGGCGGCCGTTGTCGGCGGTCGGTGGCGGCAAGGACTCCATCGTCACGCTGGAGGCGCTGCGCCGGGCCGGACTGGACCCGGTGCCCTTCTCGGTCAACCCGAACCACGTGATCGTGGCGGTCAACGACGCCTCCGGGCTGACCCCGCTGGCCGCCCGGCGGCGGATCGATCCGGCGCTGTTCGACCTGAACGCCGCCGGGGCGCGCAACGGGCACATCCCGGTGACGGCGATCAACTCGCTGATCGCGGTGGCCACCGCCGTGCTGCACGGCCTCGGCCCGGTGGTGATGTCCAACGAGCGGTCCGCCTCCGACCCGAACCTGGTCTGGCACGGGCACGAGATCAACCACCAGTGGTCCAAGGGTGTCGAGGCGGAGGGGTTGCTGCGGGCCGCGCTGGCCGGGCACGCCGGGCTGACCGAGCCGTACTTCTCGCTGCTGCGTTCCCTGTCGGAGCTGCACATCGCCCGGCTCTTCGCCGCCATCGACCGGTACGACGACGTGGTAACCAGTTGCAACGCGGCCTTCAAGCTGCGGGACGCGAGTGCCCGCTGGTGCGGCAACTGCCCGAAGTGCCGGTTCGTCTTCCTGGCCATGGCGCCGTTCATGTCCCGCGAGCGGCTGGTGCACATCTTCGGTACCGACCTGCTGGCCGACCCGACGCAGGTGCCGGGCTACCTGGAGTTGCTGGGGATCGGCGGGCACAAGCCGTTCGAGTGCGTCGGCGAGGTGGAGGAGTCGGTGGTGGCGCTGGGCCTGCTCGCCGAGCAGGAGCAGTGGCGGCACGCGCCGGTGGTGCAGGCGCTGGTCGCCGACGTACCGGAGACCGCCTGGTCGACGGCCCGCAACTCGGACGTGTTCACGCCGGGCGGCCCGCACTTCGTCCCGCCCGCGTACGCCAAGCTGCTCGCCGCTCTCCAGTAGCAGCGCCGCCCACCCGGCCGGGGCGGCTCCGGGCCGGTACCGCGCCGCGTCTCCGGTCAGCCGCCCCGGACGATCCGCAGGGTGAGCACGTCGGTCCGGACCGTGATGTGACCGTGGAACAGGGCGGTGTCCCCGGTGCCGTAGCCGATCTGGGTGGCGCTTATCAGGGGGTGTCCGCCCGGTACGCCGAGGCGTTCGGTCAACAGCTCGTCGGCGAGCACCGCGGAGAACTCGATCTCGGCCCGCCGTACCGCCGTACCGGTCGCCCCGGCAAGGAACTCGAACAGGTCCAGGTCGATACTCACCAGACCGGACGGGTCGAGGTCGCGCCCGGAGACGCTGAGGGGCAGGTGGTCGCGGAGCCAGACCGCAGGTACCCCGTCGACGGTGAAGAGCCGGTCGATCCGCCACACCGGGGCACCGGCGGCCAGCCCGAGCACCTGCGCACAGTCGCCCGGGCAGGCCACCCGGCTGACCGTGGCGTCCTGGAGGTCGGGACGGTGCCCGGAGGCGGTGATCCGGTCCCGCAGGGCCGTCACGTCACCCACGGAGACCGGCACCACCCGCCCCTCCGGCTCGTTCACGAACGTGCCGATCCCCCAGGTCCGTTTCACCACGCCCTCGCCCGCGAGCTGGCCCAGCACCTCCCGGACGGTGGCCCGGCTGACCTCCAGCAGGTCCGCCAGTTCCCGCTCGTTGGGGAGCTTGTCGCCGGGCTGGAACTGCGTGCCGATCAGCTCCATCAGCCGCCCCTGAGCCGCCTGGAGCGCGGTCTCCCGCCGAGCCATCCCACCTCACCTCTCGCTCCGCACCGCCGCCCGCGGCGTAGGGAGTGTAGTAGTTAGCGCCGCAGCGCCGGCAGTCCCGGCCGGGCGGTCACCAGACCTGCTCCAGGACCCGCAGGGTGTTGCCGCCGATGACCTTGGCGATCTCGTCGTCGGAGTAGTCGTGCCGGACCAGCCAGCCGACGATGTTGCCGAACGCCTCACCCGGGTTCTCCACGCCGGAGACGTACGGCACCCGGGGGTGTTCCGGCCGGTTCCCCGTGTCGTGGGCGTAGTTGCCGGCGTAGGTGTTGTGCACGCCGACGTGGTCGCCGAACATGGTGTCCGGGCCGAACGTGACGTGGTCGATGCCGACCAGGTCGACGCAGTAGACGAAGTGGTCCATCACCGACTCGATCGAGTGGTGCGGATGCGCCTCGGAGAGCGTGGTGTGCGGGGCCGCCTCGATCCCGATCACCCCACCCCGCTCGGCACACGCCCGGATCACCTCGTCCGGCTTCATCCGCGGCGTGTCCCACACCGACCGGGCCCCCGCGTGCGTGATGAACACCGGCACCCGCGACGCCTCGACCACCTCCAACGAGGTCCGGTCCCCCGAGTGCGACACGTCGATCGCGATGCCCAACTTGTTCATCCGGTCCACCGCACGCCGACCGAAGTGCGTCAACCCACCGTCGACCCGCTCGGACAGCCCACCACCGAGCATGTTCGCCTGGCTGTACGCGATACCGAGCTGGCGGACGCCGAAGCCGTACAGGATGTCGATCCGGTCCAGCTCGTTCTCGATCGGGCTGCTGCACTCCAGGCCGGCGACCAGGGCGAGCCGGCCGTCCCGTTTGGCCGCGTGGATGTCCGCGACCGAGGTCGCCAGGAAGACGTAGTCCTGCTGGTAGACGTCACTGAGCCGCATCCCGACGGCATAGATCAGGTCGTTCCACTTCCAGCCGTTCTCGCTGGTCACGCAGGAGGCACCGGCCATGAAGTTGTCGAACACGGCGGTCAGGCCGGAGCGGGCCAGCCCCTCGTAGCCGGTCCGTTGCCGGGCCGTGCGGTTGTACGCGCGGAGCTGGGTGACGTCCGCCGGCAGCACCACCGGGTGCTCGTGCAACGAGATCGCCACGTGGTCGGCGAGCAGCCGGGTCACCCGCTGCCGCTGCGCGTCGGTCAGCCCGAGGTCGTGCTCGGGCACCCGCCCGATCTCCGGCGCCAGGTCGAACACGGTGTAGTCGACGTGCGGCTCCAGGTACGAGTAGGACTTGTGGCCCTGGTACCCCGGTGCGGGATTCTGCAACAAGACTTTCTCCTTGGTGGACGGTGCCGCCGGCTAGGCGGCCAGCGGGTGGTGACAGGCGACCGGATGTCCGGCACCGGCCAGCGGCGGTTCGGTGGTCGCGCAGATCTCGGTGGCCTGCCAGCAGCGGGTCCGGAACCGGCAACCCGACGGCGGGTTCACCGGGCTGGGCGGGTCACCGGCGAGCAGGATCCGCTGCCGGTTGGTCCGCGCCGCCGGTTCGGGTACCGGTACCGCCGAGAGCAACGCCCGGGTGTACGGGTGGCGTGGCTGGTCGTACAGCGGGGTACCCGGTCCGGACTCCACGAGTTTGCCCAGGTACATCACCGCCACCCGGTCCGAGATGTGCCGGACGACCGACAGGTCGTGGGCGATGAAGACGTACGCGACGCCCAGGTCCCGCTGGAGCCGCTCCAACAGGTTCACCACCTGGGCCTGCACGGAGACGTCGAGCGCGGAGACCGGTTCGTCGCAGACCACCACGTCCGGTTGCAGGGCGAGGGCCCGGGCGATCCCGATCCGTTGCCGCTGCCCACCGGAGAACTGGTGCGGGTACCGGTCCAGATGGAGGTTGGCGTCGAGTCCGACCAGGTCGAGCAGTTCCCGGACCCGGTCCAGCCGCCGCGCCCGGGGCAGTACGTCCGGGTGGATCTCGAACGGCTGGAGCAGGATCTCGCGGATGGTGCGACGCGGGTTCAGGGAGGTGTACGGGTCCTGGAGGACGATCTGGATCCGTCGGCGCAGCGCCCGCAGCCGGCGGCCCCGGGCGTCGTGCACCACCGCGTCGCCGAACCGCACCGCACCGGAGGTCGGGCGTTCCAACCCGACCAGCATCCGGGCCAGCGTGCTCTTGCCGCAGCCGGACTCCCCGACCACGCCGAGGGTCTCACCGCGGCGCAGCTCGAAGGAGATCCCGTCAACGGCCCGGACCACGCCGGCCGGCCGCAACGGTACCCGCCCCTTGACCGGGAAGTGCTTGACGAGGTTGTCGACCCGCAGGACGACGTCATCGCTGGGTGGCACGTAGCACCTCCGTACGGTGGTGGCAGGCGCTGGCCCGGCCGGCGGGCAGCGGTTCGAGTACCGGCAGGTCGGTCCGGCACTCGTCGGTGACCCGGTGGCAGCGCAGATGGAACGGACAACCGGTCGGCAGCCGGGCCGGGTTGGGCGGCGCACCCGGGATCGCGTAGAGCTGCTCGTCGCGCCGGTCGACCCGGGGCATGGAGGCGAGCAGTCCCTCGGTGTACGGGTGCGCCGGGCCGTCGAAGATCTGCTCGACGGTGCCCCGCTCGACCAACCGGCCCGCGTACATGACCGCCACGTCGTCGGCGACCTCGGCGACCACCCCCAGATCGTGGGTGATCAGCAGCAGGGCCATGCCGCTGTCCCGCTGGATCTCCGCGATCAGCTCCATCACCTGCGCCTGCACGGTGACGTCGAGCGCGGTGGTGGGCTCGTCGGCGATGAGGACGGCCGGTTCCAGCGCGACGGCCAGGGCGATCATGACGCGTTGCCGCATCCCGCCGGAGAACTGGTGCGGGTAGTCGCGCACCCGGTCCCGGGCGGCCGGGATGTGTACCCGGTCGATCAGTTCCACCGCGCGGCGGCGGGCGTCCGACCGGGACATCCCGCGCCGGACCCGGAGCAGTTCGGTGAGCTGGTCGCCGACGGTGAAGACCGGGTTGAGCGCCGCCATGGCGTCCTGGAACACCATGCCGATCTCCTCGCCGCTGACCCGGTCCCGCTGCTTCGGCGGCAGGGTCAGAAGCTCCCGCCCCCGCAACCGGACCGACCCGGTGACCTCGGCGGGCGGGACGTCCAGGATGCCCATCACCGCCTGGGCGGTGACGCTCTTGCCCGATCCGCTCTCGCCGAGCAGGGCGAGCGTCCGGCCCGGTTCCAGGGACAGCGACACGCCGTTGACCGCGTTCACCCGGCCGGCCGGCCCGGGGAAGGACACCTTGAGGTCGGTCACCTCCAGCAGGGCGTCCATCAGCGGACCCCGACCTCGTCGAGGAACTGCCGGACCACCTGCTGGAACCGCTCCGGCTCCTCCAACTGCGGCGAGTGTCCGGAGTGCTCGAACACCACCAGACGGGCGTCCGGTACCAGCTCGACGATCACCTCGGACGCGGCCACCGGGGTCCGCCAGTCGTGCCGACCCACGGTGACCAGGGTCGGGCAGGTGATCGACGGTAGCTTCGGCTTGAGGTCGTAGCGGGGCATGTTCTGCCCGAAGGCCGCGTTGTGGGTCCGGTAGTGGAACCGGGTGGCGGCCAGCTTCGCCTCGTCCTTCGCCGGGTCGTGCTGGTGGTCGTAGAGCGGCAGGATGGCCCGCCAGTACTCCCGCAGCTGGTCGTCGCTCTCGAACCGGCCGGTGCCGATCCGGTCGATGACCCACTCCGGGATCACCGAACGGTCGGTGCTGCGGGCCCGCTCGACGGCGAGGTGGTCGTGCGCGGTGTCCGCTGCGGTGTCCCGCAGGATCAACGCGGAGACCCGGTCCGGGTGGGCGATGGCGTACTCCAGCGCGATGAAACCGCCGTACGAGCCACCGGCCATGACGACCTTCTCGTAGCCGAAGTGCTCCCGGATGGCGTCGACGTCGGCCACCCACTGTTCGTGGGTGAACGGCCCGTCGTCGCTGGACTCCCCCGAGCCCCGGGCGTCGAAGACGATGACCCGCATCCGGTCGGCGAACGGTCCGAAGGACCGCTTCGGCTCGTTGCGCGAGCCGAGGCCGGGCGCGCCGTGGTGGACGATCATCGCCGGCCCGTCCTCCGGACCGAACGCCTCGACGACCAGCTCGGCGCCGTTGATCTTCATCGGACCCCCTCGATGATGGTGGACTCGAGATCGCGCGGGAAGCCGGTCAACCGGCGCGGACCGTCCGCCGTGACCAGGACGGTGTCGGAGATCCGGTAGCCGGCGTGACCGGGCACGTAGACACCGGGCTCACTGGACAGGAGCATCCCCGGGGCGAGCACGGTGTCGTCGCCGTCCTCCACCCAGGGCGGTTCGTGGTTCTGTAGCCCGATCCCGTGCCCCTGCCGGTGCCGGATGTAGTCGCCCAGTCCGTGCCCGCGCAACACGTCCAGACAGGTCCGGTTGACCTCGGCGCAGGTCCGGCCGACGACCATCGCCTCGGTACCGACCTGCTGCGCCTCCCGGTCCGCCTCGTGGTACCGCTGCTGCTCGGCGGTCGGCTCACCGACGACGAAGGTCCGTTCGCTCTCCACGAACCGGCTGGCGACGGCCGCGCCGAGGGAGAGGATCAGCGTGTCGCCCGGCTGGATCCGCCGCCGGGTGGGCAGGCCGTGCGGCAACGCCGAGTTGGGGCCGGCGTAGACCAGACCGCCGGCCAGTTTGGTGGTGTAGACGACCAGGTCGTACTCGGCGTACATCCGGTCGGTGCCGTAACCGATGACGTGTCGGGCGATCTCGTCCTCGCGGGGCAGCGCGGTGCCGGCGGCGAGGGCCTCGGCGATCAGGTCCCGGCCGGCGGCGAGCATCTCGTCGCAGATCCGGGCCGCCGCCTCGTGCAGCGGGATCTCCTCCGGGAACTTGCACAGCCGGAGCCGGGCCACCGCGTCGGTGGTCACCAGACGCGTACCGCCGACGGCCCGGGAGAGTTTCTCCAGGGTACCGACGCTGATTCCGGCACTGACCCCGATCCGGCGGGTACGCCGGCCGCTCAACGCCAGGGCCAGCGTCTCCTCGGCGCTGACCACCCCGGGGTACTCGAAGTAGCTGACCGTGGAGATCCGGACGCCCTGCTGGGCGGCGTACTCCTCGTCGAGCCGGGGGATCACCAGCAGCGGGTCACCCTGCCGGGGCATCCAGAGGTAGACCGGCCGTTCGGTGGCGATGTAGAAGAAGCCGGACAGGAAGGCGACGTCCGCCGGTGCGGTCGCCAGGAAGCCGTCCAGTTCCTGCTCGGCCAGCGCCTCGTTCAGTCGGGCACGGACGGTGGTGTAGAAGGTGTCGGGCAGGCGCACGTCAGCCTCCGTTCCGGCGCGGGTCGCGGATGTCGTTGAACCGCATGCCGGCCACCGTCGCCGCGAGTACCAGGACGAGAATGGCCAGCGACGGGAAGAGTGTCTGCCACCAGGCGATGGCCACCACGCCGCTGCGCTGGGCGTTGAGCAGGATCCGCCCCCACGACCAGGCATCGGGGTCACCCAGACCGAGGAAGCTCAGCCCGGCCTCGGAGATCACCGCCCGGGACGCGGTCAGCAGCACGCTGACCACCATCAGGGAGATCACCGCCGGCAGGATCTCCCGGGTCACGATCCGCCAGGCGGTCGCGCCGAGGACCCGGGCCCCGTCGATGTACGGCATCGCGGTCACCACCAGTCCCTGCGACCGGATCAACCGGGCCACCTCGGGCCAGGCGAAGACGCCGATGATCACGGTCAGTGTCCACACGCTCGGGTTGACCACCGCCGCCAACATGATCATCAGCGGCAGGGTGGGCAGGGCCAGCATCACGTCGGTGATCACCGTGCCCACCGCGTCGACCGGCCGGAAGTACGCCGACAGCAGTCCGATCGCCGTACCGAGCACGAGCGCGATCAACGAGGCGGCGACGCCGATCACCAGGCTGGTCCGGGTACCCCAGACGACCTGCGCGAAAATGTCCTGCCCGAGGTCGTCGGTACCGAACCAGTGCCGGCCGGACGGTGGTTGCAGAACGTCCGGGCCGGTACCGCCCGGCTCGACGGCGATCAGCGGCGCACCGACCGCCAGCAGCACCATCAGCCCGAGCACCGTCACCGACAGCCACGCGGACGGCTGACGCAGGTAGTCCCGCCAGACCGGCCGGGCGGCGGACACCACCGGCGCGGTCTGCTCGGTCAGGACGGGTGCGCTCACTGTCCCCACCTCACGTTCGCGGCTGCGCGGCTCCACTGCGCCGCTCCCACCGCGCTCACAGCCGGATCCTGGGGTTGAGCACGGCGTAGAGCAGGTCGGTCAGGGAGTTCGCGATCACGACGGTGACGGCGAGCATGATGAAGGCTCCTTGCAGTACGGGATAGTCGCGTTGCCCGACCGCCTCGTAGATCAGCCGGCCGACACCGGGGTAGGCGAAGACGGTCTCGGTGAGCACGGCGCCGCCGACCAGGGTGCCCAGTTGCAGACCCATCAGCGTCAGCGCCGGCAGGATCGCGTTACGCAGACCGTGCTTCCAGACCCGCCGGCTGGCGGACAGGCCACGGGCCCGGGCGGCCCGGATGTAGTCCTCACCGAGCACCTCGATCATGTTGGTCCGCAGCGTCAGCGCATACGGGCCGAGCTGCACCAGCACCAGCGACAGCACGGGCAGCACCAGGTGGTGCGCGAGACTCAGGTTGGCCGCCGCGCCCCGGGTGTCCGGGTCGATCGCACCACCGATCGGGAACCAGCCGAGCCGGGCACCGAGGTACACCAGCAGCAGCATCGCCACGCTGGGCACGAAGAGCGCGTGCCCACCGATGCCCAGAGCCTGGAGCACCCGGTCCGCCCACCGGCCCCGGTGCACCGCCGCGTACACCCCGATCGGGATGCCGACGGCGATGGTGACCAGGAAGGCCGTACCGGCGAGCAGCAGGGTCCAGGGCAGCCGGTCGAGCAGGATGTCGGTGACCGGCTGGATCTGCCGGAACGAGATGCCGAAGTTGCCCTGGAACAGCTCCCGCAGGTAGGACACGTACTGCTCCCACAGCGGCCGGTCGAGGCCGTACGTCCTGAGCAGCGCGGCCTGCATCTCGGGGGTCATGTCCCCCTCGACCATCAGGGTCGTGGGGTCCCCCGGCAGCAGCCGGAGCAGGAAGAACGTCGCGGTGATCGCGATCCAGATGGTCAGTACGGCCTTCAGCAGCCGGCTGAGCACGAAGCGTGCCACGGGGAACCCCCTCCCTTCCTGTCTCTGGTCAGCCGACCGGCTTGACCTGGGCCAGCGAGTACGCGGTGACCATGCCGAGCAGGTCCGACGGGGACGCCACGAACCCGGTGAATCGGCTGGCGTTGTAGGCGAACTGGAAGTCCTCCACGTACAGCGGGGTCAGGTACGCCTGCTCGTGCACGACGCGGTCGATGTTCTTGATCTTGTCCTTGAACGCCGCCGCGTCGGTGGTGGCCGCCGCGTCGGTGATCAACTTGTCCATCTCCTCGGACTTCAGCAGGTTGTAGTTGATGCCACCCGGGTTGCTGGACAGGTAGGTGCTGCGCAGCTGGTCCATCGGGTTGTCGAACACACCCCACTGCGAGGCGTCGATGTCGTACTCGCCGCTCTTGGTCCGGGACAGGAACGTGTTCCGCTCCACGCACTGGTTCTCCAGGCTGATCCCGGCCTTGGCCGCGCTCTCCCGGAACAACTGCACGACCCGGGTGATGTTCGCGTTCGACTGGTCGCAGGCCACCCCGAAGGTGAGGTCGTCGAACAGCCCGTCACCGTTGCCGTCCTTGAAGCCCGCCGACGCCAGCTTCGCCTTCGCCCCGGCCGGGTCGAACGGGTACGGCTGGAGGTCGGTGTTGTCGTAGTCCGAGAAGATCGGCGAGATCGGGCCGGCCATCTGCCGTCCGCCGCCCTGGAGCACCGAGGAGATGACCGCCTTGGTGTCCACCGACATGGACAGCGCCTGCCGGACCTCCTGGCGGGCCAGGTGCTTGTTGTTCATGTTGTAGGTCAGGTGGGCGAAGCCGAGCGCCCCGACCTTCTGCAACTTGATCTTCTCGTCGTTGTCGAAGGTCTTCGTCGCCGACGCCGGCACCGGGGTACCCATGAGGTCGATGTCGCCGTTGCGCAGCGCCAGCATCATCGTGTTGACGTCGGGGTAGATCCGGTACTCGACCTGGCTGACCGCCGGCTTGCCACCCGGGGCGAGCGGGTACCTGTCGTTGCGCTTCATGACGTAGCGCTGGCCCTTGGTCGCCGTCTCCAGCACGAACGGCCCGGCCCCGACCCAGTTGGAGTCGTTCGGGAACTTCGACAGGTCGCCGGCCTTCTCGAATACGTGCTTGGGCACGATGGACATCCAGAAGCCGACGCCTTCGGCGAACGGCGCGTACGGCTGGGACAGCCGGAACTTGACCGTGGTGGCGTCCGGCGCCTCGATCGATTCCACCCAGGTCAGCTTGGCCGCGACGTTGCCCAGCTTGTACTTCATGATCGTCTCAGCGCTGAACTTGACGTCCTCGGCGACCACGGGCTTGCCGTCGGTCCAGGTGAAGTCGTCCCGCAGCGTGAACACCGCGGTCCGGCCACCGTCCTCGTAGCGGTACTCCTTGGCCAGTTCCGGTGCCTTCTTGGCGTTCTCGTCGATCCGCAGCAGGTGCGGGTACATCGCGTTGAGGATCCAGGAGTCGGTCTTGCTCAGCGACTGCAACGGGTTGAAGTTGGACACGTCCGTGGTGGTGCCGATCCGCAGGACCGCGCCGTCCCCCGAGTCACCACCGGACGACGAGCCGGTGCCCTCGTTGAGGCTGCAACCGGACAGGCCGAGAACGGCCACCGCGCCGAGGGCGACGGCGGACCGCCACCGACCCGGCCGGCGGCTGAGGAACTTGCTCACCAGACCTCCTGAAGTACGCGAATGATGTTGCCGCCGATGACCTTGGCGATCTCGTCGTCGGAGTAGTCGTGCCGGACCAGCCAGCCGACGATGTTGCTGAAACACTCGGCCGGGTTCTCCATGCCGGAGACGTACGGCACCCGGGGGTGCTCGACCGCGCCATGGGCGTTGCTGATGGCCAGGTGCTGGGTGAAGCTGTCGTGCAGGCCGACGTGGTCACCGAAGTTGGTGTCCGGGCCGAAGGCGACGTGGTCGATGCCGACCAGGTCGACGCAGTAGACGAAGTGGTCCATCACCGACTCGATCGAGTGGTGCGGATGCGCCTCGGACAACGTGGTGTGCGGGGCCGCCTCGATCCCGATCACCCCACCCCGCTCGGCACACGCCCGGATCACCTCGTCCGGCTTCATCCGCGGCGTATCCCACACCGACCGGGCCCCCGCGTGCGTGATGAACACCGGCACCCGCGACGCCTCGACCACCTCCAACGAGGTCCGGTCCCCCGAGTGCGACACGTCGATCGCGATGCCCAACTTGTTCATCCGGTCCACCGCACGCCGACCGAAGTGCGTCAACCCACCGTCACAGTGCTCCGACAGACCGGAGCCGAGCATGTTCGCCTGGCTGTACGCGATGCCCATCTGACGGACGCCGAAGCCGTACAGGATGTCGATCCGGTCCAGCTCGTTCTCGATCATGGTCGCCGCCTCGAGGCCGGCGACCAGGGCGAGCCGGCCGTCCCGCTTGGCCGCGTGGATCTCCGCCAGGGTGGTGGCCACGACCACGTAGTCCTGCTTGGCCACATCCGCGAAGCGGAGACCGATGTCGTAGATGACGTCGTCCCACTTCCAGGCGTGCTCGCTGGTGACGCAGCCGGTGCCGTTCATGAAGTTGTCGAACACGGCGGTCAGGCCGGAGCGGGCCAGCCCTTCGAACCCGAAGGAGTTGCGGCCGGTCCGGTTGTAGTCACGTAGCTGGGTGACGTCCGCCGGGAGGATCTTGGGGTGCTCGTGCAACGAGATCGCGGTGTACTCGGTCAGCAGCCGGGTCACCCGCTGCCGCTGCGTCTCGGTCAGCCCGAGGTCGTGCTCGGGCACCCGGCCGAGCTGCGGGGCGAGGTCGAAAACCTTGTAGTCGACCCGTGGTTCCAGGTAGTCGAACGATTGGTACCCGGCGTACCGGGGGGCGGGTTCCTGCACAGACGGTTCACCTCGTCAGATGAGAGGCATGAGGATGGAGGTCTGACCTCCTGCCTCCTGGGACGGTATGTGAGCCGTAAACGCGTTGGGAAGAGCCGTTACCTGACCGTTACTTTTCATAACCGCAGGTCAAAGCCCTGATGGCAGATCCGCGACGAGGCCGCCGCAGCGGAACCTCCAGGAGCCGGAAAAAGACGATGGGCCTGACCCGTAGCCGGGTCAGGCCCATCGTTCGCCACCGGGCGAGAGGGACGCCTCACTACCCTCGGGACCGGTACTCCCGTCGCCGGGTCCACCACATGGCGGCCACGAGCAGCGTGCCCACCCCGACCATGCCGAGCCCGACGCCGACGAGCGGTCCGGACGACGCACCGGTCTTGGGCAGCGCCGTCGGATCAGGCTTGCCGGTCGGCTTCCCCGTGGGCTTCCAGGTGGGCTTCCCCGTCGGCGTCACGGTCGGCGTGACCGTGGGAGTCACGGTCGGCGTCACCGTCGGCTGCACGGTCGGCGACACGGTCGGCGTGACCGTGGGAGTCACGGTCGGCGTCACCGTCGGCTGCACGGTCGGCGTCACCGTCGGCGTGACCGTGGGAGTCACGGTCGGCGTCACCGTCGGCGTGACCGTGGGAGTCACGGTCGGCGTCACCGTCGGCTGCACGGTCGGCGTCACCGTCGGCGTGACCGTGGGAGTCACCGTCGGCTGCACCGTCGGACTCGCGGTCGGCGGCGTGGCCGGGGCCCGGAAGGTGACGGTCAACGTGGCGCCACCGGGAGAGATGTTGTTCTCGAAGGGTTCCACGGGCACCCCGTCGACGGTGATGGTGACCGGCTGCTGCATGGCGCAACCGCTGATCGGGGTGTCGACGATCACGCCGAACTGCACCGCCGTACCGGTCGGGATGGCCGTGTCGGGTATCCGGGTGATGATGAAGTTGGGCGCCTCGTACGTGATCTCGTCAGTGGGAAGCGTGTGCGACACGATGTTCTCCGGTGCGCACGCGCCGTTGGTCGGGACGACGACCCGGATCGTGGACCCCGCAGGAATGTCCGCCTGCACGACGACCGGAACGGCCACCAGGAGACCCACCCCGACGCAGGCCACACCGGCCGCCCACAGCGCCCGGGTACGGGTCCATCCGCCCCGGACAGCATTGTTGATCTTCAAAAATCTTGCCATGGTGGCACAATATGGGCGAATCGTCCATTTGATGCCTCATACCCCTGTTTTCAGGTGCATGGCGGACGGTATTCACCCTGCGGAGGCCCCGTCAGACGTCCCGCACGGCGTCGAGGGCGAGCAGCGCGACGTGCAGCGACAGACAGGCCGGCACCGAGTCCAGGTCGACGTTGAGGATCCGGCCGATCCGGGCCAGCCGCTCGTAGAACGCCGGCCGGGACAGGTGCGCCGCCGCAGCCGCCGCCGACTTGTTGCGCCCCTGTTCCAGGTACGCCCGCAGGGTGCCGAGCAGCTGTTCCCGTGGGTGCCGGGCGTCGTACGCCAGCAGCGGGCCCAGTTCCCGCTCGACGAAGGTCTGCAACCGGGGCTCGTCCCGCAGCAGGTGCAGCAGCCCGGCGAGGCCGACGTGGGGCAGCCGGAACACCGGCAGTTCCCGGCGGTCCCGACGGGCGGCGTCGGCGATCTGCCGGGCCTCGATCAGCGACCGGCGTGCCTCCCGGAGGGTACCCACCCCGGAGCCGGCCGCGACGATGACCGCGCCGGGGCTGCCCGGTCCACCGGTACCGCCGGCCGGACCGCCGCCGACCGCACCGGCAGCTCCGGGGGCGCCGGTCGCGGCGCCTGCGGTCGTGCCGTCGAGGCGTACCCGGCGCAACGCGGCGGCGAACGCGGTGAGCGCCCGGTCCTCGGCGGCCGGGTCGGTCAACGCGAGCAGGGCACCGACCGCCTGCTCGTCGACGGCGCTGGTCAACGCGGTCAGTTTCGTCTCGCGCAGCGCATTCCCGACCGCCTCGGCCAGGTCCCGCAACCGGGACTGGGCCACCTCCGGGCCGCCTTCGCCGCCGGTCTCGTCGGCCCGGTACCGGATCATCACCCCGACCAGGTGCCGCCGTTCCAGCACCACGCCCAGCGCGCGGGCGCGCAGCGCCACCTCGTCGACCGGTTGGGAGTGGTCGAGCAGCGCGGTCAGCAGGGTACGGTGGATCTGCCGCTCCAGGCCCTCGGCGTCCCGCTGGATCAGCCGCCCCAGCGCCAGGGTGGAGGCGGCCCGCTCGACCAGGATGGTCAGCCGGGTCGGAGGCGACCCGGGCGGCGCGGCGAGTTCCCCACCGGGCCAGCGCAGCAGCAGTCGGCCCCAGTCCTGCCCCCGGGCGCCCACCATGGTGACCAGCCAGCCGCTGTCCGGGTCGTACGCGGTCCGCCCGGCCGGCTGGATCCGCCGCGAGTGCTGTTCCCAGCCGCCGAGCAGCAGTTCGGCGCTCTCCCCCGCCGGGTCGTACGCGAGGACCTGCCGGGACAGGTTCTCCAGCACCACCGGGCAGCCGGACAGTTCGGCGGCCTGCCGGACCACGTCCCCGGGCCCGGCCCCCTCCACCGACAGGTCGGTGAACCGCTGGTGGATCTCCTCGGTGGCGCGCAGTTCGGTGAGCTGTGCGTCCACGATCAGCGCGTGCACCGCTTCGGTGATCCGGACGAACGGGGTGTCCCGGCGTAACTCGACCAGGGGCAGGCCACGGCGCTGGGCGGCGGCGGCCATCACCCGGGGCACACTGCCGGCGTACCGTCGGCCCAGCTCGACGAGCAGACCGGAGACGCCGACGTCGGCCAGGTCGCCGATGAAGGCGCGCAGGCCGGCGTCGTCGGCGGGCAGGCCGATCCCGGTGGTCAGGACCAGCTCGCCCCCGCCGAGCAGGGTGGCGATGTCCGGTACCTCGGCCACGTGCACCCAGCGCACCGGCCGGTCCAGCCCGTTCTCCCCGGCGACCAGCCGGGGAACGCCGTGCCGGACCGGGTCGAGGGCGAGGACCTCACGCACGGTAGGGAACACGGGCGACACGCTACCCTCGGTTACCCCGATGGTCGTACCGGCCGTCAGGGCTGAGCTCTACCGATCCTCCACCGCTGCGTCGCTCAGTCGACGCCGAACTCCATCGCGGCGCGGTCGAGTGCCTCGTCCTCGGCGGAGGGGACGCCCCGGGAGGCGATGGCCTCCGCACCGCCCTGCGGCATCGCCCCGATCAGGCCGGTGGAGGCAGCCTGCGCGGCGCCGACCATCCGCTGCGGGGCCGGGCCGCCGACCATGCCGAGGGTGGCGTACTGCTCCAGCTTGGCCCGCGAGTCGGCGATGTCCAGGTTGCGCATGGTGAGCTGGCCGATCCGGTCCGCCGGGCCGAACGCCGAGTCCTCGGTACGCTCCATCGACAGCTTGTCCGGGTGGTAGCTGAACGCCGGGCCGGTGGTGTCCAGGATCGAGTAGTCCTCGCCCCGGCGGAGCCGCAACGTCACCTCGCCGGTGACCGCCGTGCCGACCCAGCGCTGCAACGACTCGCGCAGCATCAACGCCTGCGGGTCCAGCCAGCGCCCCTCGTACATCAGCCGTCCGAGGCGGCGACCCTCGTTGTGGTAATTCGCCAGGGTGTCCTCGTTGTGGATGGCGTTGACCAGCCGTTCGTACGCGGCATGCAGCAGCGCCATGCCGGGCGCCTCGTAGATGCCCCGGCTCTTGGCCTCGATGATCCGGTTTTCGATCTGGTCCGACATGCCCAGGCCGTGCCGGCCGCCGATGGCGTTGGCCTCCAGCACCAGGTCGACCGGGCTGCCGAACTCCTTGCCGTTGATCGTCACCGGACGACCCTGGTCGAAGCCGATCGTGACGTCCTCGGTCAGGATCTCCACCGACGGGTCCCAGAACCGGACTCCCATGATCGGGTTGACCGTCTCGATGCCGGTGTCGAGGTGTTCGAGGGTCTTCGCCTCGTGCGTGGCGCCCCAGATGTTGGCGTCGGTGGAGTACGCCTTCTCCGTGCTGTCCCGGTACGGCAGGCCGCGTTCGAGCAGCCACTCCGACATCTCCTTACGCCCACCCAGTTCGGTGACGAAGTCGGTGTCCAGCCACGGCTTGTAGATCCGCAGCTGCGGATTGGCCAGCAGGCCGTACCGGTAGAACCGCTCGATGTCGTTGCCCTTGAAGGTCGAGCCGTCGCCCCAGATCTGGACGTCGTCGGAGATCATCGCCCGGACCAGCAGGGTCCCGGTCACCGCCCGGCCCAGCGGGGTGGTGTTGAAGTACGCCCGACCGCCCGAGCGGATGTGGAAGGCCCCGCAGGTCAGCGCCGCCAGGCCCTCCTCGACCAGGGCGGCGCGGCAGTCGACCAGGCGGGCGACCTCGGCGCCGTAGCTGAGCGCACGACCGGGCACCGACGCGATGTCGGGCTCGTCGTACTGGCCGATGTCGGCGGTGTAGGCGCAGGGGATGGCGCCCTTGTCGCGCATCCACGCGACCGCCACCGAGGTGTCGAGGCCGCCGGAGAAGGCGATGCCGACACGTTCGCCGATGGGCAGGGAGGTGAGAACCTTGGACACAAGGAAGATTATGCATCAGCCCGCATGGTCATGCAAACCGGATGTCTCCGTACTGCCCAACCGGCCCACTCCGCGTGGACGGGCTCTACGTGGTGTACTCAAGCTCGGTCGATGCAAGCTCCCGCAGGGTGTCCGCGAGCCCGCCCGGGTCGAGTCGCTGAAGGTAGGTCACCAGCGCCTTCCGGGTGTCGGCGACGACGCCGGGCAGTGCCCCGCCAGCCAGCCTCCCCGGCGGGATGATCTGGCGGAAGGTCGCGTCGTCGACGGCGTCGGCGATCAACTTCTCGGCCACCCAGAGCGGCGTACGCTCACGGATGGCGAAGGTGAGGTGCACGCTGGGCTCGTCGCCGGTGTTGTACGGGTTGTGCACCCAGCCCCTCGGCAGCAGCATGGTGTCCCCCGGACCGAGGTCGATGGTCCGCTCGGGGCCGGAGGCGAGCCAGTCCTGGAGGTACTCGTCGCGCCACACCCGCCACGACTCCAGGTGCGACCGCATCGGGGCGTCCACGACCGGTGGCCACATCTCCCACCGCTTCCCGCCCGACACCTGGACGATGACAGCCATCTGCTGATCCCAGTGATGCCGCAGTCCCTGGTTACGTCCCGGGGTCATGAAGACGTGCACATAGTTCGAGTACCCGGTCTCGGTCTGGATGTCGCGGGTGACGCGAGCCATCGCCGGCATGACCCGTTGCAGGTTGCCGACGCGGATGGTGTGGCCGTCGTCGTGGAGTCTGTGCAACCTGGTTGCGTCGGCCCTGCCGTGGGCTCCGGTGAAGGATCTGGGATTGACGGCAGGGTTGGGCGCCTTGATCGCGGCGACCTCGTCCGCCGGAACGCAGTTCAGGTCGAGCCAGTCCCAAAGCTGGTCGACCGTGAAGATTCTGTCCAGTTCGGTGCTGGTGCGTTGGTAGACGCGCGGCTCGTCGGGCCAGCGCTCCAGCAGCTCGGTGACGCCTTCCTCGGGGAGCAGGAGCTTGAGTGACATGTCTCCTCCTTTGTCAACGTGGAGGTAGCGGGCAGGGAACGTCGGGAAAGAAGTGGTTCGGGCAGCAGACGACGGAGTACGACACGAAGCCGTAGCCGGAGTTGTAGTAGCCCAGGCAGCAGTCGCTGCCCCGGCTGAGATATCCCCGGTCGTACGCGATGTGCTCGTCCAGCGACAGCACGTCGCCGCCTGGCGGGTTTGCGCGCCAGGTCAAGCAGAGCCAGTCGAGGGCATCCTCCACGTTGGTCCAGGTCCGCTCGACGGCCGCCTGGCTCCGCCGCAACAGGGAGAGACCGGTCTGCACGGGCGTCATGGTGTTGGCGAGAAATGATCGCGTCTGTTCGTCTCCCGGCTCCCGGCCAGGCCGTCGCAGATCCTCTCGGGCAAACTCGCTGCGCGGGCCTACCCACGGGCCGAATCCGTGCCAGTGGCCTTGCCAGGTCATCGCTCCCCCTATCGGGACCACACCCGGCCGCCCCCGTTCGGGGTCGAAGGCGGCCGGGCGCTTCAGGTGCGGTACGAAATGTCAGGCGGTCAGACCGCGTCGGGCGGTCCAGCCGACCGCGAAGGCATCCAGTTCCTCGGCGGTGAAGCGCAGGCCGGGGCGAGCGGCCCCCTCGGGCTTGGTGTCGGTGACGACGAAGCCGCCCCCGCCGGGGATCTCGCCGACGCCGACGCAGCTCTCGTTGTCGCTGGTCAGATTGCCGCCGCAGAGGGCCTGGATCTGCACCCCATCGATGGGCAGGTCGTAAAGGTTGGGCTGGGACATGAGAGACCTCTCTCGTACTGTCGATCATGCGGAGGAATGCGGCCTCCGCGCCCGCGTCTGTCGTACCGTGGGGCAAAAATGAAGCCGGGGAGGCTCACGGCAGAGGCGCGAAGACGGAGGCCCCCGCACCCTCGGCACGCGATCCCGGCTCACCGCGCCCTGGCCCACGCGATGAAGCGGTCGTGCAGGTCGAGCTTCCCGTCCTGCTCCGGCCGACCGAGCTGGCTGAGCGCCTCCGCCATCAGGCTGCTGAGATAGATCAGCAGGACGGTGCGGCTGTCCCTGAACTCGGCGAGCATGGCCAGGCGGGCGGGCTGGCACGGCCACTCCGCCCAGCAGTTCCGGCACCGCCAGAGCGGGCGCATCGGGGTGTGCGGGATGGCTCGGCCCGGACGGAACCATGGGCTGCACATGTCGATCACCTCGGAAGTTGGAGAGGGGCCGCCCCGTTGGGGAGGACGGGGCGACCCCCGATCGAAGCCCGCCCCAGCCCTCCTCGGCGTGGAGCGGGCCCGCCTACGCACAGTCTCATCAGGACGGGACTACTCTCGGAAGTGGCACGCGCTACTCAGCGCTACCGTGCAGACGCCGTCCCCTTGATGTGCAGAGGTGTGCAGATGGACCGACTTCCGATGCTGGAGCTGTTCGCCGGGGAGCTGCGCCGACTGCGCGAGCGCGCCGGGCTGTCCCAGGAAGCCCTGGGCCAGCAGATCAGCTACTCGGCCTCGCTGGTCGCCGCCGTCGAGCAGTGCCGCCGGCCACCACGGGAGGAATTCACCGAACGGTGCGACGACGTGCTCCAGGCCGACGGGCTGCTCGGCCGGATCCGGGCCGCGCTGCTCAGGGAGTCCCTGCTGCCCTGGTTCCGCGAGTGGGTCACGATCGAGCAGGAGGCGACCGCACTGTGCTCGTTCCAACCGCTGGTCCTGCCCGGTCTGCTCCAGACCGAGGCGTACGCGCGGGAGCTGTACGAGAAGGCCAGCCACTTCCTCGGTGACACGCTGGAGCAGCAGGTCGCTGCCCGACTCGCTCGGCAGGAAATCCTGCGCCGGGACTCCCCACCTCAACTCGTGGTAGTGCTCGACTACACCGTGTTGGAGCGCCCGATCGGTGACCCGAAGGTGATGCGCGAGCAGTTGCTCCACCTGCTGGAAATGGCCCGCCGACCGAAAGTCCACCTGCACGTCGTCCCGCAGGGAACCGGGGCGTATCCCGGTCTGAACGGCGCCTTCGTGATCGCCACACCCCCGGAGGGCGACGACGTCGCATACCTGGACAACCAGCTACAGGGATCGATTGTCGAGCGGACGGCGGACGTACACTCGCTGCGGCAGACCTGGGAGTCTGTGCGAGCCGAGGCGATACCCCACGGGGCCACCCTCAGATTGATCTCGGAGGCAGCAGAGTCATGGACCTGACCGGCGCGATCTGGCACAAGAGCACCCGGAGCAGCGGAAACGGCGGCGACTGCGTGGAGGTGGCCGACAACCTGCCGGGCGTCGTCGGCGTCCGCGACAGCAAGGACCCGGCAGGACCGGCGCTCACCTTCGAGCCGGCAACCTGGAAGGCGTTCGTCGAGTTCACCAAACAGCACTGACCTGCAACCGCGAAAGGCCCGACCACCCGAGACGGGAAGCCGGGCCTTCGCCTCGGTCCGAGTTCTCACTTTTTTGAAACTGGCCTACTTCGCCCCCGGCCAAGACTGCTCGTGCCGGGAGTCGGGTCTTCGGTCAGAGCGGGTCGTCGCGGCCGAGTTCCCAGCAGGCGACTGCGGTCGCGGCGGCCACGTTGAGCGAGTCGACGTTGCGGCGCATCGGGATCACCACCCGTACGTCACTGCCGGCCATCGCGGCGGCGGTCAACCCGGCCCCCTCGGCGCCGAGCAGCAGCGCCGCCCGCTCCCGCTGTGCCGGGGTGAGCCGCTGGATCGGCACCGCGTCCGGGGCGGGGGTCATCGCCAGCACGGTGAAACCGGCCGCCCGGACCGTGTCCAGCCCGGCCGGCCAGGGCTCCAGCCGGGCGTACGGCACGGCGAACACCTCACCCATGCTGACCCGGACACTGCGCCGGTAGAGCGGATCGGCACAGGACGGTGAAAGCAGCACCGCGTCCACCCCGAGCGCGGCCACAGCCCGGTAGATCGCGCCGAGGTTGGTGTGGTTGTTGACGTCCTCCAGGATCACCGCCCGGCGCGCGGTGGCGAGCACCTCGGCCGCCGTCGGCAGCTCCCGCCGCCGGAACGAGGCCAGCACCCCACGGTGTACGTGGAAGCCGGTGGCCTGCTGCAACACGTCCGGGGTGGCCGCGTACACCGGCGCGTCCCCGGTGTCCAGGTCACCGAGTTGGTCGACCCGTTTCGCGTCGACCAGGAACGACCGGGGCGGGTACCCGGCCCGCAGCGCCCGGCGCAGCACCAGCTCACCTTCGGCGATGAACAGTCCGTGCGGCGGCTCCCACCGGGTACGCAGCTCGACGTCGGTCAGCGCGCGGTAGTCGGCGATCCGCTCGTCGGCGGGGTCGGTGATCTCTTCGACGTGCACCCGCCGATTGTGCCGGTGCCACCGCCGCCGGCCGGAACCGGCCACGGGCCACCCGATGCCGAGGTGGTGGTACGTCGGATTGCCGCCTCAACGAGCCGGGCCGGTTGAAATCGACCTGCGACGAAGGCATTATCGACCCTTACGAGTTCGACCGTCAGGACCGGGGGGCCATGTCGACGGTTACCGCGCCGGTGGCTGACCGGTCCACCCGCACGGTCGTGGTCCTCGCGTCCGCGTACGCCGTCTCGACCTACGGCACCTTCCTGAACCTGCTGGCCCTGGGCCTGTTCGCGCTGCACGTCACCGGTTCCGCGCTGAGCACCGGGCTGTTCATGGCGGTCCGGTTGGCCGCCGGTTTCCTGATGGGCCCGCTGGCCGGGCTGCTCGCCGGCCGGTACTCCCGCCGGTACCTGATGATCGGCGCGGACCTGCTCTCCGCCGGGACGCTCGGGCTGCTGGTGGCGGCCCCCGTAGGGGTCCGGCCGGCGCTGCTCTGGCCGGTGGCGGTGGTGCTCGGCGCCGGGCAGACGCTGTGGGGCGTGGCGCTGCGGTCCAGCCTGCCCGACCTGGTCGCCGCCGACCAGCTCACCCGGGCCAACAGCCGACTGGTGACCGCCCGGTCGGTGGCCATGCTGCTCGGCTTCGCCAGCGCGGGCCTGCTGGTCGCCCGGGTCGGCTACTCGGCGGCGTTCCTGCTCGACGCGGCGACCTACCTGGTCTCCGCGCTGCTGCTGGTCACGCTGCGTCGCCGGTGGGGCCCGGCACCGGCCGTCGGGCGCGGCGCCGGGGCACGCCGGGCCGGCGACCGTCGCGCGCTGCTGCGGGTCGTGGGGCCCGTGGTGGTGGGCATGATCGGGGTACGCGCCGCCGACGCCTTCGGCTCCGCGTCGCACAACGTCGGCCTCCCGGTGTACGCCAACCTGGTCCGGCCCGACGACCCGGCCGGCTTCGCCGCCACGTTCACCACGGCCTGGGCGGTGGGCAGCCTGGTCGCCGGCCGCTGGGTGTCCTGGCGGAGCCGCCGGGGCAGCGGGGTCACCTCGGAACGGTCGTTCGGCCTCGCCACCTGCGCCATGTCGGTCTTCTTCGTGCTCGCGTTCACCGGGCTCCCGCTCTGGCTGCTGGTCCCGGTCGCCGTGGCGGCCGGCGCGGCGGACGGGTACGCCGAGATCAGCTACACCACCCGGTTGCAGGGCGCCCCGGCCGACCGTCGGGCCGCACTGTTCGGCTTCGCCAGCGCGGCGCAGAACGCCGGCTTCGGCCTCGGCATGGTCGGCTGCGCGGCGCTGCTCGACCGGTACGCGCCCCTGCCGGTCATCGCCGTGGCGCACGGCGCCGCCCTGGCCACCGCACTCGCCTTCCTCCTGCTCGCCGGCCGGCTACGGCGCCGACCGGACCGCCGTGACCAGTCCGCCCCTCAACCGGTCGAGGTAACCTGATGAACCCCGCACCGTCCACCCGTCCACCAGCGGTCAGTCGGGGCGCCGAGCCGCCCACCGACCCGGATCTCGCCCTCACCGTCGACCAGGCGCTGGTCCGCGCCGCGGAACGGTTCCCGACCTCCGGGATCCACGTGGTGGCAGCCGACGGGCAGGCGGTCGGTCTGGACTATCCGACGCTGCTGGCCCGGGGTCGGGGCATCCTGGCCGGGCTGCGGGCCCGGGGCGTCGGACGTGGCGACCACGTCATGCTGCGCATCTCGTCGGGCGTCGAGTACTTCCCCGCGCTGTGGGGCTGCCTGCTCGGCGGGATCGTCCCGTTGACCACCGCCGCTCCGACCTCGTACGACCTCGACAACCCCGCCCTCGACGCGCTCGGCCACGCCTGGCGGCGGCTGGGCGGCCCGGTAGTCGTGGGCGGTTCCGACGACCTCGCCGGGCTGTCCCGGTCCATGGTGCGGGACCGGGTGGTACCCGTCGGCGACCTGGACACCTCGGACGGCGGGGGTGGCCCGGCGGCAGCCGACGGGGAGCCGGCTCCGGACGACGTGGCGCTGCTGCAACTCTCCTCGGGCAGCACCGGGCAACCCAAGATCATCCAGCTCACCCACCGGGGTCTGGCCGGCTACGCCACCGGCGCCCGGCACATGCTCCACATCGGTCCGGACGACGTGCTGCTCAACTGGCTGCCGCTGGACCACATCGCCGGGCTGCTGCTCTATCCGCTGGGCGGGGCGTTCCTCGGGGCGACCAGTGTGCACGTCGCCACCGAGCTGGTCCTGCCGGACCCGCTGCGCTGGCTGGACCTGATGGAGTCCTACCGGGTCACGCACAGTTGGGCACCCAACTTCGGGTTGCGGCTGGTCACCGACGCGCTCGTGGAAGCGCCGGACCGACGGTGGGACCTGGGGGCGCTCCGCCGGATGGTCAGCGGCGGCGAGCAGTGCCTACCGGCCACCTTCGCCGACTTCGTCGCCGCCACCGGACTGCCGGCCGGCGTACTCACCCCGGCGTGGGGCATGTCGGAGACCGCCACCGCCATCACCTTCGACTCGTACGGCGCATCGGGCTGCCGGCAACGCATCCGGGCCGCCAGTCTCGCCGGAGACCTGGCCTGGGCCACCGACACCGACGACCCGGCCGGGGTGGTCGAGTTCCTGTCGGTCGGCTTCCCCGCGCCCGGTACCACGCTGCGCATCGTCGACCACGACAACCGGGTACTGCCGGAGGGCCGGATCGGCCGGTTGCAGCTCCGGTCGCCCCGGGTCACCCCCGGGTACCTCGGCGACCCGGAGGCGGACCGGGCCGCCTTCCCGGACGGGGACTGGCTGGCGACCGGCGACCTGGCCTTCATGGTGGACGGCCGGATCACCGTCACCGGCCGGGAGAAGGACCTGATCATCCTCAACGGCCACAACCACCTCTGCCACGACATCGAGCAGGTGGCCGGCGCGGTATCCGGGGTCACCGACGGGCTGGTGGCGGCGTTCGGCGTACCCGACCCGGAGACCGGCAGCGAGGCGCTCGTCGTCTGCTACGTGCCGGACGGGCGGGCCGGCGTGTCCGGGCCACCGGTGGACCAGGCGGTCCGGGCGGCGGTGGCCCGACGCTGGCAGGTCGTGCCGGCCCGGGTGGTGACCGTCGGTGCGGCGGAGTTCCCGCGTACCACCGGCGGCAAGATCCAACGGGCCGCCCTGCGGGAGCGGTACCTGGCCGGCGGGTTCGACGAGCCGACCGGGGCGGAGCCGGAGGCGATGTCACGCCCGGCGCCGGAGCCGACGCCGATGCCGATCCCGACGGCAGCGCCGGAGCCGATCCCGACGTCGGCCCCGACGGCAGCGCCGGTGCCGGTGTCGGTGTCGCCGGATCAGCCGGCGGCGCGGGGGCCGGGGGCGGTCCGGGCTGCCGTCGCAGACGCGGTGACCGCGATCCTCGGCCAGCCGGCGGACCCCACCGTGCCCTTCTACGAACTCGGCATCGGTTCCATCGGGATCGTCCGGCTCCGGGCCCGACTCGAACAGGACCTCGGCCGGCGGATCGACCAGCCGGTCCTCTTCGCGTACCCGACGGTGGACGCCCTGGCCCGGCACCTCACCGACCCGGCAGTCGAACCGGTACCGGTCGCGCCGACCGGACGTCCCGGCCGGGACCGGCGGATCGCGGTGATCGGGATGGCCGCCCGGTTCCCCGGCGCCGCCGACGTCGACGGGTACTGGGCCAACCTGCTCGCCGGAGTGGAGAGCATCCGCCACTTCACCCCGCAGGAACTGCTCGCCGCCGGCCTGCCCCCGGAACAGGCGCACGCACCCGACCTCGTGGCCGCCAGTGGCGTACTCGACGACGTGGCCGGCTTCGACGCCGACTTCTTCGGCATCAGCGCCCGCGAGGCCGAACTGCTCGACCCGCAGCACCGGCTCTTCCTGGAGGTCTGCCACCACGCCCTGGAGGACGCCGGGTACGCCGGCCCGACCGGTGGGCAACGGATCGGCCTGTACGCGGGCAGCGGGATGAACCTCTACACCCACCAGACCTACCTGCGGCACAACCTGTCCGGGGTCGTCGAGTCCGGCGACCCGGCCGGGGTGATCGGCGCCGCGCTGGGCAACCAACCGGACTTCCTGGCCACCCGGGTCGCGTACCGGTTGGGCCTGACCGGCCCGGCGATCGGTGTGCAGACCGCCTGCTCCACCTCCCTGGTCGCGGTGCACCTGGCCGTCCGCGCGCTGCTCGACGGCGACGCCGACGTGATGCTCGCCGGGGCAGCCGCGCTGCACGTACCGCAGGTCACCGGATACCGGTACGCCCCCGGCTCGATCCTGTCCCGGACCGGGCGGTGCCGACCCTTCGACGCGGCGGCCGACGGCACCGTCGGCGGCAACGGCGTGGCCGCGGTGGTTCTCAAACGCCTGGACCGGGCGTTGGCCGACGGCGACCCGATCCACGCGGTCGTCCTCGGCACGGCGGTGAACAACGACGGAGCCGGGAAGGTCGGTTTCACCGCGCCGAGCGTCGCCGGTCAGGTCGACGTGATCCGCCGTGCGCTGCGCGACGCGGACGTCCCGGCCGGTTCGGTCGGGTACGTCGAGGCGCACGGCACCGGCACGGAACTCGGTGACCCGGTCGAGTACCACGCGCTGCGCGAGGCGTACGACGGTGGCCGGCTGCTGCTCGGCTCGGTCAAGGCGAACATCGGCCACCTGGACAGCTGCGCCGGGATGGCCGGGCTGCTCAAGACGGTGCTGATGGTCCGCACCGGACGGATCCCCCCGCAGATCAACTTCGACCGGCCGAACCCGGCCGTCGACCTGACCGGTGGGCCGTTCACCGTCACCACCGGACCCGGCGACTGGCCGGTCGGCCGGTTCCCCCGCCGGGCAGCGGTCAGCGCCCTCGGAGTGGGCGGCACCAACGCGCACGTGATCGTCGAGGAGCCCCCCGCAGCGGCCCGCCCGGTGTCCCCTGCACCGCCACCGTCCGCGCCCGGCGTGCTGCCGCTGTCGGCGGCCGACCCGGTGGCGCTGCGCGAACTCGCCGGCCGGTACCGGGACCGGTTGCGCGCCGACCCTCACCTGCGCGCCGCCGACCTGGTCCGGACCGCCGGAGTCGGCCGCCGGCGGCTACGCCACCGGCTGGCCGTGGTGGGTGACTCTCCCGCCGCGCTGGCCGACGCCCTGGACCGGTTCGCCGCCGGCACGCCTGACGGACCGGGCGGGGCCGCCGGCCCCGACCTGTACACCGGGGATGCCCGGGGCGCCGGGTCGGCTCCGGTCGCCCTGGCCTTCCCGGGGCAGGGCGACCTGCGGGCGGCCCTCCTCGACCTGGCCGGACGTTTCCCGCAGGTCGGTGCGGTACTCGACCGGGCCGCCACCGCCTACCGGGCCGCCGTCGGCGGTGACCTGGTCGCCGAACTCCACGAACCGCCGGGTGTCGACGGCCGACCGACCGGGATCGTCCAACCCGCCCTGGTGGCGGTCGGGATCGGGCTGGCGGAACTCTGGCGGTCCTGGGGGATGCACCCGGACCAGGTGCTCGGACACAGTGTCGGCGAGTACGCGGCCCTGGCCGTGGCCGGGGCCCTGTCGGTCGAGGATGCCGTGTGGCTGGCCGCGCACCGGGGCCGGCTGATGCAGGAGACCATGCCACCCGGGGCGATGCTGGCCGTACTGGCCGACCGGGCCACCGTCGATCGTCTGGCCAGCGGCTCCGGGCTGGTGGTGGCCGCCGTCAACGGCGACCGGCAGCACGTGCTGGCCGGTCCACCCGCCGCAGTCGACGCCGTCGCCGAGTGGGCCGGGCGGCACGGCCCACCCGTCCGACGGTTGGCGGTCACCCGGGCGTTCCACTCACCTGCGGTGGAACCGGTGCTCGACCGGTTCCGGGCCCTGGTCGACCGGGTCGACCGGCAGCCGATCCGGATACCGCTGGTCAGCAGCGTGGACGGCCGGATCCGGGAACCCGGCTGGCGGCCCGACGCCGACCACCTGTGCCGGCAGGCCCGGGAGCCGGTCCAGTGGGACGCCGCCGTGCGTACCCTCGCCGCCACCGGCTGCCGGACCGTGGTCGAGGCGGGGCCGGATGCGGTGCTGACCGGCATCGCCCGGTCCGCCGGCACCGGCCTGCACTGGGTACCGTCGCAGCAGCCCGCCCGGGACCCGGCCACCGGCCTGTGGCACGCGGTGGCCCGGTTGTACGCGGCGGGCGTCCCGCTGGACTGGACCGCGCTCACCGACGGGTACGGCGGCCGACGGGTGCCGCTGCCCGCGTACCCCTTCCAGCACCGCCCCTTCTGGCATGTAAGGAAGGGCCCCCTGTTAACGCATTCGGTAGAGGAAGGGCCCCCTGTTAACACTCCACCGGGGGTCGAGCGGCCGGCCGGGCCGGCGCAGCAGCCGGCGACGGCGGACCCCCGGGGCACCGGCACGGTGCACGAGCCGACGAACGGGCCGCGTCAGCAACTGGGCAACGAGGTGGTGCAGCAGCCGGGCAACGAGCCGACGGACGGGCCGGTGCTCGCCAGGGTGTGCGAGTTGACTGCCGAGCGCCTCGGCCTGCTCGCAGCCTCGGTCGACCCGGACCGCAGCTTCTTCGACCTGGGCGCCGACTCGCTGTTGCTGATCACCATGTCCCGGGAGATCCACCGGGAGTTCGGGGTACGGGTGCCGGTCCGGGAGTTGTTCGGCTCGGTCGACACCCCGCGACGGCTCGCCGACGCGGTCACCAGTGCACGACCCGCTGACCACGCGTCCACAGCACGACCCGCTGACCACGCGTCCACAGCACGACCATCGTCCAACCCTGTTTCCACGGCACGACCGGCGCAACCATCGACCGAGCCCGTTTCCTCGGCACGACCGGCCGACCAACCGTCCGGGGTCGATCCGGCGGGCCCCGGGGACCCCACGCGCCCGGCGCAGCCGGCGCCCTCCGTGGACCTGTCGCCGCCGATCGGAACTCCGGCCGTCGCCCTAGCCGGAGCAGCCGCCGGTGTCCCGGCACCCGCACCAGCGGAACTGGCCGGCATCATCCATCGCCAGCTCGACCTGATGCAGCAACAACTCACCCTGCTCGGTACCGCCGGGGTGGCACCCGCCGGACCCGTACCGCCGGACCCGGCCGCCGGGGGACCACCAGCGGCGGCGGCGCCGGCAGCGGACGTGGGTGGCACGGTACGACCGGTAGCGGCACCGGCACGGTCAGCCGGTCGACCCGACCGCAGCACCGACAGCGGTACCGACGACGCAACCGAGCAGCCAACCGGCCGCGAGACCGGTCGCCGGTCCGGCGGAACCCGCCAGGACGACGGCGTACGCCAGGACGACGCTGGACGCCAGGACAGCACCGACTTCAGTCTCTACTTCTTCGGGGACTATCCCGACCAGGACAACGACGACAAGTACGGCGTACTCCTGGATGCCGCGCAGTTCGCCGACGAGCACGGCTTCCACGCGGTGTGGCTCCCGGAGCGGCACTTCCACTCCTTCGGTGGGATCTTCCCCAACCCGGCTGTCCTCGCCGCCGCCCTGGCCACGCGTACCCGCCGGATCCGGCTCAACGCCGGGTCGGTGGTGCTGCCCCTGCACCATCCGGTCCGGGTGGCCGAGGAATGGTCCATGGTGGACAACCTCTCGGGCGGCCGGATCGGGTTGGGCTGTGCACCCGGCTGGCACGCCAACGATTTCGTCTTCTTCCCCGAGCACTACGGTCGGCACAAGCAGGTGATGTACGAACACCTGGCCACGGTGCGGCGACTCTGGCGGGGCGAGTCGGTGACCGCCCGTGCCGGCGACGGTGAGCCCACCGAGGTACGCCTCTTCCCCCGGCCGATCCAGGCCGCGCCGCCCGCGTTCACCGCCATCGTCGGCAATCCGGAGAGCTACCGGGAGGCCGCCCGCAACGACGTCGGCGTGGTGACCAACCTGATGACCCAGGATGTCGACCAGCTCGCCGCGAACATCGCGCTGTACCGGCGTACCCGTGCCGAGCACGGGCTCGATCCGGCCGCCGGTCGGGTCACCGTACTGCTGCACACCTATCTCGGCGACGACCTCGACCGGGTACGCGCCGAGGCGTTCGAACCGTTCCACCGGTACCTGCGTTCCTCGTTGGGCCTGCTCGGTCAGGTGACCAACAGTCTCGGCATGAACATCGACCTGGCCGGTACCCCGGACGAGGACGTCCGTTTCGTGCTGTCCCAGGCGTACGGGCGGTACTGCGCGGAACGTGCGTTGATCGGTACCCCGCAGAGCTGCCGGGAGGTGGTGGCGGCGGTGCTCGACGCGGGCGTGGACGAGATCGCCTGCTTCGTCGACTTCGGCCTGCCCGCCGACGCGGTCCGGGCCGGCCTGCCGTTCATCGACACGGTCCGGCGTACGACGGCACGCCGGCACCAGCCTGCTGCCGCGAGCCCGCCGGGTCCGTCGGAGGCCGCCGCAGCGGTGTCCCCGGATACGGCACCGGAGGAGGTCGCTCCACTGTCGGCGGCCCAGCGTCGGCTGTGGATCACCGCACAGCTCGACCCGACCAGCCCGGCCTACAACGAGGCCGTCGCGGTCCGACTGGCCGGCCCACTGGACGTACCGGCGTTGCAGGGGGCACTCCAGGATGTGGTCGACCGGCACGCCCCCCTGCGCACGGTCTACCGGGAGATCGACGGCGTGCCGCACCAGGTGGTCCGGGCCACGGTGCCGGTGGAGTGCCCGGTGCGCGACCTCGACCCGACAGCCCGGCACGGACACGAGGACGAGGCGGTCCGGCACGGACACGAGGACGAGGCGGTCCGGGCGGTGATGGCTGCGGAGAGCCGGCGCCGCTTCGACCTGACCGCCGGGCCGGTCTTCGCGTTCACCCTGCTCCGGTTCGCCCCGACCCGGCACGTCCTGGTGCTCTCCTTCCACCATCTGGCCACCGACGGCGGGTCGTACGCGATTCTGACCCGGGAGGTGTCGGAGTGCTACCGGGCCCGGGTCGACGGCCGGGCACCCGACCTGCCGCGGCTGACCACCAGCTACCCGCAGCTCGCCGGGGACGACGGCGGGGGCCGGGACCGGGAGAAGGCCCTGCGGTACTGGCTGCGCCAGCTCGACCCGCCGCCGCCCGCCCTGGTGCTGCCGTCCGACCTGCCCCGCCCCGCCGTGCCCTCGGCCGCCGGGAGCAGCCTGTTCCGGCAGCTCCCGGCCGGGCTGACCCGGCGCGTCGAGCAGTTCAGCCGGACCGAACGGGTCACCGCGTTCACCACCCTGCTCAGCGCGTTCGGGGTCGTCCTGTCCCGGTTCGGCGGTGGCCAGGACGACCTGGTGGTCGGTACCGGGATGAGCAGCCGGGACGACCGCTCCGCCGACCTGGTCGGGTTCTTCGTCGACACCGTCCCGCTCCGGCTGGACCTGCGCGGGGACCCGACCTTCCAGGAACTGGTGGCCCGGGTGCAGCTCACCGCCGCCGACGGGTACGAGCATGCCGACCTGCCCTTCGACGAGCTGGTCGAGGCGCTCGCCCCGGTCCGGGAACCCGGCCGGAACCCGCTGTTCGACGTCGTCGTCGAGTACGAGCGCGGCGACGCGTTCCGCTTCGACCTGCCGGGGGTCACCGCCGAACCGCTGCCGGTCGGGTTGGACAAGGCACCGGTGGACCTGATGGTGTACCTGTCCCACGGTGCCACCGTCGACGTGCACGTCGAGTACCGCTCGGAGGTCCTGGACCGGGCCACGGTGGACCGGCTGGTCGATCATCTGCACCGGTTCCTGGACGCCGCGACCCGCGACCCGCAGGCGTCGGTGACCGTACTGACCGACCGGCTCGACCACCCGGGCGGCGGGCTGTCCGGCCCGGTCACACCACCGACGGCAGACCGGCTGCACGACCTGTTCCTCCGGCGGGCCACGGTCGACCCGGACGCGGTGGCGGTGGTCGCCGGGCCGGACCGGTGGACCTACCGGGAGCTGCGCGAACGGGCCGACGGGCTGGCCCGGCGGGTGGCCGCCGAGGGGGTCGGCCCGGACGACGTCGTCGGGGTGCTGCTGCCCCGTCGGCCCGAACTGATCGCCGCGCAGCTCGGCGTCCTGATGGCCGGTGCCGCGTTCCTCCCGCTGGATCCGTACACCCCGCCCGCCCGGCTGGCCGGGCTGCTGGCCGACAGCGGGGCCCGGCTGGTGGTCACCGCCACCGGGATCGCCACGCCGGCCGGGGTCACCCGGCTGCTGGTCGACGAGACCGGGCCGGCGGGCCTGCCCGCGCCGACCGCCGTACCCGGCCCCGACCATCTGGCCTGGTGCGTCTACACCTCCGGGTCGACGGGACGCCCGAAGGGGGTGGCCGTGTCGCACCGGGCCGCCGTGAACGCCGTCACCTGGCACGTGGGCACCCTCGGGCTGACCGGTACCGACGTGGTCGGGCATCTGCTCGGTCTCGGCTTCGACGCCAACCTGGCGGAGATCCATCCGGCGCTCGCCGCCGGGGCGACCGTGGCCCTCGTACCGGCCGACCGGCGTGCCGACCCGGCCCGGTTGACAGCCTGGTGGTCGGCGCAGGGGGTGACCGTGGCGCTGGTCCCGGCACCCCTGGCCGAGCTGGTCTTCGCCCTGCCGGCCCGCCCCGCCGGCCTGCCCCGGACCCTGATGGTCGGCGGCAGCCAGCTCCGGCGCCGCCCACCGGTCGACTTCCCGGCGACAGTGGTCAACGCCTACGGGCCGACCGAGAACGCCATCGTCAGCACCGCCGGTCGGGTACCGCCGGACGGGACCGAGCCGGTCCACATCGGCGGGCCGGTCGACAACGTCCGGCTCTACGTGCTCGACGGCCGGGGTCGGCCGGTACCGCCCGGCGCAGTCGGTGAGCTGCACCTGGCCGGACGCAGCCTGGCCCGGGGCTACCTCGGTCGGCCGGCGGAGACGGCGGCGGCGTTCCGGCCGGAGCCGTTCTCCGGGGAACCGGGCGCCCTGATGTACGCCACCGGGGACCGGGTCCGGCTGCGCGGGGACGGCACCGTGGAGTTCCTCGGCCGCACCGACGAGCAGGTGAAGATCGCCGGGCACCGGGTGGAGCCGGGTGAGGCCGCCGCCGAGCTGGTCCGGCTGGCCGGGGTACGGCAGGCGACCGTCGTCGCCCGGCAGGACCGCGGCCCGGAGCCCTACCTCACGGCGTACGTCGTACCGGTCGACGGCGCGGAACCGGCGGCGGCGCTGCGGACCCGGCTGACCGGGGAGCTGACCGCACGGCTGCCCGGCTACCTGGTACCCCGGGCCTGGGTCTTCCTCGACGCGCTGCCCGTCGGGGAGACCGGCAAGGTGGACCCGGCCCGGCTGCCGGCCCCCGAGCCGGACGGCGGTGACCGGGTACCGCAGCCGGGGCTGGAACGGGTGGTCCACGATGCCTGGTGCGCCGAACTGGGTGTGGACCGGGTACCACTGGAGGAGGGTTTCTTCGCCACCGGCGGGCACTCGCTGGGGGCGGTACGGCTGGCGAACCGGTTGACCGAGCTGCTCGGTACCGAGGTCGGCGTGGACCGGGTACTCCGGGCAGCCGGGGTGCGCGCCCTCGCTGCGAGCCTGGCCGGAGACCCGACGGCCGGGCCGACCGTGGTGCCGGCCGCTGGGCCGACCGTGGCACCGGCCGTGGTGCCGGCCGGTGAAGCACCGACCAGGGCACCGGCCGACGGAGCACCGGCCGTGGAGGAGGTCGCGCCGGCCAGCCACCAGCAGGAGACCATGTGGAACCGGCAGCACGTCGCGCCGAACCCGGCGGCGGTGCACATGGCGGTACGGATCAACCTCACCGGCCGGCTCGACGTGCCGGCACTCGGTACGGCGGTGGACGGCCTCGTCGCCCGGCACGGGGCGTTGCGTACCCGGCTGGTACCGCAGGATGGTCAGCTCCGTCAGGAGGTCCTCGCCCACCGGCCGGTCCCGTTGCCGGTCGTCGACCTCGACCACGCCCCCGAGGACCCGGAGGTGGAGCGGTGGTGCGTCGCGACCGGTCGGGAGCCGTTCGACGACGACGGGCCGAAACTGCGGGCCCGGCTGGCCCGACTCCCCGGTGACCACTGGATACTGATGCTCGTCGTGCACCACCTGCACGGCGACGGCTGGTCGATGTTCCGGCTCTTCGACGAGTTCGGGCGACGGTACGCCGCCGCGCTCGACGGCACCGAGCCGGTCCTCGAACCGGTGCCGGTGAGCTATCCCGGGTACGCCCGGCGGCAGCGGGCCGAGCCGGTCTCCGCCGACCTACTCGACCACTGGCGACGCCGGTTGGCGGGCGCCCCCCGGACGGTACCGCTGCCGGTGGACCGTCCCGGTGCGGACCTGTCCTCCGGCCGGGGCGCCGAATACGTCTTCCCGATCCCCGACCCGGTCACCGCCGGGCTGACCCGGCTCGCCGGTGAACTGGGCACGACGATGTTCCCCGTGCTGGCGGCCGGGTACGCGCTGCTCGTCGCGGAGCTGACCGGTGACCCGGACGTGGTGCTGGCCGGCCCGTACGCACACCGGGACAGCCGGGACATCGAGCCGACCGTGGGCCTGTTCACCAGCCCGCTGGTGCTGCGCCTGCCGGTGGCCGAGGCCCGCACCTTCGCGGATCTCGTCCGCGTCACCGAGGCGGTCTTCCTGGACGCGGTACGCCATCAGCCGGCCCCGCTGGCCGAGGTCTACGCGGCGGTCGACCCGCAGTGGCGGCAGGGGATGCCGCCGCCGGTGGCCACCGCGCTCCTCGGCTGGAACCCCGGCCTACCGCCGTTGCGCCTGCCGGGGCTGGTCGCGGAACTGGTGGACCAGCCGCTCGACTGTGCCCGGCGGGAGTACGCCACGGTGCTCACCCCGACCCCCGAGGGGCTACGCGGCACGGTGGAGTACTCCACCGACCGGCTGGACCAGGCGACGGTGGCCCGCTGGTGCGACCGGTACGTCGAGATCCTCGCCGAGGGTGCCGCCGCACCGACCGCCCTGCCAGCCGTCCCGCAGGTCGCCCCGCAGGTCGTCCCGCCGGCAGCCGATCCACAGGTCGGCTCACAGGTTGGGCCGGCAGTCGAGCCGCAGGTCGCCCCGCCGGCAGCCGAGCCGCAGGTTGGGCCGGCAGTCGCCCCGCCGGCAGCCGAGCCGTGGTTCGGCGCTCCTTGACGGGTTCCGCGTCCCCTTGCCGATCATGGAGTTGTGGTGCACCACAAAAGGCGTATAGGCGACTGAACCGCCCACCACAACTCCATGATCAACGAGTCAGGGCGCGGCCGGCGGACGGGGCGGAACGCCGTCGGAGCGGCTGCCCCTGCCGGGCAGCGCGTCTCCCGGCAGGACGGCCGGGCCGGGCGGGCCACCGTCCGGCAGGACGGCCGGGCCGGCTGCGGTGGCCAGACTGGCGCTGGCCGCCTCGCGCAGGATCGCCGAGGGCACCAGCCGCCCCGCCCGGTAGGCGATCCCGATTCCGGCGGCCAGCACGAACATCGCGCCGAAGGTCTGCAACGAGCCGATCAGGGCACCGGCGAGGCCGAGCAGCGGAGCGGCGATCATCAACAGGAGGCCGTCACCGTAGCTGAACATCCCGGACCGGGCCACCGCCCAGCCGGTGAGGAACCAGCCCACGCTGTAGACGGCCGACCCGGCGAGCACCATGGTGCGGGCCTCGGTACCGAAGACCGGGGTGGTCTCGGCCAGCCCGGTGAAGGGCAGCATCAGCACCGTACCGGCGAGGCTGCTCAGCAGCCCGGCCAGCGCCGAGCGGCGACTGCGGGTGGTGACCAGCAGTCCGGCCAGCGCCAGCAGGGCCAGCAGACCCAGCCAGACGGCGAGCACCCAACCGACCAGGTACACCGGGCGGCCGTCCGCCGGGTACGGCTCATTGCCGATCCCGCCGTCACTGGCCATGGTCACGGCACCGTAGAGAAGGGCGTACGCCGGCAGCAGCCAGACTGCGGCGCGGGCCAGTCGGCGCAGGGACCAGGCCCAGGTGGCGTTCGTCGCGGGCAGGTTCGGCCCGGCGTCGGGGACGAAGGGCAGTACGCCGAAACCGCCACCGGTACGACGGGTACCCAGCGGACCCGCCGGATCGTGGGCCCCCGGGACCGCGGCGGTAGACCTGACCTGTCCGTTCGGTTCCTTCATGCCGTCACCTCGCTCCGCCCGCCGGTACCTACCAGACCGATCGTGGCAGGGCCGGCCGGGGCAGATGAGGAGTTCTCGGATATCCAGGACGGGTCGGCGGGGCAGCACGTCGGGGTCGTCAGGCAGGCCCGGCCCAGGCATCCGGCAGGTCAGGCCGGCAGGTCAGGCCCAACCGTCGCGCTGGCAGGCCCGGCCATCGAGGTGACCGGCCAGGGCGTCCCGGCAGCCCGGCCAGGGCGTCCCGGCAGCCCGGCCAGGGCGTCCCGGCAGCCCGGCCAGGGCGTCCCGGCAGCCCGGCCAGGGCGTCGGGCAAGCCCAGCCGGGTGTTAACAAGGGCCCCTTCCTCTACCGAAAACGTTAAGAAGGGGCCCTTCCTTACACCTCAGCCGGGCTGGCGCTGCTGGGCCGGGTCGGTCAGCAGGCTGGCCGGGGAGACCGGCTCGGGGGCCGGCAGCCCCTGCGGGGTGTTGCCACCGGTGGCCTGCACCTCGGCGGCGCGTACCTCGTCGTGCACCTCCCGGGCGGCAGCGGCGGCGGCCCGGGCCGCCTCGGCGGCCTCCCGCTCGACGGCGCTGGCGTCGTCGGCCGCCTTCGGTGACGGGGCGTCGCCGGCCATCTGGGCCAGCCCGCCGAGCGCGCCACCCATCCCCTCCAGCGCCTTGGTCAGTTCGGCCGGCACGATCCAGACCTTGTTGGCGGTGCCGTTGGCGATCTGCGGGAGCGCCTGGAGGTACTGGTAGGCGAGTACCTTCTGGCTCGGGTTGGCGGTGTGGATCGCGTCGAAGACCGTCCGGATCGCCTTGGCCTGGCCCTCGGCCTGGAGGATCCGGGCCTGCCGGTCACCGTCGGCGCGCAGCACGGCGGCCTGCTTCTCACCTTCGGCGGTGAGGATCTGCGCCTGCTTGTGTCCCTCCGCGTTGAGGATCGCCGCCCGCCGGTCCCGTTCGGCGCGCATCTGCTTCTCCATCGAGTCCCGGATGCTGGGCGGCGGCTCGATCGCCTTGATCTCCACCCGGGTGACCTTGATGCCCCACCGGCCGGTGGTCTCGTCGAGGACACCGGAGAGGTGCCGGTTGATCTCCTCCCGGCTGGTCAGGGCCCGCTCCAGGTCCAGCGAGCCGATCACGTTGCGCAGGGTGGTGACGGTCAACTGCTCGATCGCCTGGAGGAAGTTGGCGATCTCGTAGGTGGCCCGGACCGGGTCGACCACCTTGAAGTAGAGGACGGTGTCGATCGACACCACCAGGTTGTCCGAGGTGATCACGGGCTGCGGTTCGAAGCTGACCACTTGCTCCCGCATGTCGACCTTGGTGCGTACCGCGTCGATGAACGGCACCAGCAGGTTCAGTCCGGGGCTGAGGGTGCGCTTGTACCTACCGAGCCGTTCGACCACGTCGTGCCGCTGCTGCGGCACGATCCGCACCGACTTGGCCAGCGCGACCACCGCGATCAGGGCCACGGCGCCGAAGAGCACCGCGATCACCAGTTCCATGCCACTCACCTTTTCGTCTCGGGCAGCCCACCGGGCAGCTCACCGGAGGAGGAGAAGTCGTCCCGCCAGACCAGGGCGGTGGCGCCCCTGACCTGGATCACCCGTACCCGTTCGCCGGGTTCGAACGCCTGGGTCGCGTCGTACGACCGCGCGCTCCACAACTCACCGTCGATCTTGATCATGCCGTGGTCGACGTCCACCCGCTCCAGGACCAGTGCTTCGGCGCCCTCCAGGGCCGCCGTGCCGAACCGGGTCTCGTCGCTGTCGGCCGTCGGCCCGAGCCGGCGGCGCAGAGACGGCCGGACGAAGGCGACGGTGAGCGCCGAGACCGCCGCGAAGACCAGTGCCTGCACCCCGAGCGGGGCACCGAGGGCCGCCGCACCGGCCGCTGCGAACGCGCCGACCGCGAACATGCCGACGAAGAGGGTGGTCGTGAAGATCTCCGCGACGGCCAGCACCGTACCGAGCACGATCCAGAGCAGTGGCTCCATGGCCCGATCCTGACATGCCGGTGCACGTCACGCCCACCATCGAAGATCACATCGACGGTACGATCACCGCGAGGCGTCGACGAGGCGAAGGAGCCGTACGTGTCCGTCCTGCTGCCGGAGACCATCCGTCGGGTCGACGCCCTCGTCGCGGAGACACAGGCGACCGGGTACGCCCCGTCCCTGGTCGCCGGGGTCGTCCGGGACGGTGTCCTGGCGCACCTGGCCACCGCCGGCACGACGCCGGAACCGCACGCCGACCTCCAGTACCGGATCGGGTCGATCAGCAAGACGATGACCGCCGTGCTGGTGCTCCAGCTCCGCGACGCCGGGCGGCTCGCGCTCGACGACCCGCTGGAGCGGTACCTGCCGGACACCGGGGTCGGCACCCCCACCCTGCGGCAGCTACTCGGGCACGCGGGCGGCCTGCAACGGGAACCGGACGGCGAGTGGTGGGAACGCAGCACCGGCGGGGACCTGGCCGCCCTGCTGGCCGGGCTCACCCCGGCCAAGCTGGCGTACCCGCCGCACCGGGTCTACCACTACTCGAACCTGGCGTACGGACTGCTCGGCGCGGTGCTGGAACGGGTCACCGGCCGGTCCTGGTGGAAGCTGCTGCACGAGCGGCTGCTGACCCCGCTGGGCATGGTCCGGACCACCTACCAGGCGACCGAACCGTTCGCCCGGGGGTACGTGGTGCACCCGTGGCACGGCACGCTCCGGGAGGAGCCGCGTACCGACACCGGGGCGATGGCCCCCGCCGGGCAGCTCTGGTCCACCCCGACGGACCTGGCCCGGTGGGCGGCGTTCCTGGCCGACCCCGATCCGGCCGTACTCGCCCCGGCCACGCTCACCGAGATGTGCGCCCCGGTGGTGATCAGCGACCTGGACTCCTGGCGGTCCGGTCACGGGCTCGGGTTGGAGCTGTACCGCTGTGGGGACCGGGTCTACGTGGGCCACGGTGGGTCGATGCCCGGGTACGTGGCCACGCTGGCGGTGCACCGGCCCAGCCGGACCGGGGTGATCGGTTTCGCCAACTCGTACGGCCTGCGGGCCGGCTCGATCGGTGGGCTGGGCGAGCGGCTGCTGACCGGGGTACTCGACACCGAGCCGGCCCCGGTGCGGGCGTGGCGGCCGGCGACGGCCCCACCGGAGGCGGAGGTCGCCGAACTCTGCGGCCGGTGGTGGTGGATGGGCCGGGAGTACGAGGTCACCTGGGTGCCGGAGGCCGGTGAGCTGGTCTGCACCGGGCTGCGGCCGGCGGGTGCGGTGCCGTGGCGGTTCGTCCGTGACGGCGACGGCCGGTGGCGGGGTCGGGCCGGGATGAACGACGGTGAGGTGATCACCGTGCTGCGGGATCCGGCCGGTACGCCGGTGGCGCTGGACATCGCCACCTTCGTGCTCACCCGCGATCCGGAAGGGAATCCGTAACCCGGGGGGCGCCGGTCAGTCGCCGGTCGGCGGTACGGTGACGAAGTCGATCAGCCGTTCCATCGAGTTGATCAACGGGGTCTCCACGTCGGCGAAACTGTTCACCTTCGACAGGATGATCCGCCACAGCTCCGCCGGCTCGGCCACCCCGAGGGCCGCGCAGACGCCCTCCTTCCAGGGCCGCCCCGGCGGCACCACCGGCCAGGCCCGGATACCGAGCGCCGCCGGTTTCACCGCCTGCCACACGTCCACGTACGGGTGCCCGGTGACCAGGACGTGCGGCGAGGTCACCCGGGCGACGATCCGGCTCTCCTTCGACCCGGGGACCAGGTGGTCGACGAGTACCCCGAGCCGCCGCTGCGGGCCGGGCGCGAAGTCCCGCACCTGTTCGGCGAGTTCGTCGATGCCGTCCAGCGGCTCCACCACCACGCCCTCGATCCGCAGGTCGTCGCCCCAGATCCGCTCGACCAGCGCGGCGTCGTGCACCCCCTCCACCCAGATCCGGCTGGCCTTGGCCACCTGGGCGCGTACCCCGGCGACCGCGACCGAACCGGAGGCGGTGCGCTGGCGTACCGCCGGGGCCGCCGTCGGCCGGGGCCGCCGCAGGGTCACCGGCGCCCCGTCGAGCAGGAACGCCGCCGGCAGCAACGGGAAGTTCCGCCGCCGGCCGTGCCGGTCCTCCAGCACCACCGCGCCGGACTCGAAACCGACCACCGCGCCGCAGAAGCCCGAGTCGGCGTCCTCCACCACCAGGTCCGGCTCGGCGTCGACCTCGGGGATCGTCCGGCGTCGCCGCCAGTCACCAGCCAGTACGTCGTCGCCGTATCGCCTCCCCATGGCCGCTGAGGCTAGCCGGCCACGCGCCCGGTGCCGGGCAGGCACGCCGGCAGGACATGCCGGTCGGACCGGCCCGGCACACCGGTCGGGCATGCACGCCGGCAGGACATGCCGATCGGGGCGGCTCGGCACACCGGCCCGGCGTGCGGGACGGGACGGCTCGGCACACCGGGCCGGCATGCGGGACGGCGGGGCCGTGGCGGGCAGGTCGGGCAGGGAGGCGTGGAACGGACACCGCGACGGTCGAGACAGCGTCGGATCCACCACGTACCCTTGCCTGCATGTCACCCGCAACGGGCGCGGCCACCCTCGCTCCGCGCCGGTCCAGCCGGTTCGTCGCCTGGGTGCGCGCGTGGCGCGCCGGGCTGGTGCCCTACGACGAGGTCGCCGAGGCGATCGCCGGCGACGAGGAGCACCTGGTCGCCGACGCGCCCGGCGCCTGGACCGACCTGCCCCTCGGCCAGGCCCTGCCGACCCTGGCCAAGCTTTCCCCGGACGAGATCCGGCTGGTGCTGCCGGCCCCGGGTGACCCGCGTGGCCTGCCCGGTCCCGGTGAGTTCGCCGGTGCCGCGCTGCTCGCGGGTGAGGCCGTGGTCGCCGCCGGGCTCGGGCTGATCCCGGAGGTCCGCACCCACACCTCCGGCTCGGGGATGACCTTCGAGACGGTGCTCTGGCGGGTGTACCCGTTGCCGCAGACCGCCCCGGCCGCCTCCCTCGGCTGTCCCGGCGCGGCCGAGGCGGAGGCGGAGCTGACCATCGCGCTCGCCGAGGCCACCGCCGCGCTGACCCGGCTCGACGTCGCCCAGTGGCGCCCCGAGCTGGCCGGTGCGTTGGCCGCGCTGCGCCGTCCGGACGGCACCACCGACCTGCCACCCGGGTTCGACCCGCGGGCCCGTCGGCTCTTCGCCCGGGCGGCGGTGCTCGACCGGGTCCTGGCCCTGGCGGAGACCGCCGCGCCCGGTGGGGCCGTCAACGGGTACGAGGCACAGCAGCGGGACGCGGCGCTACGCCCGCTGACCGCCGCCTGTCGGCGTGCCCTGGTGGCCGCCTGCAACGCGCCGCTGCGCCCCTGAGCAGTCCGTCCGGCCCTCCGGGACCGTGGTCACCTGCACCGCCGCCGACCGGCCACCGGTCCCGGGCCGGGCCGGGCCGGGCCGATCGGATGGTCCCGGCCGGACCGGTCAGATCTCGTCGATCAGGTCCACGACGGAGTCGACGATCCGGGACGGCCGGTACGGGTAGCGCTCCGCCTCGACGCGGGTACTGATGCCGGTGAGCACGAGCACCGTCTCCAGGCCGGCCTCCAGGCCGCAGAGGATGTCGGTGTCCATCCGGTCACCGATCATCGCGGTGCTCTCCGAGTGCGCCTGGATGGTGTTCAGCGCCGAACGCATCATCATCGGGTTGGGCTTGCCGACGAAGTACGGCTCCACGCCGGTCGCCTTGGAGATCATCGCGGCGACCGAGCCGGCGGCGGGCAACGCACCCTCCACCGACGGGCCGGTGACGTCCGGGTTGGTGCAGATGAACCGGGCCCCGTCGTTGATCAGCCGGACCGCCTTGGTGATCGCCTCGAAGCTGTACGTCCGGGTCTCCCCCAGCACCACGTAGTCGGGGGCGAAGTCGGTCAGCACGTAGCCGACCGCGTGCATGGCGGTGGTCAGCCCCGCCTCACCGATGACGTACGCGGTGCCGCCGGGGCGCTGGTCGGCGAGGAACTGGGCGGTGGCCAGCGCGGCGGTCCAGATCGCGTGCTCCGGCACGTCGAACCCCATCCGGCTGAGCCGGGCCTGGAGGTCGCGGGGCGTGTAGATCGAGTTGTTGGTCAGGACCAGGAAGGGCTTCCCGGAGGTACGCAGCCGGTTGACGAACTCCGGCGCGCCCGGGACCGGTTGGCCCTCGTGCACCAGTACGCCGTCCATGTCGGTCAGCCAGCTCTGCACCGGCTTACGCTCGGTCATGTCGTCCTCAAAAGGGGTGTGGTCGGGGCAGGTCGGGACGGTCGGTGGCGGCGGACCGGCTCAGGAGGGACGCTGGCCGGGCGGCTCACTGGCTCCGGCCGGGCGGCGGGCCGGTACGCAGCAGACCGTCGGGCAGGTGTCCCACATCGGCAGCTCGCCGAGCCGACGGCGGGGTGCCGGGGTGGCCGGGTCGAGTCGCTCGGTGACCAGTTCCCGGACCATGGTGACGAACCGGGGGTCGGTACCGGGGGTACCGGCCCGGACGAAGTCCAGCCCGAGCTGCCGGGCGGTGGCCAGTGCCTCGGTGTCGAGGTCCCAGACCACCTCCAGATGGTCGGAGACGAACCCGATCGGGCTGACCACCACGGCGGTGGTACCGGCGGCGGCGAGCGCCGCCAGGTGGTCGTTGACGTCCGGCTCCAGCCACGGCACCTGGGGCGGGCCCGACCGGCTCTGCCAGACCAGGTCGTACGGCAGGTCCGGGGCCGCCGCCCGGGCCACCAGGGCGGCGGTCTCGCGCAACTGTGCCTCGTACCGTCCGCCGTGCGGGCCGGCGTTCGCCGCCATCGAGGTGGGGATGGAGTGCGCGGTGAAGACCAGCCGGGTGGTGCCCCGGCGGGCCGGGTCGAGGCCGGCCAACGCGGTGCGTACCGCGTCGGCGTGCGGCTCGACGAAGCCGGGATGGTCCCAGAACTGGCGCAGCTTCTCGATCACCGGCGCGTCCGGGCCCACCGCCGCCCGGGCCGAGGCGATGTCCTCCTGGTACTGCCGGCAGGAGGAGTACCCGCCGTAGGCGCTGGTGACGAAGGCCAGGGCCCGCCGGATGCCGTCGTCGCGCATCTGCGCCACGGTGTCGGCGAGCATCGGGTGCCAGTTGCGGTTGCCCCAGTAGACCGGCAGGTCGATGCCGTGCGCGGCGAAGTCGTCCCGGATCGCGGCGAGCAGGTCCCGGCACTGCTGGTTGATCGGCGAGACCCCGCCGAAGTGCTGGTAGTGCTCGGCCACCTCGGCCAGCCGCTCGGGTGGTACGCCCCGGCCACGGGTCACGTTGGTCAGGAACGGCAGCACGTCCTCGGGCCGTTCCGGCCCACCGAACGAAACCAGCAGCAGTGCGTCGTACGCCATGCCCCCATTGTCCCCGGCCTGGGCCGGGGACAATGGGGGCATGGCGTACGACGC
>NZ_WVUH01000090.1 GCF_017614955.1 Micromonospora echinofusca
GTCCTGCCGGGGCGCCCCGGTGAGCTGGCGGGCCAGGTCGTCGGCGGTCGGGCGGCGGGCCGGTTCGGTGGCCAGGCAGGCGGTCACCAGGGCGGCCGTCCGGGCGGGCAGGCCGGGCACGTCCAACGGCGGGACCGGGGTACCGGCGCGCTGCGCGGCGATCGCGTCGGCCCAGGTCTCCCCGGGCAGCGGGAGGCGCCCGGTGAGGCTGGCATAGAGCAGCACCCCGAGGGCGTACACGTCGCTGGCGGGGTTGGGTGGGCCGGCGCCGAGCCGCTCCGGGGCGGTGTAGGCGGGGGTACCCATCAGCGGGCCGGTGTCGCCCTGGTGGCCGCCGGGCACCGCGAGGGCGGCGATCCCGAAGTCGAGCACCTTCGCCCCGGTGGCGGTGAGCATCACGTTGGCCGGTTTGATGTCGCGGTGCACCACCCCGATGGCGTGCGCGGCGGCCAGCGCCCCGGCCACCTGGGCGCCGAGGGCCACCGCGTCCCGCCACGGCAACGGACCGGCGGTCAGCCGGTCGGCCAGGGTGCGGCCCTGCACCAGTTCCATGACCAGGTACGGCACCGGTACCCCGCCGGGCAGGGTGGCCTCGCCGTAGTCGTAGACCTGGGTGACGTGCGGGTGGGTGAGCCGGGCGGCGGCCCGGGCCTCCCGCTGGATGACCGCGCGCAGTGCCGGGTCGCTCGCCAGGGGCGAGGCGAGCACCTTCACCGCCACGGGACGGTGCAGTACGTCGTCATCGGCGTACCACACCTCCGACATCCCGCCCGAGCCGATGCGCTCGCGCAGGACGTACCGGTCGTGCAGCCGCAACTGCGGGGTGAACGGCGACATGGTGGCGAGTCTGCCTGCTCGGTCGGGAACGGTGGTAGTGGGGTACGTCGGCCGCGCTCAGTCCTTGCGGACGACGGCGGCGTAGATGCCGGCCTCGGCGGCGGTGGGCCGGGGCTGCGGTTCGTGTTCCGCCCGCCAGTGCGCGACCGACGTGATCCCCGGCTCGATCATGCTGAGCCCGGGTCGGTCGAGGAACCGGACGAACTCGTCCCGGCTGCGCAGGATGATCGTCCCGTGCTGGCCCTCGGCGTTGGCGCTCTCCCGGGCCGCAGCCGCTACCTGCGGCGGCAGGTAGTCGTCGGTGGCGTGCGAGGCGACCAGGTAGCTGCCGACGGGCAGGGCGTCCAGCAGCCGGTCGACGATCGTGTACGGGTCGTCCCGGTCGTGGATGAAGTGCAGGATGGCCACCAGCATCAACGCGACCGGCTGGTCGAGGTCGATGGTGCGGCGCAGGTCGGGGTGGCCCAGGATGGTGTCCACGTCCCGCAGGTCGGCGTCGATGTACGCGGTGGCGCCCTCGGGGGCGCTGGTGAGCAGGGCGCGGGCGTGGGCCAGCACGATCGGGTCGTTGTCGACGTAGACCACCCGACTCTCCGGGGCGATCGACTGGGCCACCTCGTGGGTGTTGTCGGCGGTCGGGATGCCGGTGCCGATGTCCAGGAACTGCCGGATACCGGCCTCCCTGGTCAGGTAGGCGACGGCCCGGCGCAGGAAGCCACGGTTCTCCAGGGCGGCGAGCCGGATGGTGGGGAACGCGGCGGCGATGGCGTCCCCGGACTCCCGGTCGGCCTGGAAGTTGTCCTTCCCGCCGAGCCAGTAGTTGTACCGCCGGGCCGGATGCGGGACGGAGGTGTCGATCCGGTCCGCCGGACTGGTACCGACCTGCGCGCCGGACTCTTCGCTGTGCACCATTGCCTCCCGGGTCACCCACGGCGCGCCGAGTGTCCACTGTCGCCGTTCGGTGCCCCATCGTAGTGTGCGGCCCGCACCGGGGACTCCCCTGGTCAGCCGTCCAGGTCGGCGAGGATCCTGCGCAGGATGTCCGGCGTACGCTCCGGCGGGTCGGCCTCCACGCAGACCCGCTCCATGGCTACCGCGTAGTGGTCGACGTCGTCACGTTTGTCGAGGTAGAGCGCGCTGGTGAGCTGTTCGATGTAGACGATGTCGGGCAGGTCGGCGTCGGGGAAGCGCAGGATGGTGAAGGCGGTCCCGGCGGCGGCGTGCCCACCTGCCGAGAAGGGGATCACCTGGAGCCGGATGTTGGGCAACCGGGTGGCCTCGATCAGCGCTTCGAGCTGACCACGCATGACCTTCGGCCCACCGATGGGGCGGCGCAGTACGGCCTCGTCGACCACCGCCCACAGCTGGGGTGCGCCGGGCCGGGTGAGCAGTTCCTGCCGTTCCATCCGCAGGTTGACCCGGCGGTCGATCTCGTCGACCGGGGCCCGGCCGTGTCCGAGGAGCACCACCGCCCGGGCGTACTCCCGGCTCTGCAACAGGCCCGGCACGAACTGCACCTCGTAGGTGCGGATCAGCGACGCCGCCGCCTCCAGGCCGAGGTACGACTGGAACCAGTTGGGCAGTACGTCGCCGTACCGGTGCCACCAGCCGGGGCTGTTGGCCTGGCGGGCCAGCCCGAGCAGTGCCTCCCGCTCGTCCGGGTCGGTGACGCCGTAGAGCGTGAGCAGGTCCGCGACGTCACGTTCCTTGAAGCCGACCCGGCCCAGTTCCATCCGGCTGATCTTCGATTCCGAGGAGCGGATCTCCCAGCCGGCGGCCTCCCGGGACACGCCCTGGGACTCCCGGAGCCGTCGCAACTGGGAGCCGAGCAGCATCCGCAGCACTGTCGGGCCGGTGGCCGGTCCGGTCTCCGGTTGAACGGTCATCACGCGCCGACCTCCATACAGCCCAGTCAGGTAGGGGAGGCTCCCTGACTGACGTGTAAGCATGCCATGAGCTGACAGTGAGACGAAGCGGACGACCGGTCCCCGCCGTTCGGCCGGTCGGAGCGGTCAGGCGATCAGGTGATCGAAGTCGCCGTCCCGCGCGCCGAGCACGAAGGCGGCGATCTCGTCGACGGTGTAGATGAGCGCGGGGCCCTCCGGGTGACGTGAGTTACGGAGGGCGATGCCCGCCCCGCCGGGCAGCTCAGCCAGCTCGACGCAGTTGCCGCTGGGGTTGCTGCGGCGGCTCTTCTGCCAGTCCAGTGGCGGCAACTCGGTGGTGGAGACGCCGTTGGGTGGCTGCTTCATCGGTGTGTGTTCTCCAAAGCCTGTGGCGGTTCGAGGAGGCCCGGGAGTCGGCATGGCGACCGCGCGCGATCCAGTGTGGTGCATCTGCACGTGCATCTGCTATTGCATCTGCACCGGACAGCGAGCATGATAACGCACGTGCAATGGTATTCACCTACGCACGATGAGTGACCGTCGATCGGTTCTCAGCTGGGAAAACAGCGGCCGGACGGCTGCCGGCCCCGGGGCGCCCGGGGCCTGCGGCCGGGCTGCGGAGGGCTACACGGAGTGACGGGGGAGGTGCGATGCCGGAGCCTCTGACGCTCATCGCCGGAGCCGCCGCCGTCACCGCCGCCACCACGGGATGGCACATGCGCCGCCGGGCGCTGCGCGCCGAGGCAGAATTGGTCAACCTGCGCCGGGAACTGGTGGCGGAGCGGCACGCGGCCAGCCACGACCCGCTCACCGGGCTGCCCAACCGGCGCGCGTTCTTCCGGATCGGCTCGGCCCTGCTGGCCGACCCCGAGCGCCGGCCGCTCACTGCCGTGGTGCTCGACCTCAACGACTTCAAGCAGATCAACGACCGGTTCGGGCACGCCGCCGGTGACCACGTCCTGGTCACCGTGGCCCAGCGGTTCGCCGTCTTCGCCGGCGACAACCTGATCGCCCGGCTCGGCGGGGACGAGTTCGCCGGGCTGCTGCACAGCCCCGGCCCGGACCGCCGCTGGACCGAGCGGGTGGCCCGGCAACTCACCGAGACCGTGGGCGCGCCGATCATCCTGAACAGCCTCACCCTGCGGGTCGGCGCCTCGGTCGGGCTCGCCCCGATCACCAGCCCGGTACCGCTCGCCGAGGCGCTCTGCCGGGCGGACGCGGCGATGTACCGCAAGAAGAGCCTCACCGCCCGGACCCGGCCGCCCCGGCAGCTCGTCGAGCACGCCCACCCCGTCGACGCCTGAGCGTCGCCGGCCGCCCGACCGACCCCCCGATTCGCGAATACTTCATGTCGTCCGGTTCAGCATTGCTCCCATCGCCTTTCCATGCCGTCCGGGATCGGGGTCCGATCAATTCGCCGTCGGTCCATGATTTTACACCGACCATCGTCGATGAAATTCTTTATTGACGCGTTGGATCCATGTCAGACTGAGGGCGTCAGCTGACAGGTCCAGAAAGCGGAATGAGCGATCAGCGCCACACCGGACGGCGCGGATCGCGACGGGGAAAGGAAGAATCCGCATGTCGATCAGGAAAGCTCTGACCCCGGCCGCCCTCGCGGCGGTCGTACTCACCGGAATTCTCGTCAACGCACCGGCTGCGCAGGCCAGCGGCGGGGTCTGCAACCCGGGCTGCACGTCCCACGTGGAGTTCGCCTCCTACGGGGAGATCCTCACCGTCCACGACTACGCGGCCAACGGCCGGTCCACGGTCGCCCTGCTCGATATCAACCGCGACGGCTCGTATTCGCAGTACTGGAATGGACTCGGCTACGATGCTCCGCCCGCCGAGTTCAATCTGGAAATCGGCGAAGGTGTCGCCATCCGCTACAAGGCGTGCGAGGGATATCTGAGCACCGGCGAAATCTTCAACTGTAGCGGCTGGTACAACGACGTCGCCTAGGTAGGACGCGGGCCCGGTCGCCGAAAGAGTCGAGCGTGATACCTGTCCGGCATTTTCATACCGGACAGGTATCACGCTCAACAGCATCCGGCCACGTCGGACCGGGCCGGACGGCGTCAGCCGACCGGTACGGGCGCCTTCACCGCCTCGGCCTCGGGTACCGGGACCGCAGCGGCCTCGGCCCGACGGCGCTCGCGTTCCTGTGCACCGATCAGGTCGTCGGGCAACGAGTCGGGTACCTCCACGTCGAACCGGCGCAGGGTCCGGATGGCGAACCCGCCGAGGGTCACCAGGACCAACGCGAACCCGAACACCAGGTACGCGAAACCGATCCCCCGGCCCGGCCCGGTACCGATCACCGCACCCACCGAACCGGCCAACGCGCCGCCCGGGGCGAGCATCGGCTCGAACAGCGCGGTGGCGCCCGGGGCGAGGATGGCGAAGCCGATCGGCAGGGTGGACCAGGTGATGGTCTGGTTCAGCGCGAAGACCCGGCCGTGGTACCGCTGCGGCACCTTCACCTGCACGATGGTGGCGTAGATGCTCTGCGCCGTGGTCATCGCCATGGCCAGCCAGAACGCACCGACCGAGATCCACACCACCGACGGGTCCAACCCGACCACCATGCAGCCGAGGGCGGTGCCGAGGTTGCCCAGCAGCACCCCGATCATCCGCCGCTGCGGCGGACCACCCCACAGCGACATCAGGATGCCACCGGCCACCGCGCCGAGCGCCTCGGCCAGCGCCACCTGGGCCACCTGGGTCGCCGTGGCGAACGACAGCACCAGCGGGGTGGTCAGCACCAGCACCGGGGCCAGGAAGATGTTGCCCAGCGCGAAGTAGCCGAGCATCAACCGGAAACCCTTGTGGTTCCACGAGTAGCGCAGGCCGTTGGCGATGGCCACCAGCAGCCGTTCCCGGGGCCGCCAGCCGAGCAGGTCCGGGAAGCGGACCACGGCCAGCGTGGCCACCGCCACCAGGTAGCTCGCCACGTCGATGAGCAGGATGCCCTTGAGCTCGATGGCGGCGAGCAGACCGGCGGCGAAGACCGGCATCAGCAGCATGGCGAAGCCGTTGGTGAGCTGCGTGATGCCCATCGCGTGCCCGAGGTAGCGCTTCGGCACCAGCTGCGGTACGGACGACTGGAAGGCGATCCGCTGGAACGACGCCGCCACCTGACTCAACGCCACCAGCAGATAGATGTGCCAGAGGTGCAGGTTGTCCGTCCAGAGCAGGGCGGCCAGCACCAACTGGACGCTACCGGCGCTGGAACTGGCGATCATCATGATCTTCCGGCGGCTGATCCGGTCGGTGACCGCACCGGCCACCGGCAGCATGAGTACACCGCAGATCAGCGCCAGCGCCCAGAGCATCCCGAGGTTGGCCACCGAACCGGTCTGGGTGAACAGCCAGATCGGCAGGGCGAACGCGGTCAGCGCCGAACCGGTCGTGGAGACCAGTTGCCCGGCGGTGATCGCCACGAACCGGCCCATGCTCGGCTTCACCACGTCGGCGCGGGCCGACGTCTGGAGCCCGATCCGCTGCCAGTCCCGGACCGTCCAGGCGGCGTCCTCACCCCGGGCCGCCGGCTCCAGCGCCGAGGTGTCCCCCGCCGCGATCGCCGGATGCACCCGGGTGACGATCTCGGCCAGCTCGTCGGCCCGGTACTTCAGGAAGAAGTGCCCCGCCTGGTCGAGCACGACCAGGCCGACCGTGTCGCTGAGGAACTGCCACTCGGCGTACCGCTCGGTGAAGTAGTCGGTGACCGGATCCTCCGAGCCGACCACCGAGATGATCGGCGCGCGCAGCTTCTCCGCCCGCCGGTCCAGCAGCCCGGTGAAGTACTCCTCCGAGGCGCGGGAGTCCGCGCGCATGTTGGAGATGATCCGGTCGGCCTGCTCCGGGTCCAGCTCGCTGGTGTCGACACCCATCGACTTGAGCCAGCTCGCGTAGTGCCGGTTGCTGCGCAGCTTCTCCATCCGGGTCCGCGCCGCCGCGAAGAGCCCCTTCGGGCGGGCGAACGGGAACATCGCCCCGATGTAGACCGCGGTCAGCTCCCGGCCGGCGGCCTCCAGCTTGCGGGCCACCTCGGCGGTGATCGCGCTACCCACCCCGCAGTGCCCGTACAGGGCGACCGGCCCGGTGATCCGCTCCACGATCTCGTCGGCCACCCGGGTGGTCAGCTCGTCGAACGGCAGGCCCGCCTCGTCCAGACCGACGTCGTGACCGGGGATGGCCAGCGAGTAGAGCGCGTGACCGGCCGGCAGCGCGTCGGCGAGCGGCTGGTAGACGATGGCGCTGCCACCGCCGTACGGCACGCAGACGTAGGTCAGGGTGCGCTTCGCCTCGGGGATCGGCTTGGTCAGCTCGTAGAGCAGCCGACGCGGCCCGTCCTCCTGTTCCCCTGAGCCGTCGATGAACGCGGCCAGCTCGCGGATGGTCCGCTTCTGGAACAGGTCCATCACGCCGACCGCCCGGCCGGACTCGTTGACCCGCCGGATCTTCGCCACGACCTGGGTGGCGAGCATCGAATGTCCGCCCAGGTCGAAGAAGTCGTCGTCGATGCCGAGCGTCGGTACGCCGAGCACCTCCGACCACATGCCGGCGAGCATCCGCTCGGTGTCGGTACGCGGCTCGACCAGTTCGACGGAGGCTTCCCGGGACACCACCGGCGCGGGCAGGGCCTTGCGGTCCAGCTTGCCGTTCGGCGTCAGCGGCAGGACGTCCAGGGTGACGAACGCGGTCGGCACCATGTACTCCGGCAGCCGGTCCTTCAGCGTCGTCTTCAACGCCGCCGGCTCGGCCTCCCCGACCAGGTACGCCGTCAGCCGCTTGTCGCCCGGGGTGTCCTCGCGGACGATCACGACCGCCTCGGTGATCCCGGCGCAGTCACGTAGCGCGCTCTCGATCTCGCCCAGCTCGATCCGCAGGCCACGCAGCTTGACCTGGTGGTCGATCCGGCCGAGGAACTCGATGACGCCACCGCCGTCCGGGGTGGCCCGCCAGCGGGCCAGGTCGCCGGTGCGGTAGAGCCGGGCGCCCGGCTCGGTGCCGAACGGGTCGGGTACGAACCGCTCGGCGGTCAGCGCCGGGCGACGGTGGTAGCCACGGGCCAGCCCGACGCCGCCGATGTGCAGCTCCCCGGCGACCCCGACCCCGGCCGGCTGACCGGCGTCGTCGAGCACGTGCAGCCGGATGTTGGCGATCGGGGCGCCGATCGGCACGCTGGTCGCCCCGGCCAGCGCCGCGGGGGCGCAGTGCCAGGACGAGACGTCGATCGCCGCCTCGGTCGGGCCGTACAGGTTGTGCAGCCCGCAGTGCGGGAACCGGGCGGTGAAGTCCTGCGCCGAGGCCAGCGTCAGTTCCTCGCCGCTGCAGATCACCCGGCGCAGCGCGGTGCACGCCTCGATGCCCTCCTCGCCGAGGAAGACGGTCAGCATCGACGGGACGAAGTGGGCGGTGGTGACCCGCTCGGCGACCAACAGGTCCCGCAGGTAGCCGGCGTCCTTGTGACCGCCCGGCTTGGCCAGGACCAGCCGCGCGCCGGTCTGCAACGGCCAGAAGAACTCCCACACCGACACGTCGAAACTGGCCGGGGTCTTCTGGAGCACCGCGTCGTCGGCGCCGAGCCGGTACGTCTTCTGCATCCAGTCCAGCCGGTTGACGATGCCCCGGTGGGTGTTCGGTACCCCCTTGGGCCGGCCGGTGGAGCCGGAGGTGTAGATGACGTACGCCAGGTTGCCGGGGCCGGCGGTGGCCACCGGGTCGGTGTCCGGCTGGTCCGCCCAGAGCGTCGGGTCGTCCAACGCCAGCACGGTGGCGTCGGTGGCCGGCAGCACGTCACGCAGGTGCTCCTGCACCAGCACCACCGGTGCCGCCGCGTCGGTGACCATGAACGCCAACCGGTCGGCCGGGTACTCCGGGTCCAGGGGCAGGTACGCGCCACCGGCCTTGACCACGCCGAGCAGACCGGCGACGAGTTCCACCGACCGTTCCGCGCAGACCCCGACCAGGGTCTCCGGACCGACGCCGGCCGCCCGCAGCCGGTGCGCGATCCGGTTCGCCATCGCGTTCAGCTCGGCGTACGACACCGAGCGTCCCTCGAAGGTGATCGCCGGGGCGTCCGGGGTCCGGGCCACCTGCTCCTCGACCAGGCCGTGCAGGGTGGCCGCCGCCGGGAAGTCGGCGGTGGTGTCGTTCCACGCCCCGGTGAGCAGCGCCCGTTCCTGGTCGCCGAGCATGCCGAGCCGGGAGACCGGGGTCTGCGGCGCGGCGACGATCGAGGTGAGCAGGGCGTCCCAGCGGGTGGCGATCCGCTCGACGGTCTCCCGGGTGAACAGGTCGGTGTTGAAGACCAGCTTCCCCCAGAGCCCCTCCGGGACCTCCACCACGTGCAGTTCGAAGTCGAACCGGGTGGCCCGCAGCTCCATCGGGGTCCACCGGAACGACACGTCCGACCCGGCCGCCGCCGAGGTGAACCGGCCCATCTCGTAGTTCTGCAGCACGAACATGGCCTGGAACACCGGCGAGCGGCTGACGTCACGCGGCAGCCCCATCTCCTGGACGACCTTCGCGAACGGCACGTCGGCGTGCTCGAAGCCGTCCAGCACGGTCCGCTTCGTCCGGGCCAGCAGCTCGGCGAAGGTCGGATCGCCGGAGAGGTCCGCGCGCAGCGGCAGCATGTTGATGAACATGCCGACCACGTTCTCCAGCTCCGGTGCGGACCGGCCGGCCACCGACGCGCCGACGGCGAAGTCGTCCTGCCGGGAGTGCCGGGCCAGCAGCACGTGGTACGCGGCGAGCAGGGTCATGAACATGGTGCCGCCCGCGTCGCGGGTCAGCGCGGCCAGCCTGTCGGTGACCTCCCGCCCGACGGTGAACTCGACGAAGTCACCGTGGTAGGTCTGGGTGGCCGGGCGGGGCAGGTCCAGCGGCAGTTCCAGCGGGGTGATCCCGGCGAGCTGCTGCTTCCAGTAGTCGACATGCCGGCGGGACTCCGGCCCGGCCAGCGCCTCGGCCTCCCAGGCGGCGAAGTCGCCGTACTGCACGGGCAGTTCGGGCGGCTCGCCACCGTGGTAGCAGGTGATCAGGTCGCGCAGCAGCACGTCCACCGACCAGCCGTCGCCGACGATGTGGTGCTTGCTGATCAGCAGGAAGTGGTCGTCGGCGGCGAGCCGGACCAGCAGGGCCCGCATCAGCGGCCCGTCGGTCAGGTCGAACGGTTCCATCGCGGCGGCGTCGACCAGCGCCTGGGCGGCGGTCTCGTCGGCCGCCGTCTCGATGCGCAACGGCACGTCGACCGTGTCGGCCACCACCACGGTCGGCCGCCCGTCGGCGTCGGCCGGGAACCGGGTACGCAGCGCCTCGTGCCGCTGCGTCAACGCGGCCAGGGCCGCCCGGAGCCGGTCGACGTCCAGCGGGCCGGTGACCCGCAGCGGGATCGCGATGTGGTACGCCGCCTCGCCCGGGGCGATCTGGTCCATGAACCAGACCCGCTCCTGGGCGTACGACAGCGGGGTCGTGCTGCCCGCCGGTCGACGCGGAATGCCGGTCTTCGCGGCAGCCGCCTTGCGCCGCCGTAACCGCTGCGCGACCAGGGCCCGCCGGGCCGCCTCGTCGGCGGTCTCGGCGGCGGGTTTCAGGTCTGTCATGTCTCGTTACCCTCTTCCGCCGCGAGCAGCGCGGCGACCTCTGCCTCGGACAACCCGTCCACCTCGGCGGCGATCAGCGCCTCGATCTGGGCGGCCAGGTCGGCCACCACCGGGTGACTGAACAGCGCCCGCATCGGCAGATCCACCTCGACCTCGGCCCGGATCCGGGACATCGCCCGCATCCCGCGCAGCGAGTTGCCGCCCAGGACGAAGAAGTCGTCCAGGGCTCCGACCTTCTCCACCTTGAGGATCTCGGCGAACACCTCGGCGACCAGCGCCTCGGCGTCGGTACGCGGCGCCACGTACCCGGCACCGGCGGGCACACCGCCGGTCGGGGCGGGCAGTGCCGCCCGGTCGAGCTTGCCGTTGGGTGTCAACGGCAGCGCGTCCAACCCGACGATCGCCGACGGCACCAGGTGCGCGGGCAGGGTACGGGCCAGTTCGGCGGTGAGCGTGCCGCTGTCCGCCTCCCCCACCACGTACGCCACCAGGGCCGGCTCACCGTCGTCGGTGCGGACGGTGACCACCGCCTCGCGGACCCCGGGCAGTGCCAGCAGGGTCGACTCGATCTCGCCGAGTTCGATGCGCATACCGCGCACCTTCACCTGCTGGTCGGCCCGGCCCAGGTAGTCCAGGGTGCCGTCGGCCCGCCAGCGGGCCAGGTCACCGGTGCGGTACATCCGCCGTCCCGGTGCCCCGAACGGGCAGGGCAGGAAGCGTTCGGCGGTCAGCGCCGGGCGCCGCAGGTAGCCCCGGGCCACCTGGTCACCGGCGACGTACAGCTCGCCGACCACACCCGGCGGCACCGGCCGCAACGCCGCGTCCAGCAGGTACGCCTCGACGTTCCACACCGGGGTGCCGATGGTGACCGGTCCGGCCGGCAGCTCCGCGCCGGGCGCGATGCGGGCCGCCACGCAGCCCACCGTCGCCTCGGTCGGCCCGTACTCGTTGATCACCGCCACGTCCGGGTGGGCGGCCCGCCACTCGGCCAGCATCTCGGCGGTCAACGCCTCGCCACCGATCACCAGGTCGGTGGTCGGGGAGAGGTCCCCGTCGAGCAGCGGCAGGTGGCTGGGGGTGACCTTGAGGAAGTCCGGTCGACCGCCGGCCCGCGCCGTGGACTCGTCGATCCCGGCGAGCCGGACGGTGCCCCCGGCGGTCAGCGGGCCGAGCAGCCCGGTGACGGTCAGGTCGAACGCCACCGGCGAGTGCAGCAGCGCGGTACCGGCCAGCCCCGGATAGGTGGCCCGGGCCCAGGCCAGGTACGCGTCGACCGAGCGGTGCTCGACCACCACGCCCTTGGGGCGCCCGGTCGAACCGGAGGTGTAGATGACGTACGCCGGGTGGGCCGGGTCCAGCGGGGCCCGCCGGTCGGCGTCGGTGAGGTCGTGCTCCGGTCCGGTCGACGCGTCGGCGTCGACGCGGAGAAGCGAACCGGCCTCCTCGGCGTCGACCAGCAGCGCGTCGGCCGGTACCAGGGCGGCGGTGGCCCGGGTGGCCAGCACCAGCGCCGGTTCGGCGTCGTCGAGCAGGTACCCGATCCGGGCCGCCGGGTAGCCGGTGTCGACCGGTACGTAGGCGGCACCCGACTTGAGCACGGCGAGGATCGCCACGACCAGCTCGACCGAACGGGGTACCACCAGGGCGACCCGGGTCTCCGGGCCGGCGCCCCGCCCGACCAGCACCCGGGCCAGCCGGTTCGCGGCGGCGTTGAGCCGGGCGTAGCTCAGCTGCACGCCGTCGCAGACCAGCGCGGTGGCGTCCGGGGTGGCCGCCACCTGCTGCTCGATACGTGCGGTGACCGTGGATCCGGCGACCGGGTGGGCGGTGTCGTTCCAGGTCCGCAGGACCAGGTCCCGTTCGGCGTCGGCCAGCAACGGCAGCTCGGACAGCCGCTGCCCCGGGTCGGCGACCGCCCCGGCGAGCAGCCGGACGTACCGGTCGACGATGGCCTCGGCGGTGCGGCGGTCGAACAGCGCGGTGCGGTACAGCAGCCGGCTGGTCTGCGCGGTGACGTCGAAGGCCAGGTCGTCCTTGGTGGTGCCGAGCAGCACCGGGTCGATGCCGCTGTCCGGGATGAAGTTGAACGCGGCCTGGAAGACCGGCTGCACCGACGGGTCCCGGTGCGGGGCGACCGCCTCGACGATCCGCTGGAAGGGGGTCTGCCCGTGGTCCATCGCGTCGACCAGGTCCCGCTTGACCCGCTCCAGCAGCTCCGCGAAGGTCGGGTCGCCGGACAGGTCGCAGCGCAGCGCGACCGGGTTGACGAACATGCCGATCAGGTCGGCCAGCTCGGCCCGGTCCCGGCCGGCGGTGGACACCCCGACCACCAGGTCGCCGGTGCCGCAGATCCGGCCGAGCAGCGCGGCGTACGCGCTGAGCAGCACCATGAACCCGGTCGCCGACGAGGCGGTGGCCAGGGCGTTCACCCGGTCGAGCAGCCCTTCGGGCAGGGTGAAGTGCACCTCGTCCCCGGCGAAGCCGAGCTGCGCCGGCCGGGGCCGGTCCAGCGGCAGGGCGGTCACCGGCGGCGCGTCGGCCAACCGGGCCCGCCAGAAGTCGAGCTGCCGGTCCAGTTCCGCCCCGGCGAGCTGGTCACGCTGCCAGACCGCGTAGTCGGCGTACTGGATGGACAGCTCCGGCAGCTGCGGTTCGGTACCGGCCAGCACGGCCCGGCTGATCTCGGCCACCTCCCGGTCGAACAGCAGCACCGAGTGGCTGTCGAAGACCGCGTGGTGGGCCACGAAGAGCAGGTACCAGTCGGCGTCGCCGAGCTGGACCAGGCGGGCCCGCCACGGTGGCGGGGTGTCCAGCGGGATCGGCGTCCGGGCCAGCTCACCGGCCAGGTCGTTGAGCCGCTGCTGCTGCTCCGGGGTGCTCAGGCCCCGCAGGTCGTCGACGGGCAGGTCGACCGGGCCGGCCTCCCGGACCACCTGCACCAGGGCGCCGTCGTCCATCCGCAGGTGGGTACGGAGCGCCTCGTGCCGGGCGACCACCCGGGTCAGTACCCCGGTGGCCTGCTCCCGGGTCAGTCCGGGGGCGAAGTGCCACGGGCTGGAGACGTTGTAGACCGGGGAGCCGGTGTCGAGTTGGTTGGCGATCCAGACCCGTTCCTGGGCGTACGACGCCGGGAAGGTCCACTCCTTCGGCGGTGATCCGGTCATGCCGTGGCCGCCTCGCGTACCGACCGGGGACGCATGTCGGTCCAGACGGTGTCGACGTGCGCCAGGCACTCCTCGCGGGTGCCGGCGAACCCGGCGTCGTACCAGCCGGCCGGCAGCTCACGCTCGGCCGACCAGATCGAGTACTGGTCCTCGTCGTTGCGGACCACGAGGAATCGGGGCTCGGCCATCACTTCGCTCCAGGGGTGTTCGGGGTGTACGCCTCGGCCATGGCCACCGCGATCTTGCGGGGGCCGGTGAAGGGTTCGCGTCCGTGCGCGGCGGTCATGTTGTCGACCACCACCACGTCGTCCTTGGCGTAGTCGAAGCGCACCGACGCCTCGCGGTACGCCGCGCGCAGGTGGTCCATCACGTCGTCGGGGATCCGGCCACCGTCGCCGTAGTAGGTGTTGGTGGGCAGCCCCTCCTCCCCGAACATGTCGAGCAGGCCCTCCTGGAGGTCCTTCGCCAGGGTGGTCACGTGGAAGAAGGTGGCGTGGTTGAACCACCGGGGCACGTCCGAGCCGGGCCGGTAGTGCACCGCGTCGCGGACCGACCGGGTACGCAGCCCGTCGGCGCCGGTCCACTCGATGTCGATGCGGTTGCGGGCGCAGTACGCGGCGACCTCGTCCCGGTCCTCGGTGTTGAACACGTGCTGCCACCGGGTACCGAAGTCGCCGTGGAAGTTGCGCACCACCATCCACCGGCGACGGACGAACTCCTCACGGACCGCCGGGTCGATCAGGTCGTACACCCGGCGCACGTCGGCCAGCGGGGTGGCGCCCTGGGTCTCCGGCGGGGTGACGCAGTAGAAGAACAGCGTCAGCGGCCAGGCCGCCTGGTAGGAGTTCTCGTTGTGCAGGAAGATCTCCTCGTCCGGCGGGTAGTCCGTCGAGGTGTAGACGTTGCCCTTGATCGAGTGTCGGGGTGACGACCGCTCGTGGTAGGTCAGCGGCTCGCCGGCCAGGGCCCGGACCACCGCGTCGAACCCGTCGACGCCGCCCACGTCGAAGCCCCGGAACAGCAGCGCGCCGTGTTCGACGAGGCTGGCCCGCAGTTCCTCCCGCCGGCCCGCGATCAGCTCCGTCAGCGCGGTGCCGTCGCTCTCCACGACCAACGGCAGGGTGGCGACCGTGTCACTCATGGCTGTGTCTCCTGTCCTTCTGTCTCAGGCACGCGGCAGTCGGGGGATGCTGCCGCTCTCGGTCGGGGCGGGTGGCTGCTCCGCCGGGGTGGCCGCCCGCAGTTCCTCGATCCGGGCGGCCAGCCCGGCCACCGTGGGCGTCTCGAAGAGGCTGCGCATCGGCAGGCGTACCCCGGTCGCCTTGCGCATCGCGGCGATCAGCTGCACGGCGACCAGCGAGTTGCCGCCGAGGGCGAAGAAGTCGTCGTCCACGCCGACCACGTCGACGCCGAGTCCCTCCCGCCAGACCTGCGCGATGGTCGCCTCCAACTCGGTCATCGGCGTACCGGAGGCGTCGGCCGCGCCGGTCGCGCCGCCCGCCGTGGTCGCGGAGTCGCCGGCGAGGCTGTCCGTGGTGACCCGTCGGGCCCGGTCGAGGATGTCCGCGACCGTCCGGGTGGCGATCACCACCTGGGCGCCGAGCCCGGCGGCGACGCTGCGGCGGAACGCCTCGGCACCGTCGACCGGCCGGATGTCCTCGGTGAGCGCCCCGGCGGCCGGGGTGTCACCGGTGCCGGCCGGGCCGGTCAGCCCACCGGTCACCGCGTCCTGGTCGACCCGGCGCAGCACGAAGTCGCTGATCGCGACGATCTCCACCCCGTCGGTGTCCACCAGGGACAGGTCGGCGGAGACGACCTCGTCGGTGGAGCTGTCCCGGTAGCGCAGGTAGGAGTAGAAGGTCGTCGGCAGCGGGCCGCGTACCACGATCCGGCCGTAGGACAGCGGCAGGTAGGTGCCCTCACCGCGACCCCGCCCGAACGCGGTCGCCACGTCCAGCAGCGCCGGGTGCAGCCCCCACGCGGTCACGTCGCCGACCGCCCCCTCGGGCAGGGTGATCAGGGCGAGTTCCTCGTTCTGCCCCAGGTGGTGTTCGCGCAGCGAGTTCCACCGGGGACCGAAGGTCAGCATGCTGGTCCGGCCCCGACCGAACGACGAGTCGTCGTCGATCCGGCGGCAGCGGGCCACCACCTCGGCGATCCGCAGCGGCGCCGGCGTGGCCTCGGTGGTCCGGCCCGCCGAGCCCCGCACGTGGGTCCGGAGCTGCCCGGCGGCCAGGCTCTGGACCACGAAGTCGGTCTCCCCGCCGTCGCCGGTCAGCTCGACCCGGTACTGGGCGACCGTGCCGTCCGGCACCGCGAACGGCTCCAGGAACGCCACGTCCCGCAACTCCACCGCACCGTCGGCGTCGTCGCCGGTCGCCGCGACGGCGGCCCGCGCACACTCCAGGTGACCGGTACCCGGCACCACCGGTACCCCGCCGATGCGGTGCTCGTCGAGCAGCCAGTGGCTGCCGGCCGAGACCAGCCCGTGCAGCACGGTCTCCCCGGCCCCGGTGACCAGGCTGGTCAGCACCGGGTGGTCGACCGGGGTGGTGACGGTGTCCCGGCCCACCGCCCGGAACCCGGCCGGAGCGTTGGTCTCCACGGCCATGCCGACCTCGGCCCAGCCGCCCCAGTTCTGCGACAGCACCGGCGCCCGGAAACCGTGCCCACCCCGGGCGTACGCGTCGAGGAAGTTGTTCGCCGCGCAGTAGTCGACCTGACCGAACCCACCGGCCACGGCGGTGATCGACGAGCAGAGCACCACGAAGTCCAGCGGCAGGTCACCGAAGACCTGCGCCAGCGCCAACGTGCCGGCCAGCTTCGGGGCGAGCACCCGCTCCGCCTCGGCCCGCTCCTTGATCTCCGCCATGCCACCACCGGGCAGACCGGCGGCGTGCACGATGCCGTCGATCCCGCCGAACGCCGCCTCGGCCTCGGCCCGGACCCGGCGCAGGTCCGCCGGGTCGGTCACGTCGGCGGCGAGGACCCGCACCTCGGCCCCGGCGGCCTCCATCCGGCGGATCGCCGCGATGGCCCGACCGGCCCGGTCCGCGCCGTGCACCGCGAGGTGGTCGTCCCACTGCTCGCGCGCCGGCAGACCCGAGCGGGCCAGCAGCACCAGCTTCGCCCGGTGCCGCTGGGCGAGGTCCTCGGCCAGGGTGATGCCGATACCGCCGAGACCACCGGTGATGACGTACCGGCCACCGTCGCGCAGCGCGTCCGGCTGCGCCGTACCGTCGAGGGTGACCTGCTCGTAGCCGCCCACCCAGCGGCGGCCGCTGCGCAGCGCCACCTCGGCCGGGGCGTCCGCCGGCCGGGTCAGCTCGGCCAGTACGGCGTCCACCGCGTCGACCGACGGGTCGGCGTCGACCAGCCGCACGGTGACCCCGGGCAGCTCGACCGGGAGCACCCGGGCCAGGCCGAACAGGGTCGCGTGCTCGGGGCGGACCAGGTCGTCGCCACGGACGTCGCCGACCCCGGCGGTGACCAGGTCCAGCCGCAGCGCGGCGGTACCCTCACCGGCGGTCAGCCCCGCCCCGGCCAACGCCTGGGTCAGGTGCAGCACGCTGAAGAAACCCCGGTCCTGGGCGGCCCAACCGGCGGTGATGTCGGTACCGGCCGGCAGCCCGTCCAGGGTGAACGCGTGCACGATCCGGGCCGGTACCCCGGCCGGGGCGAGCGCCCCGACCAGCGCGTCGTAGTCCTCGCGTACCCCGGGGCGCAGCGTGCAGCCGGCGTCGGTCGCGGCGAACGTGTCGCCCGCGCGGACCTCGACCGGCTCGGCGCCGGCCGCCCGCAGCCCGGCCAACAGCGCGTCGGCGCGCGGACCGTCGGCGAACACCAGCACCCGGCCGAGCGGCTCGGTCCGCAGCTCCGGCCCGGCCTGCCGCCAGGTCGGTACCGCGAACCAGTCGGCCAGCGGCCGGGGCCCGGCCGGCGCGGGCGCCTCGACGGCCGCCTGCACCGGGTCCGGGTCGATCCAGTAGCGCTTGCGTTCGAACGGGTACACCGGCAGCGGCACCCGACGGGCGTCCGGGTCGACGTCCAGGCGCACCGGCGCGCCCTGCGCCCAGAGGGTGCCGGCGGCGGTCCACAGGGTGGCCAGGTCGCCGGTGCTGTCCCCCGGCCCGGGGAGGCTGGCCAGCGGGACCAGCGCCTTCTGCTCGGCGGAACCCTTGGCGACCTGCATCCGGGCCAGGTTCGCCAACTGCTTGCCCGGACCGCACTCCAGCAGCGCCCAGGTGCCCTCGGCGAGCAGGTTGGCCACGCAGTCACCGAACCGGACCGGCTGGCGCAGGTGCGCCGCCCAGTACGCCGGGTCGGTGGCCTGCTCGGCGGTGATCCAGGTACCGGTCACGTTGGACAGGAACGGCACCGCCGGGGCGCGGCGGGTGGTGGCCGCGACCAGGGCGGTGAACTCCGGCAGGATCGGTTCCATCATCGGCGAGTGGAACGCGTGCGAGGTGCGCAGCAGCTTCGTCTTGCCCTTGCGGGCCTCGGCGAACGCGGCGACCACGTCGGTCTCGCCGGCCACCACGCAGGTGCCCGGCCCGTTGACCGTGGCGATGGCGAGCCCCTCGGGCAGCTGCGGGCCCACCACCGACTCGTCCAGCGAGACGGCGGCCATCGACCCGGCCGGCAGCGACTGCATCAGCCGGCCCCGGGCGGCGACCAGGCGCAGCGCGTCCGGCAGGGTGAACACCCCGGCCACCGTCGCCGCCACGTACTCGCCGATGGAGTGGCCGATCATGGCGGCCGGACGGGTGCCGTAGCCGGCCCAGAGCTGCGCCAGGGCGTACTCGACGACGAAGAGCGCAGGCTGGGTGAACCGGGTCTGGTTGAGCTTCTCGCCCGCCTCCGGGTCCCGGCCGAGGATCAGGTCCCGGATGTCCAGGCCCAGTTCGGGGGCGAGCAGCGCGGCGCACTCGTCGACCACGGCCGCGAAGGCCGGTTCCTCGGTGTAGAGCTGCGCGCCCATGCCGGCGTACTGGGCGCCCTGACCGGAGAAGAGGAACGCCACCCGGGGCGCACCGGCCTGGCCGAGCACCCCGGACAGGTGCCGGCGCTTGGTCCGCAGCGCGGTGACCGCGTCGGCCACGTCGGTGACCACCACGGCGGTGCGGTGCGGGTAGTCGGGCCGCCCGGTCCGCAGGGTGTGCGCCACGTCGCCCAGGTACTCGGCGGTGCCCTCCGGCGCGCCGGCCAGGTGGTCGGCGAGCCGGTCGACGGCGGCGGCCAGCGCGGTCGGCGTCTTCGCCGACAGCGGCAGCAGGTGCGCCGGGCGGATCCGGCGGTGCCCGGCCCGGTGCGCGGCCGGCGCCTCCTCCAGCACCACGTGCGCGTTGGTGCCGCCGATGCCGAACGAGCTGACCCCGGCCCGGCGGGGCGCCCCGTCGGTGTCCCACTTGGTCAGCGTGTTCGCCACGTAGAACGGGGTGTCGGCGAAGTCGATGGCCGGGTTGGCGGTCTCGTAGTTGATGGTCGGCGGGATCAGCCCGTGCTCCATCGCCAGCACCGTCTTGATCACGCTGACGATGCCGGAGGGCTGGCTGAGGTGCCCGATGTTGGACTTGACCGAGCCGATCCCGCACCAGCCCCGGTCGTCGGTGTCCCGGGTGTAGACCGCCGACAGGGCGGCCACCTCGATCGGGTCGCCCATCGCGGTACCGGTGCCGTGCGCCTCGACGTAGCTGATGGTGCGCGGGTCGATCCCGGCCATGTCGACCGCCTGCGCGATCGCGCCCATCTGCCCGTCGACGCTCGGCGCGGTGAAACCGACCTTGCCGGCGCCGTCGTTGTTGATGGCGTTGCCGCGCACCACGGCCCGGATGGTGTCGCCGTCGGCGATCGCGTCGGAGAGCCGCTTGAGCAGCGTCACCCCGACCCCGCTGCCCCACACGGTGCCGTTGGCACCGGCGTCGAACGGCCGGCACTTGCCGTCCGGGGAGGTGAAGCCCTCCATGCCCATGTACCCGACGCCGTGCGGCAGCTCGATGTTGACCCCACCGGCCAGCGCCATGTCGCACTCACCGTTGCGCAGCGCCTCGCAGGCGAGGTGGAACGCGACCAGCGAGGTGGAGCAGGCGGTGTGCACGGTCATGCTCGGCCCGCGCAGGTCCAGCTTGTACGACACGTTGGTGGCCACGTAGTTCGGCGAGTTGCCGGTGGCCAGGGAGACCGTGCCGTGCGGGGAACCGCTGGCCCGCTTGTTCCGCATGATGTGGTTGGTCAGGTAGTAGTTGCCGCCGGTACCGGCGTACACGGCGATCGCGCCGTCGTAGCGGGCCGGGTCGTAGCCGCCGTCCTGCAACGCGGTGTAGCAGGACTCCAGGAACAGCCGGTGCTGCGGGTCCATGATCTCCGCCTCGCGGGCGGTCATGCCGAACAGCGCGGCGTCGAGTTCGTCGAACCCGTCGACCATGGGGGAACTGTTCACCCAGCTCGGGTCGTCGACCTCACTGACCTTCGCGCCCCGGGCGAGCTGTTCCTCCCGGGTGTACGTGGTCGACGACTCGACGCCGTCGACCAGGTTGCGCCAGAACTGGTGCACGTCGGGGGCGCCGGGTAGGCGCGCGGCCAGACCGACGATGGCGATCGGTTCGATGCCGTCGGAGGTGACGTGGTCGGCTGTGGGGAGGTTGTCCATCTGTAGTTCCTTCATTCCGCAGTGCCGGTGGGTCGACGGGGTGGGGTACGGCGGGGACGGTTGCGACGGGCGGCGGCGCGCATCGCGGCGCGGGCCAGTTCCGGGCGGTCCGCCGCGCCGTCCAGGTGGGCGGCGAGAGCGCGGATCGTCGGGTAGCGGAACAGGTCGAGCATCGGCATCGACCGGCCGGTCTCGGCGGTCAGCCGGGCGTGCACGGCGGCTAGGGCCATGGAGTGGCCGCCGATGTCGAAGAAGTTGTCGGTGACGCCGACCCGGTCCCGGCCGAGCACCTCCCGCCAGATCGCGGCGATCAGTGTCTCGGTCTCGGTGAGCGCGTCCGGACCGGCGGGGACCACCGGCCGGGGTGCCTCACCGGCCGCGACGGTCATCGCGCCGAGCCGGGCGGTACGGACCGCCGGCCGGGGCAGGTGCGGTGCCACCTGGTCGGCGGGCAGCTCCGGAGCGGCGACCAGCGCCTCCACCAGGGCCACCAGGTCGGCCAGCAGGGCGTCGATCCGGTCGGCGTCGAACAGGTCCGGGTTGTAGACCACCTCGACGGCCAGCCGGCCGTCCCGCTGCACCACGTAGACGGTGATGTCGAACGGCGACCCCGGTTTGTCGACCACGACCGGCTCGACCGTGCAGCCGGGCAGGTCCAGGTCCGGCTCGGTGAAGTTCAGGACGTTGAACAGCACCTGGATCAGCGGCGCCCGGGCGGTGTCCCGGCCCACGCCGAGGGCCTCCACGATCCGCTCCAGCGGCGCCCCGGGGTGCTCGGTGGACTCCCGCAGCTCCCCCGCGCACCGCCCGACCAGGTCGGTGAAGCTCAGCCCGGCGGTACGCAGCCGGACCGGCACGGTGTCGATGAAGAAGCCGATCACGTCGTCGAACTCGGCCAGCCGGCGGTCGGCCACCACCGCGCCGACGATGTGGTCGTCGACCCCGGTGAGCCGGCTGAGCAGCAGCCCGAAGCCGGCGAGCAGCACCCCGGCCGGGGTACTACCGGACCGGGCGGCCAGGTCCCGCACGGCGGCGTCGGTGGCCGCGTCGAACCGCGCCGCCGCCTCCGCACCCGCGTACGTCTGCACGGCCGGGCGGGGCCGGTCCCGGGGCAGGTCCAGCACGGTGGGCGCGCCGGCCAGGTGCCCGGTCCACCAGTCCAGGTCGGCCGGTCCCCGGCGGCGGTCCCGCTCGGCCCGCCAGACCGCGTAGTCGGCGTACCCGGCCCGCAGCGGGGGCAGCTCCGGCCGGTCCCCGGCCAGCGCGGTGCGGTAGGCCGCCGCCAGGTCGGTGTAGAGGGGTGCCTGGGACCAGCCGTCGAAGACCGCGTGGTGCAGGGTGACCGCCACCACGTGGTCGTCGGCGGCGAGCCGGTACACGGTGACCTGCCAGGCCGGGCCGGTGGCCAGGTCGAAGGAGTGGCCGGCCCCGGCGGCGAGCATGGTCCGCAGTTCGGTGGCCTGGTCGGCGCTGCCGGTGAGGTCCACCACGGGTACGGCGACGTCGGTGGGTTCCTCGCACACCGCGTACGGCACCCCGGCGGTCTGCGGTACCCGCCAGCGCAGCACGTCGTGCCGTTCGGCGACGGCCCGCAGCGCCGCCCCGAGGGCCGGTACGTCCAGCGGGCCGCGTACCCGGTTGGCCAACGCGATGTTGTAG
>NZ_WVUH01000091.1 GCF_017614955.1 Micromonospora echinofusca
CGCCGGAGCAGACTGGTGCCGTGAAGGACGCGCTACACCGACGTGGCGACGCCGGGACAGGACCTGACCCGACGCGCCCCGTCAGCGGTACGGGCGGGTTCGATGGCCCGGCCGGCGTCCCTCCGGTTACCGGTCCGGCCGGCTCAGGCGGTCGCCGTCCCGGTGGGGCGGGCGCGCAGCGCCGCGACGTAGTCGTCCGGCGCGCCGGCCTTCTCCGCCGCGTTGGCGATCTCCGAGAGGTACCACGCGGTCGGCAGGCCGCCCTCGTACCCGTCGAAGACGTACACCCACGCGGTGACGTCACCGTCGAGGGTGGAGATCCGGACGGTCAGCTTGCGGTACGTCCCGGCGGTCACGCCCTCGATCTCGTCGAGCTGGGCGGCGTCCCAGGGGTGGATGTCGTAGAGCGCCACGAAGACCCGGTCGCCGGGGGACTCGACGATCGTGCTGACCGAGCCCTCCCAGCCGATCGCGTCCTCACCGGCGAAGGTGAGCCGCCAGCCTTCCAGCCAGCCGGTGCCCACCATCGGCGAATGCGGGCAGTAGGCACGCATGCGCGCGGGGTCAAGGTTAGAGCCGTAGGCGGCGTAATGACGCACAGCGATGACGATAGCCCGGAGAACGGGTGGGGGAGAATACGACAGTGCGTGTCGGACGCATCGGGGAGAAGAAAGTCACTGTGAGCATCGAGGAAGGGCGTACGCGGTGAGACGGATCGTGATCATCGGAGGCGGGCCGGCCGGCTACGAGGCGGCCCTGGTCGCGGCACAGCTGGACGCCGATGTCACCGTCGTCGAGGCCGACGGCGCGGGTGGTGCCTGCGTACTCTCCGACTGCGTACCCTCGAAGACCTTCATCGCCAGCTCGGAGGTGCTGACCGGCTACCGGGACACCGAGGAGTTCGGCATCGACTCCGACGGGCTGGAGGCGGTCACCGTGGACGCCCCGGCGGTCCACGACCGGGTCAAGCGGCTCGCCCTGGCCCAGTCCGCCGACATCCACGCCAAGCTGGTCAAGGCGGGGGTGAACTTCGTGACCGGCCACGCCCGGCTCGGCGTGGACACCCTGGGCCACACCCACCAGGTGATCGTCAACCCGGCCGACGGCGGGGCCGAGTACGCCGTGGACGCGGGTACCGTCCTGATCGCCACCGGGGCCACCCCCCGGGTGCTGCCCACCGCCGTACCGGACGGCGAGCGCATCCTCACCTGGCGCCAGGTCTACGACCTGCCGGAGCTGCCCGAGCACCTGATCGTCATCGGTTCCGGGGTGACCGGCGCGGAGTTCGCCAGCGCCTACCTGGCCATGGGGATCGAGGTGACCCTGGTCTCCAGCCGGGACCGGGTGATGCCGCACGAGGACGCCGACGCGGCGATGGCCATCGAGCGGGTCTTCCGGTCGCGGGGCATGACCATCCTGAACAACTCCCGGGCCGAGGCGGTCCGGCGTACCGCCGACGGGGTGGAGGTCGAACTCTCCGACGGCCGGGTCGTCGCCGGCTCGCACGCGCTGATGGCGGTCGGTTCGGTGCCGAACACCGCCGGGCTCGGGCTGGAGGAGTACGGCGTCGCGGTCGCCCGGGGTGGCTACGTGACCGTCGACCGGGTGTCCCGTACCAACGTGCCGGGCATCTACGCCGCCGGGGACTGCACCGGGGTGCTGCCGCTGGCCAGTGTCGCCGCGATGCAGGGGCGGATCGCCATGTGGCACGCGCTGGGCGACGCGGTCCAGCCGTTGCGGCTGCGTACCGTCGCCGCGAACGTCTTCACCGACCCGGAACTGGCCACCGTCGGCGTCTCGCAGGACGAGGTGGACTCGGGGCGTACCCCGGCCCGGCAGGTCATGCTGCCGCTGGCCGGTAACGCCCGGGCCAAGATGGCCGGCCTCTCGGACGGGTTCGTCAAGCTCTTCTGCCGACCGGCGAGCGGTCAGGTGATCGGCGGTGTGGTGGTGTCACCGAAGGCCAGCGAGCTGATTCTGCCGATCACCATGGCGGTGGAGAACCACATGACGGTCGACCAGCTCGCCCTCACCATCACCATCTATCCGTCGCTCTCCGGCTCGATCACCGAGGCGGCCCGCCAGCTCATGCTGCACGAGGTGGAGTAGTCACCCCGGGTCGGGGAGTCGTCCGGCGGCGGTGCAGCACGACCGCCGCCGCCGCGACGGCGATCGACATCCCGATGACCGGGTTGGCCGGCCAGGTCATCCGGTGGAAGACCAGGCAGGCGACCGCCGAGCCGAGGACCGTGCCGGCGGCGGCCAGCGCGGCGGCCCGGTGCAGCCAGCCGGTGACGGCCAGGCCGAGCCCCCAGGGCAGGGCGTAGACCAGCGCGAACGCGCCCAGCGAGGTGAGGTCCATCTTCTCGCCGTCGCCGACGCCGAGGGCGGTCGGCAGGGTCACCGCCACGAACGTCCCGAGCCCGAGGGCGAGCATCCGGTCGCCCGACCCGGGTGCACGACTGAAGGCGCCGAAGTGCCATGCGCCGGCCAGGCAGAGCAGCAGGAGCACCGCGCCGGTACCGGTGACCAGCTTCGCGTATCCGACCACCTCGACCAGGTTCGCGTGGCCGTAGCCGGCCGATCCGGAGAACGGCCGCCAGTGCTTGACCGCGTACACCCCGGTGGTGGCCAGTTGCAGTGCGGTCGCCGCGCCGACGACGGCCGCCGCTGCTGCGTGGGCCCGGGTGCGGGTCGTGGCGACGGCGACGCCGGCCCCGGCCAGGGCGGCGAGCAGCAGCCAGCGGGACGGGTCGTAGAAGGTGCCGGAGTGGCCGGGGACGCCGGTCTGTCCGCGTACCAGGAACGCCGACCCGATCAGGTAGCAGCCGGCCAGGACTGCGGCGGCCAGCCCGAGGGCGGCCACCCGGCCGGGCCGGCGCTGCGGGGCATCGGTCTCCGTCACCGCGTCAGTGTGTCGGTCCGCCGGGCTGTCCGGCAATCCCGCCATCTTTACAGCCATTGACAGATCTCGTTGCGTGCGGTTATCAATGAGTCTCGGAGAGCGCTCTCACAGCTTCGTTCCGTCAACCGCCCCGCCCCACGGCCGGGCAAGGAGGAACCATGCGGCTCATCCCCCGGCGCAGCGGCGCCGGCCCGTCCGGACGTCCCCATCTGCGCCGCCTCGGCGCGCTGACCGTCGCCCTGCTCACCCTCGCCGCCGCCGGTGCGGGCTACGCGGGCGGCGACACACCCGCCGTCGCCGGCGGCTCGTCCACCGCAGGAAACCATGCCGATCACGGGTACGTCCTGAGCCCCGAGCAGGAGGCGGCTGCTCTGGAACTCCAGCTCGCCCCGGTACGCGGCTCCGAGTTCCGGGCCGACTGCGCCAGCAAGGGCCGCGCCCTCGACGACCCGATCGTCCGTCCCGGACAGCCGGGCGCCTCGCACATGCACGAGTTCTTCGGCAACCGGAGCGCCGACGCGTACTCGACCCTCCAGTCGTTGAGCCTCGGCACCACCAACTGCAACCCGCAGGTCGACCTCTCCGCGTACTGGGTGCCGACGCTCTACAAGAACGGCGTACCGGTGGCCCCCGAGCACGTCACGTTCTACTACCAGGGGATCACCGACCGGGCGAACGTCAAGCCGCACCCGCGCGGACTGAAGATCGTGGTCGGGAACGCCCTGGCCACCTCGCCCGACCAGAACCCGGCGGCCCGTTGGTCGTGCCGGGGGTACCCGGAGTCCAGCCGGGACTTCCTGAGCTGCCCGGCCGGGTCGAAGCTGGAGACGTACCTCGACTTCCCGACCTGCTGGGACGGGGTCAACCTGGACAGTCCGGACCACAAGAGCCACATGGCGTTCGGGCTCGGCGGGGTGGGCGGCTACTGCCCGGCCAGCCACCCGGTGCCGGTACCCCGGCTGGAGTTCCTGATCACCTACCCGGTCAACGGTGGTGGGCTGAGCCTCGGTGGCACCCGTAACGGGACGAACGTCACCAACGCCCCCGGCTACACCTTCCACGGTGACTTCTTCAACGCCTGGGACGCTGCCGAACTCCAGCGTCGGGTGACCAACTGCATCGTCGCCGGGTACATCTGCGGTAACGACGGCAACCCGATCCAGCAGTAGGTAGCTGACGCGTCAGGCTGGTCGCCGGTTGCGCGGCGACCAGCCGACGAACCGGTCGAAGAGGGCCTGCGGGGCGGGTGCGTCGTGCGGGTTGAGCCGGTACAGGTCGGCGACGGCCTCGTGCAGCAGTCCGCAGAGGTAGACCGACAGGCCGACCGGATCGCGGTCGTACTCGCATCTGAGCAGCAACCGGGCCGACGGGCAGGGCCACGGCAGGCCGCAGTTCCGGCAGAACCACAGCGGGCGGGCCGGGGTGTGCGGCAGTACCCGGGGCGGCAACTCGACGGCCATCGCGGTCTCCTCTCGGGGGAGGGGGCCGCCCTCCGTGGACGGTGGGGAGAGGGAGGACGGCCCCGGTGCGGAGAGCGGCGTGCCCTTCGGGTGTGACACGCCGCGTTTCCGCAGTGACAGTCTGGTGAATGTCCGTGCGGTTCTGGAAGGATCGGTGCCGGCACCGTCCCGGGTGTCACCGCCCGTCCCCGGTCGGTAAGGGTCGGTAAGGAGAGGTACGTGCCGGACGCCGCGACGCTCGAACTCTTCGCCGACGAGTTGCGTCGGGCCCGCGCCGACGCCGGGTTCTCCCAGGAGTCGCTGGCCCAGCGGATCAGCTACTCGCCCTCCCTGATCGCGAAGATCGAGCTGGCCCAGCGCCGGCCGACCCGGGAGTTCGCCCGGCACTGCGACGACGTGCTGGCGACCGGTGGTCGGCTCAGCCGGATCCAGCGGGTGGTCGGGCGGCCCCAGGTGCTGCCCTGGTTCCGGCAGTGGGTGGAGATCGAGCAGTCCGCCACCGCGCTGCGCGTTTACCAGCTCTCAGTGATTCCCGGTCTGCTCCAGACCGAGGGGTACGCCCGTGCGCTGCTGCTGGCCGGGGCGCTGCGCCGGACCGGCGAGGTGGAGCAGCAGGTCACCGCCCGGCTGGCGCGGCAGGAGATCCTGCACCGGGACGACCCGCCGCACCTGGTCGCGGTGATCGACGAGCGGGTGCTGTACCAGCCGGTCGGCGGCCCGGCGGTGATGCGGGAGCAGCTCGACCACGTGGTGCGGGTCTGCGCGGAGCGGCCCCGGGTGCGGATCCAGGTGGTGCCGACCGCCGTCGGCGCGCATGTCGGGCTGAGTGGCCCGTTCGTCATCGCCACCCTGCCGGACGAGGACGACGCCGCCTTCCTGGACGACCTGCTCTACGGGCAGTTGGTCGACCAGCCCCGGGATCTGGCCACCCTCCGGCAGGTCTGGGAGGCGTTGCGCAGCGAGGCCCTGTCCCACCAGCAGTCCATCGAGTTGATCAGAGAAGGGGCGCGGCGATGGAGTTGACCGGCGCAATCTGGCGGACGAGCAGCCGCAGCAACACCCAGGGTGGGGAGTGCGTCGAGGTGGCCGGCAACCTGCCCGGCCTGGTCGGGGTGCGGGACAGCAAGGACCCGGCCGGTCCGGTGCTCACCTTCGACCCCGCTGCCTGGCGGGCCTTCCTCACCGACCTGCCCGGAGCGCGCTGAGCCGTCCCGCGTCAACTCCGCCCGGACCACGTCCCTCCTGTTGAACAGACTGTTTTGAACATTCTGTTTACATCGGGGCGCGGAATCTGGTTTGCTGGCGGCATGACCGACAGCCGACCGCCCCGTGACCAGCCGACGCTCGACCCGTCGACCGGTGACCCGTTCACCCCACCCGACGCCGGCCGGCTCCGGGCCCACCGGCACCACGCCGCGCTGGCCCGGATCACCGAGCGGCACGCCGACACCGAGCAGCGCCGCCGCCGCTGGTCCCACCCGACCGTGCCCGACCCGTACGAGGCGGTCTGCCTGGTGACCGCGCTGCTCAGCGGAGGCGCCCAGGCCGAGCCGGGGGAGGAGCCGGTCGACCCGGCCGACCTGACCGCCGCGCTCACCCTCGTCCCGCACGTCCGGGCCGAGATCGACGCGCTGGAGGCCGGACTGCTCCAACTGGCCCGGGACCGGGGCATGACCTGGCAGTCGATCGCCTTCGGGCTGGGCCTCGGCAGCGTCCAGGCCGCCCGGCAGCGCTACGAGCGGCTCTCCGGGCGGGTCGCCGCCGGCAACGCCGACGACGACTGACGTACGCGGGAGGAGCGCTCAACCGTGTACGGCGAGTTCCTCGGTCTCCACCGGCAGCGCCACCTCGTCGGCGTCCACCGGAGTGCGGCCGGTGTACCGGTTCAACACCCAGCCCATCAGCGTGAACCCGCCCGCCGCACCGGCCGCGACCAGCGCCAACTGCCACGTCGACCCGGCCAGCGCGGTGCCGCCGAGGTGCCCGACGAGAGCGCCGTACGCGGCCCAGCCCAGCGCCGCGGTCGCCTCGTAGAGCAGGAACAGGCGGTACGGGTACTGACTGCGACCGGCCGAGAAGCAGGCCGCCATCCGGCCACCCGGTACGAACCGGCACAGCAGGATCACCATCGGCCCGGGGCGGCGCAGGCCCCGGGTGACCCGGCCGGCAGCCCGGCGGACCCGTCCCCGGGTACCGGTCCGGCCCGGCCCGGACTGCCGGGGCGCCGACCGGCCGAGCAGGTAGCAGGCCAGATCGCCGAGGAACACACCGAGCGCGCCGACCCCGATGGTCACCGGCAGGCTCAGCCCGCCGTACACGGTCAACGCCCCGCCGGTGATCATGATGGCCTGGGTCGGTACGACCGGGACGAAGGCGTCCAGCACCAGCAACCCGAGCAGCGCCATGTACGCCCACACGGGCGACGCGACCTCCAGGAGGATTTCGGGCACGGGCCACCTCGACGGTTCGGGCCGGTTGGGAGCACGGTTCGGGCCGGCTGTGGATCGTTGTCGAGCGTGCCGCCCGGGCCACCACCGATTGTGACAGCCCTGGCCACGGGTGAGGTGCACCACCGGCCGTGACACCCGGCGGATACCGCCGCTTCCACCGGAAACGCTTGTGCCACAAGGGATTTCGCGTTGCGGGCGGCAGAACGCTCCGTGGCGGCGTACCGTTGTCGGCGCGTTGCCCGACCCGCCTGGTCCCCCGTTCCCGGCGGCGGGTACGCGGCGGTCCGCCGGCAGGTCCCGTGCCGGCGGGCCGCTTCCAGGTCACGCCGAATCCCCCCGGGCAGCCGCCGGATCGCCGGGCAACCGCCGAATCCCCCGGGCAGCCGCCGGATCGCCGGGCAACCGGAACTCCCCGACATCCCGGAAATCCGGGTGCGGGCGGCAACGGGTCGGGCGTAGGTTCCGGTCATGCACAGTGCGGTCCACACCACGACGCCGGGAGACCCCGGCGAGCCGTACTGACGCGACCATCCGTCGACGAGGGCCCCGGGCGATCCGCCCGGGGCCCTCGTCGTGTCCCGGGTCGGGTCCCCGCACCGGTCGCCCCGCCGGCCGTACCCGACCAAGGAGAACGCGATGATCGACCACCGTAGGCTCGGCCGTGAGCTGGACCTCTTCGACTCCGACCCGCTCTGCGGCGCCGGCCTGCCGTTCTGGTTGCCGGCCGGTGCCGCCGCCCGGCACGCCGTCGAGTCGTACCTGCGTGAACTGGAACGCCGGGCCGGCTACCAGCACGTCTACTCGCCCCCGCTGGGCCGGCGGGAACTCTTCGAACTCTCCGGGCACCTCGGCCACTTCGCCGACGAGATGTTCCCGGCCATGTCGCTCGGCGGCGACGACGACGGGTTCGTCCTGCGCCCGTCGCTCTGCCCGCACCACGCCCTGGTGTACCGGGCCCGGGGCCGGTCGTACCGGGACCTGCCGCTGCGGATCGCCGAGATCGGCGGAATGTACCGGGCCGAGCGCTCGGGCGTGCTCGGCGGACTCAGCCGGGTACGCGCCATCTCGCTCAACGACGCGCACACCTTCTGCGCCCTCGACCAGGTCGGCGCGGAGGTCGCCGAGGTGTTACGGCTGATCCGGGTGGCGCACGCCGCGCTGGGCGTGCAACCGTCCGGGTACCGGTTGTCGCTGCGCGGGCCGGGGGAGAAGTACGTCGGGGACGACGCGATGTGGCACCGGGCCGAGGACCTGCTCCGGGATGCCCTGGTCGGGATCGACCACCAGGAGGCGCCCGGCGAGGCCGCCTTCTACGGCCCGAAGATCGACATACAGGTCCGGGACGCCGCCGGGCGGGAGTCGACCCTCTCCACCATCCAGCTCGACTTCGACAAACCCGAGCGGTTCGACCTTTCCTACCGGGACCGCTCGGGTGGCCGGAGCCGGCCGGTGATGGTGCACCGCAGCCTCGTCGGCAGCATGGAACGGCTCTTCGCGTACCTCATCGAGGCGCACGGCGGGGCCTTCCCCGCCTGGTACGCCCCGACCCAGGTGGTGGTGCTCCCGGTCGACGCCGCCCAGCAGCCCGCCGCCGCCGCGTTCACCAGCGACTGCGTGGCCGCCGGGCTGCGCGCCGAGCAGCACGCCGACGGTACCCTCGGCGCCCGGATTCGGCGGGCCGCCGAACGCAAGGTGCCCTACGTCGCGGTCGTCGGTGCCCGGGAGGCCGCCGCCGGCCAGGTCTCCCTGCGTCGGCGCGGCCCGGCTGCCGGCCTTCCCGGCCCGGCCGCCCAGCCCGCCCCGGCTGGGCCGCCCGGCCGGGCCGTCCGCCCCGACGACGTGCTGTCCGTCGCCGGGGCGGTCCGGCTCATCGCTGCCGAGGCGTCGCCCCGGTGGTGAGGACCGGTCCGGCGGGTACCTCCTCGGCCACCGGCTGACTGAACTGCGCGTGGTAGAGCCGGTGGTAGGCACCCCCGGCGGCGAGCAGCTCGTCGTGGGTGCCCTGTTCGACGATCCGGCCGTCCTCCATCACCAGGATGAGGTGGGCGTCCCGGATCGTCGACAGCCGGTGGGCGATCACGAAACTCGTCCGGTCCGAGCGGAGCGCCGCCATCGCGTGCTGCAACAGCACCTCGGTACGGGTGTCCACCGAACTGGTCGCCTCGTCCAGGATCAGCAGCGACGGGTTGGCCAGGAACGCCCGCGCGATGGTGATGAGCTGCTTCTCCCCGGCGCTGACGTTGCCGCCCTCCGAGTCGATCACCGTGTCGTACCCGTCGGGCAGGCTGCGGACGAACCGGTCGACGAAGGTCGCCCGCGCGGCGGCGAGGATCTCCTCCTCGGTGGCGTCCGGCCGGCCGTACGCGATGTTGTCCCGGATCGTGCCGCCGAAGAGCCACGCGTCCTGGAGCACCATGCCGATGGAGCCGCGCAGCTCGTCCCGGCGCATCGCGGTGATGTCCACCCCGTCCAGGGTGATCCGTCCCGCGTCCAGCTCGTAGAACCGCATGATCAGGTTGACCAGGGTGGTCTTGCCGGCGCCGGTCGGCCCGACGATGGCCACCGTGTGACCCGGCTCGGCGACCAGGGACAGCTCCTCGATCAGGGGCTTCTCCGGGGTGTACCGGAACGACACCCGCTCGAACTCCACCCGGCCGTGCGGCTGGGCGACCCGGACCGGGTCGGTCGGGTCCTCGACCTGCTCCTCGGCGTCGAGCAGGTCGAAGACCCGCTCGGCGGAGGCCACCCCGGACTGGAGCAGGTTCGCCATCGACGCGACCTGGGTGAGCGGGTGGGTGAACTGCCGGCTGTACTGGATGAACGCCTGCACGTCGCCGAGGCTCATCGCCCCGGACGCCACCCGGAGGCCACCGACCACGGCGACCACCACGTAGCTGAGGTTCCCGATGAACATCATCGACGGCATGATGATCCCGGAGATGAACTGGGCGCCGAAGCTGGCCCGGTACAGCTCCTCGTTCTTCGCGGCGAAGGCCGCCTCCACCTCCCGCTGCCGGCCGAAGACCTTGACCAGCTCGTGGCCGGTGAACGCCTCCTCGATCTGGGCGTTGAGCTGACCGGTGTGCGTCCACTGGGCGATGAACTGCTTCTGCGACCGCTTGGCGATCTGCTTGGTGACCACCACCGACAGCGGTACCGCGACCAGGGCGATCACCGCGAGCAGCGGCGACACCACGAACATCATGGTGAGCACGCCGACCACGGTGAGCAGCGAGGTGAGCAACTGGCTCATGGTCTGCTGGAGGCTCTGCGAGATGTTGTCGATGTCGTTGGTGACCCGGCTGAGCAGCTCACCCCGGGGCTGCCGGTCGAAGTACGGCAGCGGCAGCCGGTTGATCTTGGCTTCGACGTCCGCCCGCAGCTTCAGGATCGCCTGCTGGACGACCCCGTTGAGCAGGTACCCCTGCCACCAGCCGAGCAGGCTCGCCGCGAGATAGATGCCGAGCGCGACCAGCAGGATGCCGGCGAGCCGGGAGAAGTCGATCCCGGCGCCCGGCACCACCTGCATCCGCAGCAGCATGTCGGCGAAGTTGTCGTCGCCGGCCGCGCGGGCCTGCGCCACCGCCTGCTCCAGGGTCACCCCGTCCGGCAGCCGCTCGCCCAGCACCCCGGCGAAGATGACGTCGGTGGCCCACCCGAGCACCTTCGGCCCGATGACGTTGAGGGCGACGCTGAGCACGGCGAGCGAGATCACCCCGAACAGCGCCAGCCGGTACGGGCGGAGCCGGCCGATCAGCCGACGGGCCGACGGGCCGAAGTTCATCGAACGCTCGGCCGGCATGGCCGCGCTCATCCACGGCGGACCACCCCGTCCGCCCGCGCCGGCAGCCGGCAGTCTCACCGGTGTGGTGCCCCCGGGACCTCCGCCGGGTCGCCCGGCCGCCGCCGGTCCGGCGCCCTGCGCCGGGGTGGTCGTCACCTGCGGTCCGCTCATGCGGTCACCGCCGAGGTGAGCTGGGAGGCGACGATCTCGGCGTACGTCGGACAGGAGTCGAGCAGTTCGTCATGTCGGCCCCGACCGACCACGGTTCCGTCCTCCAACACGATGATCTGGTCCGCGTCGATGATCGTGGAGACCCGCTGGGCCACGATCACCACTGCGGCCTCGGCGGTGACCTCCCGCAGCGCGGCCCGCAACCGGGCATCGGTACCCAGGTCGAGCGCGCTGAACGAGTCGTCGAAGAGGTAGATCTCCGGCCGCCGGACCAGGGCCCGGGCGATGGCCAGCCGTTGCCGCTGACCGCCGGAGATGTTGGTGCCGCCCTGCGCGATGGGCGCGTCCAGCCCGCCCGGCATGGCCTCGACGAAGTCGCGGGCCTGGGCGGTCTCCAGGGCCGCCCACAGCTCCTCGTCCCCGGCGTCCGGGTTGCCGTAGCGCAGGTTGCTGGCCACTGTCCCGGAGAAGAGGTACGGCCGCTGCGGTACCAGCCCGATCCGGCCCCAGAGCAGGTCCGGGTCGAGTTCCCGGACGTCGACGCCGTCGACCAGGACCGCACCGGAGGTCACGTCGACCAGCCGGGGGACCAGGTTCAGCAGGGTGGTCTTCCCGGCGCCGGTGCTGCCGATGATCGCGGTGGTCCGTCCCGGCTCGGCGCGGAACGAGATGTCCCGCAGCACCGGGGCCGCCGCACCCGGGTACCGGAACTCGACGTCCCGCAGCTCCAGCTCGCCGTGGCTGCGCAGCTCACCGACCGGCTGTCCGGGCGGGGTGACCGAGGTGCGGGTGTCCAGCACCTCGATGATCCGTTCGGCGCAGACCGCCGCCCGGGGCACCGACATCAGCATGAACGTCGCCATCATCACCGACATCAGGATCTGCATCAGGTAGCTGAGGAACGCGGTCAGCGCGCCGACCTCGATCTCGCCGGCCTCGATCCGGGACGCGCCGAACCAGAGCACGGCGACGCTGGAGACGTTGAGCACCAGCATCACGATCGGGAAGACCAGGGCCATCAGCCGGCCGGTACGCAGGGCGGTGGCGGTCAGGTCGACGTTGGCGACGGCGAACCGCTCGGTCTCGTACGGCTCGCGGACGAACGCCCGGACCACCCGGATGCCGGTGATCTGCTCACGCAGCACCCGGTTGACCGTGTCCACCCGGGTCTGCATGAGCCGGAACTGGGGGACCATCCGGGCGCTGATCAGGCCGAGTGCGACGCCCAGCACCGGCACGCTGACCACCATCAGCCAGGAGAGACCGGCGTCCTCGCGCAGCGCCATGATGACGCCGCCGATCATCATGATCGGTGCGCCGACCAGCAGGGTGCTGCCCAGCACGACGAGCATCTGCACCTGCTGCACGTCGTTGGTGTTGCGGGTGATCAGGGACGGGGCGCCGAAGTGCGCGACCTCCCGGGTGGAGAAGCTCATCACCCGGCTGAACACGGCCGCCCGGACGTCCCGGCCGAAGCTCATCGCGACCCGCGAGCCGAGGCGTACCGCTGCGATCGCGGTGGCGATCTGCACCGCGCTGACCAGCAGCATCCAGCCACCGGTGGTGAGAATGTAGCCGGTGTCACCCCGGGCGATGCCCCGGTCGATGATGTCGGCGTTGAGGCTCGGCAGGTAGAGCAGGGCGATCGTGCCGACCAGGTGCAGCAGCACGACGAGCAGCAGCGGCCGGCGGTACGGCCGGAGGTGGGTACGGAGCAGCCGGATCAGCATCGGTCGCTCCCCGGGTCGGTGGGCCGGTGTGGTTGGGTCAACGTGGTGTCCTCCCCGCAGGACATGGTCTGGATGAGTTCGAGCAGGAATCTGCGGATCACCGCCGCGTTCGCCGGATCGGCGTCGACCGAGGTCAGCGGTGCGTTCGTATCGACCAGCCGGACGATGGTCGCCATCCGGTCCGTCCCGGCCTGGGTGAGCGCGAGCCGGATCGTACGGCGGTCGGTGTCGCTGCGGCGTCGTTCCACCAGGCCGTCCCGTTCGAGGGTGTCGATGATCCCGGTGGCGGTGGCCGGACGGACGAAGCAGTGGTCGGCCAGGGCCCGGTGGGTCAACTCGCCGTGCCGGTGCAGCGCGAGCAGGGCTGCCATGCCGGCCCCGGTCAGCCCGTGCTGCTCGGCGAGGTAGCGGTTCCAGCGTTGGGTGGCGAGGTGGCCGGCGATGCCGAGCAACCGGCCGATCGGCGCGTCGTCCAGGCTTCCGTGGTGCACGATCGCAGGTTAGCAACCTGAATGTTAGGAGCCAAACAGATTTTCGGGCGGAGTTCCCCGGGGCCGCCCGGGGTCGTCCGGGACTGGGTCGGGTGGCCGTCCGGCTCGGCGGTTCAGGAGCTTCCGGCCGGCAGCAGCAGTACCCCGGCCGAGGCGGCCAGGAAGAGCAGTTGCAGGGCGGTGCGGGGGCCGAGCGGAGTGACCGGGCGGCCGGCCAGGGTCAGGCCGCGCCGGGCGGCGGACACGTTCGCCGGGAACATGGCGAGCATCAGCAGGGCCAGCCCGGCGGCGGCCCACCGGGCGGTGGCCGGGAGCAGCAGCCCGACCGCGCCGACGAGTTCCAGCACTCCGGTCACGGTCACCAGCAGCCCGGGGCGGGGCAGGCGGGGCGGCACCATGGCGATCAGGTCGGCCCGGCGACCGGCGGTGAAGTGGGCGGTCGCGGTGAGGGCGAACATCGTGGCCAGACCGACCCGCAGGGCCGGCTGCCAGCCGTCCAGCGGGTCGACGCCGGCCAGGCCGGCGAGCCGGGCCATCAGGAGGCCGGCGATCAGGGCGATGAGGGGTGCCATGGCGTGCTCCGCGCTCTCAGGGGGGCCGTCGGTGCCCCCACGGGAAACTTGTCACTGGCAAGATTGGCACCGTCGGGGAATCCTGTCAATGACAAGATAGGCTGGCGTGGTGAGCACCAAGGCGTACCACCACGGCGACCTGCGGCGCGCCCTGCTGGCGGCGGCGGCCGAGGCCATCGGCGAGTCCGGCCCGGCCGCCCTCAGCCTGCGCGACCTGGCCCGCCGGGTGGGCGTGTCGCACGCCGCCCCCACCCACCACTTCGGGGACAAGGCTGGCCTGCTCACCGCCCTCGCCGCGCAGGGATTCGACCTGCTCGCCGAGGAACTGCGGCGGTCCGGCACCGACCTGCTGGAAGCCGGGGTCGGCTACGTACGCTTCGCCGTCCGGCACCGGGCCCACTTCGAGGTGATGTTCGCCCCCGGGCTCTACCGCCGCGACGACCCCGAGGTCACCGCCGCGCGCGCCCGGTCGACCGCCGCCCTCCAGGCCGTCATCGCCGACCATCCAGGCGTCGACCAGAGCGACCCGCAGGCCACCCGGCTCGCCACCTGGTCGGTGGTGCACGGCTTCGTCACCCTGTGGCTCTCCGGCGCGCTCCCCGCCGAGGTCGGCACCGACCCCGAGGCCGCGGCCCGCACCGTCATCCCCCTCCTCTTCCACTGAGGTGCAAGGAAGGGCCCCCTGTTAACGTTTTCGGTAGAGGAAGGGCCCCCGCTTAACACCTGAGAAGGTGGGCTCACCGGACCCGGTTGCGCCCCCGGGTACGCGCCGGGGACGCGCCGTCCTCGCCGCCGGTCGGCGCGCTGTCCGCGTACTCCCGCATGACCTCGGCCACCGCGCGCAGGAACCCGGCGGTCGCCGCCGCCTGCTCCGGGCTCAGTTGGGCCGCTGCCCGCTCCACCCCGTCGAGCAGTGGACGCAGGGCGGCGTACACCTCGTCGAGGGCATGGTCGGTGACCTGGAGGACCAGCCGGCGGCGGTCGCTCGGGTGCGGAGCCCGGGCCAGGTGCCCGGCCCGGACCAGCCGGTCCACCAGGGTGGTGGCCGAGGCGGAGGTGATCCCGAGCCGGTTTCCCAGCTCCACCGGTCCGAGCGGAGCCGGACTGGAGACGAGAAGGTCGATCGCCGCCGCGTCGGTCGTACCGATGCCGAGCCGGCGGGCCAGGGCCTGGCGGGTGTCCCCGGCGGCCCGGAGCAGCTCGCGTAGTGCCCACGCCGTGTCGCTGTTCCGCCCGCGACCGGACGCTTGACCGGCGGGGTCGGACGCCGGGCGGCTCGGGGTTGACGACGGGCCCTCCACGGGTAAAAGCTAGCATGCCAGGTAGCTAGAAAAACTAGCGAAATGGGGTGGGTCATGCAGGGGCGAACCCGCTGGTGGGGACTGCTCGCTATCAGCCTCGGCGTCGCGATGATCATCGTGGACGCCACGATCGTCAACGTCGCCGTACCGCAGATCATCCGGGACCTCGGCATCACCTCCACCGACGCGCAGTGGGTGCAGGAGGCGTACACCCTGGTCTTCGCGGCTTTGCTGCTGGTCGCCGGCCGCTTCGCCGACCGCTCCGGACGTCGCGGCATGTTCGTCGCGGGCGTACTGGTGTTCCTGGTGGCGAGCGTGCTCGCCGCCCTCGCCGGCTCCGGCGAGCTGCTGATCGCCGCCCGGGTGCTCCAGGGCCTCGGTGGCGCGATGATGCTGCCGACCTCGCTCTCCCTGCTCAACGCCAACTTCACCGGCCGGGACAAGGGCATCGCGTTCGCCATCTGGGGATCCACCATCGGCGGTACCGCCGCCCTCGGGCCACTGCTCGGCGGCTGGCTGACCACCGAGTACTCCTGGCGGTGGGCCTTCGGCATCAACATCCCGGTCGGCCTCGCGGTCGTCGTCGCCACCCTCGCGCTCGTCCCCGAGTCCCGCGACGAGCGGGCCGAACGCGGCATCGACTGGCTCGGCGCCGTGCTCTCCGTCGTCGGCATGACCGGAGTGGTCTTCGCGCTCATCGAGGGGCGTACCTACGGCTGGTGGGAGCGGGAACGGCCGTTCCGTCTCCTCGGCCTGGACTGGACCGCCGGCATCTCACCGGTACCGGTCGCCGCCGCGCTCGGCCTGGTCGTGCTCGGCACCTTCCTGGCCCAGCAGATCCGGCGGAACCGGACCGGCCGCCCCGCCCTGCTCGACCTGTCACTGTTCCGCATCGGCTCGTTCCGCAACGGCATCATCGCCGCCGCCATCGTCAGCCTCGGAGAGTTCGGCCTGCTCTTCGCGCTGCCGTTGTGGTACCAGAACGTACTCGGCTACAGCGCCTTCCGGACCGGCCTGGCGCTGCTGCCGCTCGCCGTCGGCAGCTTCGTCGCCAGCGGGCTCGGCGCGCCGCTCACCCAGCGCTGGGGGGCCGCCCGGGTGGTCCAGCTCGGCGTCGCGGCCGAGCTGGTCGGTGTCGCCGGTCTCGGCCTGGTCGTCGCGCCGGACACCAGGTGGTGGGCCCCGCTGGGCTTCCTTTTCGTGTACGGAGTGGGCGTCGGTCTGGCCACGGCGCAGCTCACCGGCGTCTCCCTCGCCGACGTGCCGGTCAGCCGCAGCGGCCAGGGCTCCGGGGTGCAGAGCACGGCACGCCAGGTCGGTTCGGCGCTCGGCATCGCGGTGCTGGGTACCGTGCTCTTCGCCAGCCTCGGCGGCATCCTGGGTGACCGGCTCGACGACCGGCCCGGACTCGACCCGGCGGCACAGCAGCAGATCGTCGACGCGGTGAAGGGGAGCGCCGGGGCGGCGATCAGCGGCCTCGCGGCCGAGCCGGCAACCGCGACCGCCGCCGAGGACGCCCGGGCCGCGTTCTCCGACGCCACCCGGTACGCCGCCTTCGCCGCCGCAGGCTTCCTGGTCATCGGCCTGCTCGCCTGTACGCGCCTACCCGCCCGGCAGCCGGCTGGCGGCTGACCGACGTGTTAAGAAGGGGCCCTTCCTCTACCGAAAGCGTTAACCGGGGGCCCTTCCTTACAGGTCACCAGCTGGTGGGTAGGGGCATGCCCTCGGTGTAGCCGGCGGTGCTCTGTACGCCGATCAGCGCCCGCTCGTGGAACTCGGCGAGGTTCCGTGCACCGGCGTACGTACACGCGCTGCGGACCCCGGCGACGATCTCGTCGATCAGGTCCTCGACGCCGGGCCGGGACGGGTCGAGATACATCCGGGCCGACGAGATGCCCTCCTCGAAGACCGCCTTGCGGGCCCGGTCGAACGGGCTGTCGTCGGCGGTACGGGCACTGACCGCCCGCGCCGACGCCATCCCGAAGCTCTCCTTGTAGCGCCGCCCGTCCGCGTCCGTGTAGAGGTCACCGGGGGACTCGTAGGTGCCGGCGAACCAGGAGCCGATCATCACGTTGGAGGCACCGGCGGCCAGGGCGAGCGCCACGTCCCGGGGGTGCCGGACCCCGCCGTCGGCCCAGACGTGCCGGCCGAGCTGCCGGGCCGCTGCCGCGCAGTCGAGTACGGCGGAGAACTGCGGCCGGCCGACGCCGGTCATCATCCGGGTGGTGCACATCGCGCCCGGCCCGACGCCGACCTTGACGATGTCGGCGCCCGCGTCGACCAGGTCGCGTACCCCGTCGGCGGTGACCACGTTGCCGGCGGCGACCGGCACCGCCGGGTCCAACCGGCGGACCGCCCGCAGGGCGGAGATCATCCGTTCCTGGTGTCCGTGCGCGGTGTCCACGACCAGGGTGTCCACCCCGGCTGCCAGCAGCGCCCCGGCCTTGCCGGTGACATCGCCGTTGATCCCGACGGCGGCCGCCACCCGCAGCCGCCCCTGGCCGTCGACCGCCGGGCGGTACAGGGTGGCCCGCAGCGCGCCCTGCCGGGTGAGGACGCCGACCAGGCGCCCGTCGGCGTCGACCACCGGGGCCAGCCGGCGCCGCCCCTGCGACAGCCGGTCGAAGCCGGTACGCGGGTCCGCGTCGGCGGGTACGGTGTGCAGCTCGGTGGACATGACGTGCCGGAGCTGGGCGAACCGGTCCACGCCCACGGTGTCCGCCTCGGTGACCACCCCGAGCGGTCGGCGTTCGGCGTCGACCACGATCACCGCCGCGTGGGACCGCTTCGGCAGCAGGTGGATCGCGTCGCCGACGGTGTCGGTCGGGCCGAGCGTGATCGCCGTGTCGTGGACCAGGTGGCGCTGCTTGACCCAGCCGACGACCTCGGTGACCACGTCGATCGGGATGTCCTGCGGGATCACCACCATCCCGCCGCGCCGGGCGACGGTCTCCGCCATCCGCCGGCCGGCCACCGCGGTCATGTTCGCCACCACCAGCGGGATGGTGGTGCCCGTACCGTCGCTGGTGGCCAGGTCCACGTCGAGCCGGGAACCCAGCTCGGAGCGGGCCGGCGCCATGAAGACGTCGTTGTAGGTCAGGTCGTGCGCGGGTGCCGCGCCGTTGAGAAACCGCACTGAGCCATCATGGCCGTCCCGGCCTGCGGATGCGCCCGGTGGTCGGGGAAAACACGTCCACCGGGCGCTGCGCCCGTGCCCGTGGTCAGGCGATGGTGCAGATCGCGGCACCGGCGGTGATGACGGCCCCCACCTCGGCGGAGAGGCCGCTCACCGTACCCGCCTTGTGGGCGTGCAGCGGCTGCTCCATCTTCATCGCCTCCAGGACCACCACCAGATCGCCCTCGGCGACGGTGTCACCCTCCGCCACTGCGATCTTGACGATGGTGCCCTGCATCGGGGAGGCGAGCGTGTCCCCGCTGACCGCCGTACCGGCCTTGGCGCCCCCGCCCCGGCGGGCGGCCGGCCGGCGGGCGGCGGGCGCGGCGGTGGGCGTACCCGCACCGAAGCCGGCGGGCAGGCTGACCTCCAGCCGTTTGCCGCCGACCTCGACCACGACGGTCTCCCGTTCGGCCGGGCCCTCGGCGGCGCCGGCGGCGGCGGTGAACGGCGGCACGGTGTTGTCGAACTCGGTCTCGATCCACCGGGTGTGCACCCGGAACGGCTCGTCGGTGAACGCGGCGTCCCGGATCACCAGCCGGTGGAACGGAAGCGCGGTGGCCATCCCCTCGACCACCATCTCGTCCAGTGCGCGGCGGGCCCGCTCCAGGGCCTCGGTCCGGGTCTCGCCGGTGATGATCACCTTGGCGAGCAGCGAGTCGAAGTTGCCACCGATCACGTCACCGGCCGAGATACCGGTGTCCACCCGTACGCCCGGCCCGGTGGGCAGCCGCAGGGCGGTGACCGTACCCGGGGCGGGCAGGAAGCTGCGACCCGGGTCCTCGCCGTTGATCCGGAACTCGATGGAGTGTCCGCGCGGCGTCGGGTCCTCGGTGATCCGCAGTTTCTCCCCGGCGGCGATCCGGAACTGCTCGCGGACCAGGTCGATCCCGGCGGTCTCCTCGGTGACCGGGTGCTCGACCTGGAGCCGGGTGTTGACCTCCAGGAACGAGATGGTGCCGTCCGCGCCGACCAGGTACTCGACCGTGCCGGCGCCGTGGTAGCCGGCCTCCCGGCAGATCGCCTTGGCGCTCTCGTGGATCTGCTTGCGCTGCGCCTCGGTCAGGAACGGCGCGGGCGCCTCCTCGACCAGCTTCTGGTGTCGGCGCTGCAACGAGCAGTCCCGGGTACCCACGACGATGACGTTGCCGTGCTGGTCGGCGAGGACCTGCGCCTCGACGTGCCGGGGCTTGTCCAGGTAGCGCTCGACGAAGCACTCGCCCCGGCCGAACGCGGCGACCGCCTCGCGGGTGGCCGACTCGAACAGGTCCGGGATCTCCTCCATGGTGCGGGCCACCTTCAGCCCACGTCCGCCGCCACCGAACGCGGCCTTGATCGCCACCGGCAGGCCGTGGTCGACGGCGAAGGCGAGGACCTCGTCCGGGCCGCCCACCGGGTCGGGGGTACCGGGGACGAGCGGCGCGCCGGCCCGCTGGGCGATGTGCCGGGCGGTCACCTTGTCGCCGAGGTCCCGGATCGCCTGCGGGGTGGGACCGATCCAGGTCAGCCCGGCGTCGATCACCGCCTGGGCGAAGTCCGCGTTCTCGGAGAGGAAGCCGTAGCCGGGGTGCACGGCATCGGCACCGGCGCGAGCGGCCACGTCGATCAGCTTGTCGATCCGCAGGTACGTGTCGGCGGCGCTCTCCCCACCCAGGGCGTACGCCTCGTCGGCGAGGGTGACGTGCAGGGCGTCCCGGTCGGAGTCGGCGTAGACGGCGACGCTGCCCAGACCCGCGTCGCGGCAGGCGCGGACGACCCGTACGGCGATTTCGCCGCGGTTGGCGATGAGTACCTTGCGCACCTCAGACTCCTCCCGGGGTTACTGACCGGGAGTGTATCGGCCGCTTTGGTCGCCTTAACCATCGCTAAGTGTGGGATGCGGCACTGTTCGGCGGCGCCATCCGTCGTACGGTTTCCCGTCGCCCCGGCGGGATAGTCAAACTTGGCTATTACGCTTGTCCAGTGTCTGCCACTCGCATGATGATTCTCGGTCTGGTCAAGTGGATGCAGCCGGTGCACGGCTACGACGTCCGGCGTGAGCTGCTCAGCTGGGGGGCTGAGAAGTGGGCCAACGTGCAGCCCGGGTCGATCTACCATGCGTTGCGCAAACTCACCGAGGAAGGGCTGCTCCGGGCGGTCGCCACCGAGCAGGTGGGTGGTCGGCCGGCGCGGACCAGCTACGAGGTGACCCCGAAGGGGGCGGACGAGTTCGAGACGTTGCTGCGGGGGCTGTGGTGGCAGTTGCACGAGCCGACGGACCCCTTCGCGGTGGCCTTCTCCTTTCTTCCCGCGCTGCCCCGGGACGAGGCGGCTGCCGCCCTGCGCAACCGGGCCCAGTTGCTGCGGGCCGGGAACGAGTCGATGCGGACGGCGCTCGCCTCGGAGTGGATGCGGAGCACCCGGCCGGTGCATGTCGGCTGGATGTTCGAACTCTGGTCGGCGCGGGCGGAAGCTGAGATTTCCTGGTGTGAGCGGATCGCCGACCTGGTCGAGTCCGGGATGCCCTACCTGCCCGCCGGGTTGGCGGGGCAGGAGGACTGGGCGGGCTGGCCCGAACCAAATAATCAACGTTGACCATAAGAGTTATATCGCGATAGCCTGCCGGCCGCGCGGCCCCGCCGCGCGCCCAGCAGAGGATGCCGGCCGGTCCACCACCGGCCCGGACCACGGGGAGTTCGCATGATCGAGACCAGTGGGCTGCGGAAGTCGTTCCGGAGCCGCCAGGGTCGGGAGTCCAAGACGGTCGACGCCGTACGCGGGGTCGACCTGCACGTGACCGAAGGTGAGATCTTCGGTTTCCTCGGCCCGAACGGCGCCGGCAAGACCACCACCCTGCGGATGCTCGCCACCCTGATCGAGCCGGACGGCGGGGCGGCCACCATCGCCGGCGCCGACCTGCGCCGCGACCCCGCCGGGGTACGCCGTCGGATCGGGTACGTGCCGCAGGGCGGCAGCACCTGGGACGAGTCCACCGCCCGGGAGGAACTGGTCCTCCAGGCCCGGATGTACGGCATCAGTCGCGCCGAGGCCCGGCGCCGCGCGGTCCGTGCGCTGGACGCCTTCCAGCTCACCGAGTACGCCGACCGCAGGTGCCGCACCTACTCCGGCGGGCAGCGCCGCCGGGTGGAGATCGCCCTCGGCATCATCCACGAACCGAAGGTGGTCTTCCTCGACGAGCCGACCACCGGTCTCGACCCGCAGAGCCGGGCCCACATGTGGGACGAGATCCGGCGCCTGCGCAACGAGGGGATGACCGTCTTCATCACCACCCACTACCTCGACGAGGCCGACGCGCTCTGTGACCGGATCGCGATCATGGACCACGGTGAGGTGGTCGCCGAGGGTACCCCGGCCGACCTCAAACGGGAGATCTCCGGGGACGTGGTGGTCGTCGGCCTCGACCGGGCGGGTACGCCGCAGGCGGCACAGCTGCTCGACACCGAGGAGTACGTCGCCAAACTGGAGACCGTGGACGAGGGCGGTCTGCGCCTCCACGTCTCCGAAGGGGCCACCGCGATCCCGTTGATCCTGCGCCGGCTCGACGCTGCGGGCCTCGCCCTGCGCTCCATCGAGCTGCACCGGCCCAGCCTCGACGACGTCTTCCTCACCAAGACCGGACGCTCGCTGCGCGAGTCCTGAGGCCGCGCCCTCGCCGCGCCGGCCCCGCGCCAGTC
>NZ_WVUH01000092.1 GCF_017614955.1 Micromonospora echinofusca
GGGTAGCCGGGTGGCCCGTTCGGCACGCAGCCGGGCCCCCGCGAGCGCGAGATGGCCGGTCAGCGCGTCGACCGCCGGTCGGAGGACGCCCGGGACACCGTCGGCGTGGAGCAGCCGTACCTCGTCGGTGACGGTGTCGTGTTCGGCTGCCAGGACGTGGGTGTGGTCGGGGATCCAAATGCCACGCTCGGCGAGCGCGGCGCGTACCCGGGGATTGTTGAGCATGGCGGCGGCGAGGTGGGCGCTGACCCCGCCCCGGTTACCGCCGCAGGCACCGCAGTCGAGAGCGGCGGCGTACGGGTTGTTGGTGCTGGTCGCGCCGTGCCCGCAGAGCAGCAGCAGCGGGGCGAAGCCGGTGGTCAGCCCGATCGTGCGCAGGGTCGCCTCGGCGTAGTACACCTGCTCGTCGAGGGTCAGCGCGGCGTTCAGGTCGGTGGCGGTCGGTGCGGTGTCGTCGGGGGGTGGCGTGAGCCGGCGGGGCGCCACGCTGCGGAGCAGCAGGGCGGCCAGGGCGAGCAGGCCGGCCACCTCGACGAAGGCGAACGCGCCGGCCGGGCTGGCCTTGGCGCCGTCGTACGCCCGCCGCCAGGCGTGCCGGACACGTCGGCGGAGGACGTGCCCCACCTCACGGTCGGCGGGGACGGTCCCGTCGGTGGTGGTCGTCACCGTCGGCTGCGGCACAGGTGTCTCGTGGACGGTGGCGACGGGTTGCATGAGCGCCGGGCAGCGGTCCCGGCCGCGTCGGGCCCCGGCTGCCGTGGTACGTACCGGCAGCCCGAAGAAGCCGGCGAAGCCGAAGGTGCGTACCGGGGCGACGGCCTCCAGATGCCGGCGCAGTCCCTCACTCCGCACGTCGATGCAGAACACCGCCTGGGCGAGCGGCGGTTCCGCCGGCCCCCGGTGCGGTTGACGACGGTCGAGGAGGTCGCGGAGCCGCCGCCGGTAGGCGTTCTCCGCTGCACTCAGCCACACCTCGACCTGCCGGTCCGGGGAGAGGCGGACCAGTGCGTCGCGGAACGCGGCCAGGCTCTCCTCCGGTAGCCCGGCCAGGGTGACGCCGTCGAGGCCGAGGACCGCCGCGAGCCGGGCGAGGGCGGCCGGGTCGACGCCGACGGGTGTGGCGGCGGTGCCGCGCGACTCCGCCCGGACCAGGTCCACGACCGGGGGTACCCCGAGGTGACGCCGGGCGGCGGCGCCGCCGAGGGCGAGTTCGTAGGCGAGGCGTACCGCGAGCAGGTCGACCACGGTCAACGCCGGCCGCTGCCCGGGGTGCGTCTGGGACCAGCGCGCATATCCGGCCCAGCCGGGCAGGCGCAGCAGCGACCGTGACAGGTAGGCCGCCCACCCGTCGGGCGGGACGCCGAGCGCTCGCAGCAGGGCGGCGAGGGCCTGTTCGGGGGCGGCCGGCAGCGCATCGAGGAACGCACCGAAGCCGGTGACGCCGAGCAGGCCCGGCGCGAGGTCGGCTGCGGCCACCCGCCGCCAGCGCGACCAGCAACCGTCGGTCTCGGCACCGGGTACCGGCCACCGGGCGGCCGGGCGACCGCAGTGCGCCGCGCACCAGCCGGCCACCAGGTCGTCGATGTCCGCGCCGAGCCGGCCGCCCAGCGCGTCGTCGAGCAGTTCGGCGAGGGTACGGCCGTCGTGGCCGGGCACGTCGTGGCCGGAGCTGACGCCGGTGGGCAGGGCGGCGGTGGGCAGGGCGGCGAGCCGGCGCGTTGCCGCGTCCAGCAGGTCGGACGGGGGCGCCGCCCCGTCATGCACCGGGTGGCGCAGCACAGTCAGGTGGAGGTCCGCGACGTCGACGAGCCGCCCACCGACCGGTACGGCACCGGCTCCAACGGTCGTCACCGGCAACGCGGCGGTGAGGTCGGCCTCGCTGATCCCACCGTCGTGCAGCCGCTGCCGCCATTCGGCGGTGGGCGCGTGGACCCGCAGGCCGCCGAGTTCACGGAGTCGTGCGGTGGCCTGCGTGAACGGCGTACGTTCCAGACCCGCCAGGGGGTTGACCGCCACGAAGGTGTCCAGCGGCCAGGTCGCGGCGACGTGATCGGCGGCGGCGGTCGCGGCGGCCAGCGCGCGGGCCGGGTCGTACCGGTCCGGTTCGCCCAGGTACCCCCGGGGGTCTGCGGCCTCCGGGCGGGTCCGGGTGCCGGCGGCGAAGCGGACGGCCGTCCAGCGGCGCAGCAGGGGCAGGTACCCGTCCCGCCAGGCCCACCACCACAGCCCGACCAGCCGACCGCGCAGGGCGGCGCCGGACAGCAGTGCGACGGCTGCCAGCACCAGCGCCGTGACGGTGGCCCCGACGGGCGGCACGGCCGAGGGCAGGGCCGGCCACTGGGTGACCGCCTGCCCCGCCACCAGGTAGCCGCTGGTCAGGACGACCACGGTGGCGGTGATCGCCAGCACGGTGGCTGCCGGCAGTCGCCGGTCGGACAGCGCGGTCCGCAGCGCGGCGACCGCGGCGGCGACCGCAAGCGCGGCGCTGAGCAGCCCGGACGGGGCGCCGAGGAGGAACTCGGTGAGCCCGACGGCGACGATCAGGACAGCGGCGGCTGCGGCGGTGCGACGCCAGCCACCGGCCGGCTCGACGGGCTGCGGCACGTGGGCCGCCCGCGCCTGCGCCTGCACGGCACCACCTGCGGACAGGAAGGCGTACGCCTTGTACACGCCGTGCCCCACCAGGTGCAGGGCCGCCAGTCCGAACGCGCCGAGCCCGCACTGCGCGAGCATGAACCCCATCTGCGCCACCGTGGACCGCGCCAGGGCCCCCTTGACGTCGGTACGGACCGCAGCGGACAGGGCGCCCGCGACGACGGTGACCAGGCCCACCGCCAGCATTGCCGCCATCACCACCGGCGCGGCGACGACGACGGGGGCGAAGGTGATCATCAGAAAGCCCGCCACGTTGACCATCCCGGCGTGCAGGAACGCCGACACCGGGGTCGGCGCCTCCAGGGTCCAGGGCAACCAGCCGTGCACCGGCACCTGGGCCGAGCGCACCATGCCGGCCACCAGCAGCAGCCCGCCCGCCGCCGCCAGGAGTCCGGCGGGGGCACCGGCGGCGGCCGCCCGGACAGCCGCCAGGTCGGCACTGCCGGCCTGCATCGTCAGCAGGGCGAACCCGGCCACCAGTGCGACGTCGCCGACCAGGAACAGCCGCCGGACGCGACGGACCAGTTCCCGGACGTGCCGCCGGTCCCGGTGGTAACCGATCAACCCCACCAGCATCGCGCCCGCCGCGATCCAGCCGGCGGCGAACTGCACCAGGCTGGGCGCGGTCGCCATCACCAGGGTCGCCACCGTGGCGGCCGCGACGCGCGCCTGGAAGGCGGCCATCCCCGGCTCACCGTCGAGGTAGCGCCGCGCGTAGCCGGCGACCACCGCGGCGATCCCGCAGACCAGCAGCACGAACAGCGCGCCGAGACGGTCCACCCGCACCCCGAGGCTGACCGGGATGCCGCCCACCTCCGGTCGCGCCAGCAACCCGACCGTGGGCCCGCCGCCCGCGACTGTCAGGAACAGCCCGACAGCCGCGACGGCGGCGACCACCAGCAACAACCCGGCCACCCGGGCCGCCCGCCGCGGTTCCGGTACGACCCACGCGCACACCGCCGCGGACGCGGACGCGACCAGTACTCCTGCAACCAGCACGACAGACATCACCACCTCCTCAGACATGCGCACTCTAGAACACGATTTGCAATTCGTGTATCGTGAGTCGCGCAACAGGAAGCCTGAGACAGGTTCACGACAGAGGAGCGGCGATGAGCGTTCCCGACCCCACCGACCGCAGACAGCCGCTGAGCCCACGCACCGCCCACACCGCCCTGCGTACGGGGCACGACCGCTTCCGCGCCGGCATCGCCTTGACACCGGCCGCCCTCGCCGGACCGGGGCCGGTCGCTGCGGTCTTCGCCTGCGCCGACCCGCAACCCGAACCGGCCGTCATGTTCGGCGGCAGCGACCTGTTCACCGTGCGTACCGCCGGCCTCGGCATCGGTCCGGCGGTACTCGGCAGCATCGAGTACGCCGTCGACCAGCTGCACGTACCGCTGGTGGTCGTACTCGGCCACCACGCGTGCCGGCTACCCGGCGGCACCGGGCACGCGCGGGTCCGCGCCGTCATCGCCGAACTGCGGCACCGGTCACCCCTGCTCGACGCCGCCGTCCGGTCCGGCCACTGTGCCATTCGCGGCATGTCCTGGCACGACAGCCGGCAGACGCTGCGGCCGGTACCGCGTACCGACCCGCCGCCGGTATGCCGGTCCGCCCCACCGGTACGCCCACCGGGCCGACCGGTCGGACGGTGACCGCCGACGGCTGGTGGACGTCGCGCTAGGCGTGGTCCGGGTCGGCGAGGGTCGCGCGGAGGGTCCGGGCAGCCGCACCACGGTAGGAGCGCAGCACCTCGGCCAGGGTCTCGCGGACCTCGGGATCGGGATGCCCGGCGAGGTAGGCGAGTTCCTCGGCGCCGCCCCGCCGCCGACCGCCGAGAGCCCACAGTGCGTCGACGATCTCGTCGGGGGTGGTCGCGGCCCGCAGTGCGGCCATGAGTTCGGGTTTCGGGTTCGGCCTGTCATCGGAGAACCGCTGGCGGACCGCCGCCGCTCCCGGGGTCCCCGGGGCGAGGCAGACCGGGCAGGCGCACGGCCGCCGGCCGTGCGCATCCGGCTGGTACCGCCAGCCGATGCCCTGCGGAATCCGTCGGACGTCCCGCACCTCGTCGGGAGCGACGGCACGGGGAACGAACACCTCGTAGCCGCGCGGGTCGGCGAGACCACGCACCATCGCCACGGCCTGTGCCGCCGTGAGCTGTCGAGGCTGCGCCCCATAGTGGCCGACGGTGACCGGCTGGGAGTCGGGCACGCGGATCCGTACGGCGACGAGCACGCCGGGGTGCCACCGTTTCAGTTCGCGGACCCACTGGTGGGTGAGGGTGAACGACGGCAGCACGGGCATGCAGTAGACGCCGGAGTCCCCGGAGGAGCCCCGGCTGCGTGCCGCGACACCGGAACGGAGAATCCGCCGACCGGCGCGTTCCGGTGTCAGGTGCACGAGGTCAGCCATCGCCGGCCAGCATAGATACCTCCGACGGACGCCGGGGCCGCCGAACCGGGGGCGCGGCGCCGGTCAGCGCTGGGTACCGACGGGCCGTCCCGTGTCCGGGAATCCGTCGGACAGTACCGGCACCCACCAGGGTGGAACCACCTGATCGCCGCCGTCCGGGCAGCCACCGAGGTAGGGAGCAGACGTGATCGGAAGAAGCGGAAAGAAGAACCAGCCAGAGGGTGCGTCCCGCAGGTCGCCGGAGCGTCGGCGGCCCCTGCGGGTGACGGTGACCTCCCTGCTGTCCGTCCTCCTGACCGGCGCGCTACTGACGCTCGGCACCGGGGCTGCGCAGGCCGGGAACGGCGGACCGGACACGCGGGCCGGGAGCAGCGCGCCGGAGGCGCAGCGGAGCGTCACCTCGCCGGGTACCCAGGCGGTCGACTACTACGAGTTCCGCGCGGACCACAGCAACAAGTGCCTGGACGTGGCGAACGCCAGCATCGCCCACGGCACCCCGGTCGTGCAGGGCAACTGCTGGGGCGGGACCAACCAGCACTGGCGGTGGATCCACATCGGCAACGGCTACTACGAGATCCGGGCGCAGCACAGCAACAAGTGCCTGGACGTGGCGCACGCCAGCACGGCCCACGGCGCACCCGTCGTGCAGGGTGACTGCTGGGGCGGAACGAACCAGCACTGGTGGTTCGTCCAGCTCTCCAACGGCACGTACGAGATCCGGGCACGGCACAGCGGCAAGTGCCTGGACGTGGCGAACGCCAGCACCGCCCACGGTGCCCGGGTCGTCCAGGGCGACTGCTGGGGTGGGGCCAACCAGCACTGGCGGCTCGTCTACGCCGGCACCTGGGGCTGATCCCGCGCCCTGCCGGCTCCGTGGCCCGCGACCACGGTACGGCTCAGGCCCCGGCGGCGCCGCCGGGGCCTGGTCTCCAGGTGCGCTGCCCGGACGGGTCGGGCTGCCAGGCGCGGGAGGCGGCCTTGCCGGCGGCGATCTCCGCCGCTATCCGGGCGTTCTCCCGCTGGTCTGCCTCGCGGCGGGCCCGTCTGGCGATGCCGGCCGCGATCTCGGCCTGCCGACGGGCCATGGCCCGCGCGGTTCCGTCGCTGACCCGGGCCCGCGTCCGCTGGCGCGTCCAGTCCTCGTCGCGGACAGCGGCGCGGTGGTCCTGTTCCTCCTTGGCCACCCGCATCGCGGCGGACATCTCGGTCCACCAGCCGCGCATGATGCTCTCCTCCTCCGGCCGGTCACGCCACCGCCAGGCCCGCAGGCGCTGGCGCAGCGTCCACATGATCTTGTCGGGGCTCTCGCGTACCGACCAGGCCACCCCCTGACCGGGGTGCGGCTGGTTGTCCGGCAGGTGGTCCAGGGCCCGCAGGACGTCCCGCACACACCAACCAGCCTCGAAGTACGGTCGCAGGATCTCGTAGACGGTGTCCGGGTTGCATCGGGCCAGGGCCGGCACCCGGACGCCGATCAGCCCGACCGCCGCCTCCATCTCCGCCCGGCCGTCCGGCACCTGGGTAGGGCCGAAGGGCAGCTCCGCCAGCGGTCGGGAGCAGCTCGCGCACCGCCACACGCCCCGGTCGTTCCATCCGCCGGCCGCCCCGAGGACCGGTCGCCGTCCGTTCTCCCCACAGCCGGGACACGGTACGGACGGTGGACGCAGCGAGGTCGAACGCTCCCAGGACTCCGCAGACATCGGGCCACCTCCAGGTGTCCGCACCCTACCGTGCCCGATCGCCCCGGACGGCCGGCACCGCCGGGCCACCTCCCGGTCCGGTTCGGGCCGCGTCTGCACCGCCCCGACAGTGGTGACCTGACGCAACCGGACGGTCTCCACAGGTGACGGCCGGTCGGCTGCGCCACCGGAAACCAACCGACGGGTCACCGGTTTTGGTATCAGGGGCGGCTGGTGGTACACACCGGGACGGCGGTAGCGTTGCGCAACTGCAGGCGGGCGCGACCCGGTCCGCCGGCCGCGCATCATCAGTGCTGTGGCGCGGCTCATCCGCCGGCATCGCGCTGGCGAGCGTATGGAGGATGGCGCATGTCCCACGGCGAGGATCTGTTCACCTCACCAGAGGAGACCAACTCGCGGCCCAGCTTCGAGCTCGCGCTACGCGGCTACGACAAGCGGCAGGTGGATCAGTACGTCACACGGACCGCGAGCGAGATCTCCAACCTGATGGCCGAGCGCGAGCGGACCTTCGGGCAGATCCAGCACCTGGCCGCGCAGCACCAGCAGCTCCAGGCGGAGCTGACCGAGTTGCGGCAGCGGCCCCCGCAGCTGGACCGGGCGTCCTTCCGGGACCTGGGCCCGATGGTCGAGCAGATCCTGGCCCTCGCCGAGAAGCAGTCGGAGGCGATCGTCAACGCTGCCACGCAGCGGGCGGCCGACCACGAGGCGGCGGCCGAGAAGGTGCTCGCCGAGGCGCGGGAGCGGGCCGACCAGCTGCGGGCGGAGGGCGAGGCCGCCCGGGACGCCGCCGAGCAGGAGGCGCAGCGCATCGGCACGGAGAGCGCCGAGCAGATCGAGAGCGCCCGGGCCGAGGCGACGACGATGCTGGAGGCGGCCCGCGTCCAGGTGCAGCAGGAGGTCGAGGCGGCCCGGGCGCAGGCCCAGGAGGAGCTGGCCAAGTGGCGGGCCGACGTGGAGGAGGAACTCGGCGAGCGGCAGGCCGCGGTCGAGCGGGAGTTGACCCAGCAGCAGGCCCTGGCCACCCAGAAGAGCTCGGCGCTCTACGCCGAGGCCCAGCACTACTCGGCTGAGTTGCGTCGGCGGGCGGACGAGCAGGCCGCCATCCAGCAGCAGCAGTTGACGGTCGTCCGGCGGGAGATCCAGGCCCTCCAGCAGGCCCTGGCCCAGCAGCAGGCCGACCTGGAGACGGAGAAGCAGCAGCTCGCCCAGTCGCGTCAGGAGCGGGCGGCGATCGACGGCGAGATGGCGCAGCTCCAGCAGCGGCTCACCGAGGTCCGCCAGAACGTGGCGACCGAGCTGACCCGCCTGGAGGAGGCGCGGCAGGCGGCCGAGTCGGCCGAGCGGCACGCCAAGGAGGTACGGGCGCGGGTGCAGCGGGAGGCGAAGCGGGTGGCGGACCTGGCCGCCGCCGCGGTCATCGCCGCCGCTGCGGGTGGCGCGCCGACCAGCGAGTACCCGATCGTGGCGCCGGCCCGGCCGGACGTGAGCCGGGATGCCGGCCCGCAGGCCGGCGCGGCGGCCGGTCCGGTCCTGGGCGACCCGGGTGGGCAGGACGTGCCGCACGCCGGCAACGGTCTCCCGGGGCAGCACGGACAGCACAGCCACAACGGACAGCACGGCCACGACGGGCAGCACGGCCGGCACGGACACCACGGCTGGTCCGACGCCGCCGACGTGGTACCGGCCCAGCGGAGTCCGCAGCCCTCGCTGGCGGCGGCGGAGGCCGAGTGACCGTACGACCCGCGTCGCGCTGACCCGCTGATCGGCGTACCGGCCGCCGGGGCGCCACCTGGTCGTGGACAGTTCGCCCCGCTGGTCGGGGGTCGTGGCTCAGCCGTTGCCGCGCGGGGCGTACATGATCACCGCGACCCCGACGAGGCAGATGGCGGCACCGAGCAGGTCCCACCGGTCCGGCCGGAACCGGTCCACGACCATGGCCCAGGCCAGCGAGCCGGCGACGAAGACGCCACCGTACGCGGCGAGGATCCGACCGAAGTTCGGGTCGGGTTGGAAGGTCGCGACGAAGCCGTAGGCGCCGAGGGCGAGCACCCCGGCGGCGATCCACCACAGGCCCCGGTGTTCGCGCCAGCCCTGCCAGATCAGCCAGGCGCCGCCGATCTCGGCGAGCGCGGCCAGGGCGAACAGCAGCAGGGAGCGGAGCACGGTCACGCCACCGACCGTAGCCGGTCGGACCGCACGACACTGGCGCCCTGATTTTGCTATTGCCCATAGTTTGCAACAAGCGCCGGACCGGCCTGGACAGCCGATCCGGCCGGTAACTAGCGTTCTCTTCATGACTCCTTACCGCATTGACGTCCGCGCCTGGCAGGAGAGCTGGGACCGCCAGCAGGAGGCGTACCTGCCGGATCGCGAGCACCGGTTCGACACGATGCTCGACGCGGTCGAGGCGGTCACGGACCGGCCGGACCCCCGGATCCTCGACCTGGCCGGCGGTACCGGCTCGATCAGCCTCCGTGCGCTGACCCGCCTGCCGCAGGCACAGCTCACCCTGGTCGACCTCGACCCCGTTCTGCTCACCATCGCCGAGGCGTCCCTGACCGGCCGGGCCACCGTGGTCACCGCCGACCTCGACGACCCCGGCTGGACGGCCGCCCTGCCGTACGACGGGTACGACGCCGTGCTCACCGCCACCGCCCTGCACTGGCTGGACGGCGACCGCCTCGCCACCCTCTACCGCGAGATCCGGGACCTGCTGCGCCCCGGCGGGCTCCTCGTCAACGCCGACCACATGCCCGACCCGGGGCTGCCCACCCTCGGCGCACAACTCCTCGACCGGGCCCGCGCCCACCGCAATGCCCGGTACGCCGCCGGCGCCGCCCTGTCCTGGTCGGCCTGGTGGGAGCAGGTCGCCGCCGACCCGGCCCTCGCCCCGCTCGCCGAGAAGCGGCAGCAGATCTACCCCACCGGGCACAGTCCGGAGTGGAACCCGCCGGTCGAGTGGCACCTCGACGCCCTGCGCGCAGCGGGCTTCGCCGAGGTCGGCACGCTCTGGCGGGGCGGCACCGGGCAGGATGACGGTATGCGTCTGGTGTCCCTGCTGCCGTCCGCGACGGAGATCGTCTACGCCCTCGGCCTCGGCGAGAACCTGGTCGGGGTGACCTTCGAGTGTGAGCTGCCGGCCGCCGACCGGGGCCGCAAGGCGGTGGTGGTCGGCGGGCGGGACACCCGGGAGATGACCCCGACCGAGATCGACGACTACGTCCGGTCGCAGATGGCGGCCGGTGGCGACCTCTACACCCTGCACTCCGACGCGCTGGCCGACCTGGCCCCGGACCTGATCCTCACCCAGGACCTGTGCCGGGTCTGCGCCCTGCCCTCGGACCACGTCTCGGACGCCCTGGACCACCTCGGCTGCCGGGCCGACGTGCTGTCGCTGGACCCGTACACCCTGGCGGAGGTGCTCGACACGATCGTCGCGGTCGGCGACCGGGCGGGCGTACCGGACCGGGCCTCGACCCTGCTGTCCGGCCTGCGCGACCGGCTCGCGGCGGTCACCGCGGCGGTGGCCGGCCGACCCCGCCGCCGGGTGGCCGTGGTCGAATGGGTCGACCCGCCGTTCACCGCCGGCCACTGGGTACCCGACCTGGTGGAGACCGCCGGCGGGCAGCCGGTCGCCACCCGCCCCGGGGCCCGTTCGGTGCAGGTGCCCTGGTCCGAGCTGACCGACGCGGCACCGGACGTGGTGCTGGTCACCCCGTGCGGGTTCCACCTGGACGGGGCCGCCCGGCAGGCCGAGACGGTCGCGCCGAGGTTCCCGGGCGCCGAGGTGTGGGCCCTCGACGCGGACGGCATCGTGGTCCGACCCGGTCCCCGGCTGGTCGACGGCGTCGAGGCGATCGCCGCGATCCTGCACCCCGACACGGTGCCGCAACCACCGGCCGGCGCGATCCGCCGGGTCGCCTGACCGGCTCACCCGGCCCGCCGTGACGCGCGGTGGTCGGCGCTCCGGGCGCCCCACCGGCGCGCGGGCCCGACCTCGGTGACCGCTACGCAGGATTATCATGAGGGCGAACGAGACGAATCTTTAGGCTGATGCGCCTATCCGATCCGATCTGTACCCGTATCGATGACGGTACGTGTTCGTCCGTCGTCAAGCCCCATCCGTAAGGAGCAGCAGGGTGTCCGAGGCATCGCCGTTCAACGCCGTGCCCGCCCGGATCGATCTGCCCAAGGTCGATCACGAGGTGCTGGCCTTCTGGCGGGAGCGGGACATTTTCCAGCGCAGCCTGGCGCAGACCGCCGACGGGCCGCGCTGGGTCTTCTACGAGGGCCCGCCCACCGCCAACGGCCGTCCGGGCGTGCACCACGTCGAGGCGCGGGTGTTCAAGGACATCTTCCCCCGCTACCGGACGATGAAGGGCTACCACGTCCCGCGCCGGGCCGGTTGGGACTGCCACGGCCTGCCGGTCGAGATCGCCGTGGAGAAGGAACTCGGCATCTCCGGCAAGCAGGACATCGAACAGATCGGCATCGCGGAGTTCAACGAGCGCTGCCGCCAGTCGGTGAAGCGGTACATCGGCGAATTCGAGGCGATGACCGAGCGGGTCGGCTACTGGGTCGACATGTCCGCGCCGTACTGGACGATGACCCCGGAGTACGTGGAGAGCGTCTGGTGGGCGCTCAAGCGGATCTTCGACCGGGGACTTCTGGTCGAGGACTACCGGGTCGCGCCGTACTGCCCGCGCTGCGGCACCGGCCTGTCCGACCACGAGGTCGCGCAGGGGTACGAGACGGTCACCGACCCGTCGGTGTACGTCCGGCTGCCCGTGACCGGTGAGGTCGCCGGGATCAGCGGCGTCGACCTGCTGATCTGGACCACCACCCCGTGGACGCTGATCTCGAACACCGCCGTGGCGGTCCACCCGGACGTCACCTACGTGGTCGCCCGGACCGCCGAGGGCACCTTCGTGGTCGCCGAACCCCTGGTCGGTGCGGCCCTCGGCGAGGGTGCCGAGATCCTGGCCAGCCTGCCCGGCCGGGACCTGGAGGGCCTGCACTACCAGCGCCCCTTCGACTTCGTCGCCATCCCCGACGCACACCGCGTCCTGCTCGCCGACTACGTCACCACCGAGGACGGCACCGGCCTGGTCCACCAGGCACCCGCGTTCGGCGCCGACGACCTCGCCACCTGCCGGCGGTACGGCCTGCCGGTGGTCAACCCGGTCCGCCCGGACGGCCACTTCGCCGCCGACGTGCCGATGGTGGGCGGCCAGTTCTTCAAGGACGCCGACCCGATCCTGGTCAAGGAACTGGAGCGGCGGGGTCTGCTGCTGCGCGCCCTGCGGTACGAGCACAGCTACCCGCACTGCTGGCGCTGCCACACGCCGCTGATGTACTACGCCCAGCTCTCCTGGTACGTGCGCACCACCCAGATCCGCGAGGAACTGCTCCGGGAGAACGAGCGCACCGACTGGCACCCCGAGCACATCAAGCACGGCCGGTTCGGTGACTGGCTGAAGAACAACATCGACTGGGCGCTGTCCCGCAACCGGTACTGGGGTACCCCGCTGCCGCTGTGGCGCTGCGCGAACGCCCACCTGACCTGCGTCGGCTCCCGGGCGGAGCTGGGCGAACTGGCCGGGCGCGACCTCACCGCGCTGGACCCGCACCGGCCGTACATCGACGACGTCACCTTCGACTGCCCGCAGTGCGGCGCCGACGCGGTCCGGGTACCGGAGGTCATCGACGCCTGGTTCGACTCCGGGTCCATGCCGTTCGCGCAGCTCGGGTACCCGCACGTGCCCGGCAGCGAGGAGGAGTTCGCCCGGGCGTACCCGGCGCAGTTCATCGCCGAGGCGATCGACCAGACCCGGGGCTGGTTCTACACCCTGATGGCGGTCGGCACCCTCGCCTTCGACCGGTCGCCGTACGAGAGCGTGCTCTGCCTGGGCCACATCATGGCCGAGGACGGCCGCAAGATGAGCAAGCACCTGGGCAACATCATCGAACCGATCCCGCTGATGGACCGGCACGGCGCCGACGCGCTGCGCTGGTTCATGCTCTGCTCCGGCTCGCCCTGGTCGCCGCGCCGGGTCGGGGACAGCGCGATCGACGAAATCGTCCGCCGGTTCCTGCTCACCTACTGGAACACCGTCTCCTTCTTCACCCTGTACGCCGAGGCCAACAACTGGACCCCGCAGCCCGCCGCCACCGTCGAGCGGACCCCGCTGGACCGCTGGCTCCTCGCCGAACTGCACCGCCTGGTCGGGGTGGTCGACGCGGCCCTGGCGGACTTCGACACCACCGGTGCCGGCCGGGCCATCAGCAGCTTCGTCGACGACCTCTCCAACTGGTACGTCCGGCTGTCCCGGACCCGGTTCTGGCAGGGCGACCCGGCGGCGCTGGCCACCCTGCACGAGACCATCGAGGTGCTGACCCGCCTGCTGGCGCCGTTCGTACCGTTCATCGCCGAGCAGGCCTGGCAGGTCGCGGTCCGGCCGGCGGCACCCGAGGGTCCCGAGTCGGTGCACCTGGCGACCTGGCCGACCCAGGACGCCAGCCGGCTCGACGAGGGGCTGCGGACGGAGATGGCGACCGTACGCAGCCTCGTCGAGGCGGGCCGGGCCGCGCGGAAGGCCAGTGGTCTGCGGGTCCGGCAGCCGCTCGCCCGGGCGTTGATCGCGGTACCGGAGCAGCAGACCCCGTCGGACGAACTGCTGGCCTACCTGCGGGACGAGCTGAACATCCGCGAGGTGGCGCCGTTGCACACCTCGGACGCCGTCATCGACGTGACCGTCAAGCCGGACTTCCGGCAGCTCGGCAAGCGGTTCGGTTCGCGTACCCAGCAGGTCGCGGCAGCGCTGCGGGCCGCCGACCCGGCCGAGCTGGCCAAGGCGGTCAGCGGCGGTGGCACCACGACGGTGACGGTCGACGGGGAGCCGGTGGAGATCGGTGAGGACGACATCCTGGTCAACCAGACCCCGCGTACCGGCTGGGCGGTCTCCAGCCAGCGTGAGGTGACCATCGCGTTGGACACCACGATCACGCCGGAGCTGCGCCGGGCCGGTCTGGTACGCGAGGCGATCCGGCTGGTGCAGGACGCCCGCAAGCAGGCCGATCTGAACATCACCGACCGGATCGAGCTGGGTCTGCGGGCCGACGGTGAGTTGGCCGAGGCGATCCGCGAGGGCCGGACGGAGATCGCCGAGGCGGTGCTGGCGGTCAGCCTGGTGGAGGACGAGCTGTCCCCGGCGGACCTGGCGCACACCGACGAGGAGACCGGTCTGCGGCTCTGGCTGCGCCGGGCCGCCCGCTAGACACGCACCTGGTACGGCCTGAGCCCGGCACGTCCAGGGCTCAGGCCGTACCGCTGTCTTGGAGCCACCGGCGGGGGACGCCGCGCAATCCCCCGCCGCAGCCACCGCCGCGTCCCCCGCCGCCAGCGGGTCTCCGGTTCGCCGCCTGTCGAGCTGCACCGTCTGTGCCAGCAGACAACGGCTCCGGGCCGGCACCTGGGGCTCCGGGCCGGCACCTGGGGCTCCGGGCCGGCACCTGGGGCTCCGGGCCGGCACCGACCCTTTTGTCCCGGTACCCGGGCGGGCAGCCCCGCCGGGACGACCTCCTCCGCCTGCCACCGTCCGACTCACCCCTCGTCCATCCTGTGATCCGCTCGGTTTCCAGGTGGTCGGGGTGTCGACCTCGACCCGACAGCCCGACCTCCTGAAAAGGGAGCAGAACGAGAGCGTTGTCCCGCAGCCGCAGCCGCAGCCCGGGCCGGGCCGGGCCGGGCCGGGCCGGGCCGGGCCGGGATCCTCGCTTGACCCTCGATCTGGTCGAGGGCGCACACTTCGTGGCGGCGTTCTGCGTGCGTCGACGAGCGGGGAGGTCTTCGGTTGCTCGACCTGGAGGTACTGCGCCGGATACTTCGCGCGAGCTGGGGAGCGGACACCTGCGACCCGCACGACGTGCCGGACTGGCGGCCGGACAACCCCGCCCGGGGTCAGTGCGGAGTGACCGCGCTGATCGTCCAGGAGCTGCTCGGCGGAGAGCTGATCCTCGGTGAGGTCGTCGTGCAGGACACCAGGACTGGTCACCATTACTGGAACCGGCTACCCGACGGCCGGCACGTGGACCTCACGGCTGACCAGTTCCGCCCGGGGGAAGTCGTCGTCGGGGGCCAGGTGCAGCAACGGCCACCCGGCGCCCCTCGACGGTGCCGTGCGCAGTACGAGATCCTGCGGCAGCGGGTGCTCGCCGAACTCGGGGCACTCGCCGGACCGGCCACCCACGCACGATGACCGCCCACGCACGATGACCGCCCCGCGTACACACTGACCACGCCGCCCGGCCGGGCCACCGGGTCGAGGTGTTAACAGGGGGCCCTTCCTCTACCGAAAGCGTTAAGCGGGGGCCCTTCCTTACATCTCACTCTGGGTCAGGGGAGACGTCGACGGTGGGCGGCCATCGATGCAGGGCGTTGCCGTCCGGGGGCGGGTCGCTCGCGTCGGGTGCTAATTCGTATTAGTACCGGGGTTTTTCTCGCCCGAAACCTTGACAACACCCGGGTGAAACCGCCAGGCTCCCTCCAACCACGTCGACTGATACGTATTAGCAGCTCCCGGGAAAGGATCTCTCGTGACTCCACCGGCACCGAGGCGAGTTACCCAACGTGACATCGCGCGCCTGGCCGGCGTCAGCCAGGCAACCGTGTCGCTGGTGCTCAACAACCGGTCCGATGCGGACGTCCGGATCGCCCCGGAGACCCGGCGCCGGGTACTGCGGGCGATCGACGAGACCGGGTACGTCGCCGATCCGGTGGCCCGCCGACTGGTCTCCCGGTTCAACCGGATCATCGGCGTGTTCACCTACGAGCCGGCCTTCCCCAGCGGCAGCCGGGACTTCTTCCACCCGTTCCTGCTCGGCATCGAGGAGTACGCCGAACGGGTCGGCTGCGACCTGCTGCTGTTCACCAGCGCGCCGGTGGTCGACGGTCGACGTAAGGTCTTCCACCAGGACAACCGGCTCCGGCTGGCCGACGGCTGCATCCTGCTCGGCCGGGAGATCGACGGTACGGAGCTGCGTCGGCTCAACGAGGACGGCTTCCCGTACGTCGCGGTCGGCCGCCGGGACGACGCGGGCGGACCGGTGCCCTACGTCGGCGCCGACTACGCCACCGCCGTCGGGCAACTCGTCGAGTTCGCCCTGGCCCGGGGACACCGACGGCTGGCCTACCTGAGCATGGGGCTGACCGCCGAGTCCTCCACCGACCGGCAGCACGGCTTCGCCCGGTCCACCCGCGCGGCGGAGAGCGCCCGGCAGTTCGCCACCACCGGCCAGGACGCCGACCTGCTCCTGGACAACCTGCGCGCCGACCGGACCACGGTCGCCCTGGTGGAGGACTTCGGCACCGCCGTGGCGCTGGAGCTGGCCGCCCGGCGCCGGGGGCTGAGCGTCCCCGGTGACCTGTCCATCGTGACCCTGGGCGACCCGACCGTCCCGGTACCCAGCGACATCACCTTCACCGGTTTCCACATCCCCCGCGAGGAGATGGGCCGGCAGGCGGTCGAGGTGTTGACCACCGTCGTCGACGGCAGCGCGACCGACGTCCCGCAACGGCTCCTGCCGTGCGTACTGGTCGAGGGCGAGACCCTCGGCGCCCCCGATCCGGCGGTCGACCGCAACTGAGGCGGCGACCCCCGCAACCTGGAAGGAAACAAGTGGCACAGATGCGTGCGGACGTCCTCGTCGTCGGCGGCGGGCTGGGCGGGGTGGCGGCGGCTCTCGCCGCCGCCCGGTCCGGCCGGTCCGTCATCCTGACCGAGGAGTTCGACTGGCTCGGCGGGCAGCTCACCAGCCAGGCCGTGCCCCCGGACGAGCACTCCTGGATCGAACAGTTCGGTGCCACCGCCAGCTACCGGGCCCTGCGCAACGGGATCCGTGACTTCTACCGCCGGCACTATCCGCTGACCGAACGGTCCCGGGGCTGGACCGACCTGAACCCGGGGGCCGGCTGGGTGAGCCGGCTCTGCCACGAGCCCCGGGTCGCCGTGGCGGTCATCGAGCAGATGCTGGCGCCGTACCGGGGCTCCGGGCGGTTGACCGTGCTCCAGCCGTACCGCCCGGTCGCTGCGGAGACCGACGGGGACCGGGTGGTCGGGGTGACCGTGGCGCACCGGGACCGGGACACCCGGATCGACATCGTCGCGCCGTACGTGCTGGACGCCACCGAGACCGGTGAGCTGCTGCCGTTGACCGGTACCGAGTACGTCACCGGCTTCGAGGCGCAGTCCGAGACCGGTGAGCCGAGCGCCCCGGCACAGGCGCAGCCGTTGAACATGCAGGCCGTCTCGGTCTGTTTCGCCCTCGACCACGTCGACGGCGACCACACCATCGACCGGCCGGCGAACTACGAGTTCTGGCGGGACTACAAGCCGGACTTCTGGGGGGACCGGCTGCTCTCCTGGCGGTCGCCGCACCCGCGCACCCTGGAGATCGTCGAGCGCAGCTTCACCCCGAACCCGGACGACGACCCGCTGGCCGTCAACGCCGACCAGCGACTCGACCCGGGTGACGGCAACCTGTGGACGTTCCGCCGGATCGCGGCCCGGCGCAACTTCACCGAGGGCGCCTACGCCAGCGACATCACCCTGGTCAACTGGCCGATGATCGACTACTTCGAGGGTCCGGTCATCGACGTACCGAACGCCTCCTGGCACCTGTCGCAGGCCCGGGATCTGTCGTACTCGGTGCTCTACTGGATGCAGACCGAGGCACCCCGGCCGGACGGCGGCACCGGCTTCCCCGGCCTACGGCTGCGCGGCGACGTCACCGGCAGCGCGGACGGTCTCGCCCAGGCGCCCTACATCCGGGAGTCCCGGCGGATCCGGGCCGAGTACACCGTGGTCGAGCAGGACCTGTCGCTGGCGGTCCGGGGTGCGCACGGGGCGGTCGACTACCCGGACTCGATCGGGGTGGGGATGTACCGCATCGACCTGCACCCGTCGACCGGTGGGGACAACTACATCGACGTCGGCTCCTGCCCGTTCGAGATCCCGCTCGGCGCGCTCATCCCGCAGCGGGTGGAGAACCTGCTGCCGGCCGGCAAGAACATCGGCACCACGCACGTCACCAACGGCAGCTACCGGCTGCACCCGGTCGAGTGGAACGTCGGCGAGGTCGCCGGCCTGCTCGCCGACTTCTGCCTGGACCGGGGCGCCTCGCCCCGTGCGGTCCGGAACGACCCCCGACTGCTGACCGACTTCCAGGACCGCTGCACGGCGGCGGGCGTGGAACTGCGCTGGCCGGAGATCGCCGGCTACTGATCGACACCTTCCACCATCCCCCGATGAGGAGAACCTTGTGAGAACAGGAAAGGGCGTGCGCGGTCTCGCCGTCGCACTGGCCGGGGTACTCGCACTGACCGCCTGCGGCGGCGGCGAGGAGGCCGGGCAGGACGGTCCGACCAGCCTGCGGATGACGATCTGGAGCGCCAACGAGGCGCACCTGAAGCTGTTCAACGAGATCGCCGACGAGTACAAGAAGGCCAACCCGGGCGTCACGGCCATCACCTTCGACCCGCTGCCGTTCGAGAACTACACCACCACCCTGACCACCCAGATCGCCGGCGGGAACGCCCCCGACCTGGCCTGGGTGTTCGAGAACTCGGCGCCGGACTTCGTCGCCTCGGGCGCGCTGCTGCCGCTGGACGACCGGCTGAAGAAGGTCGACGGCTACGGCTACGACGACCTCTCCCCGGCCACCCTGAAGCTGTGGCAGAACGACGGGAAGCTCTTCGCGTACCCCTTCTCCACCTCGCCGTTCGGCGTCTTCGTCAACACCGACCTGCTGAAGAAGGCCGGCCAGAAGACGCCCGCCGAGCTGATCGCCGGCGGCCAGTGGAACTGGGACAACGCGCTGGCCGCCGCCGCTGCCGTGCAGGGCGCCACCGGCAGGGCCGGTCTGGTCATCCGGGACTTCGACTACAAGGGCTGGGACAACCTGTCCACCTTCTGGACCGGCTGGGGTGCCCAGGCATGGAGCGCCGACGGGAGGTCCTGCGGTTTCGCCGCACCGGAGATGGTCGACGCGATGACCACCCTGCACAGGGCGATCTTCACCGCGAAGGCGCTGCCGGGTCCGGGTACCACGGCGGACTTCTTCGCCGGGGACGCGGCCATGACGGTCACCCAGATCTCCCGGGCCTCGCTGCTCAAGGACGGTGGCTTCGGCTGGGACCTGGTCCCGCTGCCGGCCGGCCCGAAGGGCAACTACTCGGTGGTCGGCCAGGCCGGCATCGGGGTGATGAAGAAGAGCCCGCACGCCGACGAGGCGGCCGACTTCCTCGCCTTCCTGACCAACCCCACCAACTCGGCGAAGCTCGCCCAGTTCTTCCCGCCGCCCCGGCAGTCCCTGCTGACCGCCGAGACGCTGGCGAAGACCAACCCGAAGCTCAAGCCGGAGCAGTTGCAGAAGGTCGTCATCGACGGGATCACCAACGGTGTGGTCAAGCCCAACCACGCCGGGCAGGCCGAGCTGAGCCAGCAGGTACGCGCCGGACTCGACCCGCTGTGGAAGGCGGACGCGGACGTCCGGGCGGTGCTGGAGGGCGTCTGCACCAAGATCCAGCCGTTGCTGGCGAAGTAGGGCAGCGGCGACCATGTCCCAGACCGACACCAGGGTGGACCGGGTCGGGGCCCGGCCCACCCTGGGCCGGGCGCGGCCGTACTGGACCACCCGCCGCCGCGACCAGCTCACCGGATACCTGTTCATCGCGCCGCAGTTGCTCGGCAGCGCCGTCTTCGTGATCCTGCCGCTGATCCTGGTGGTCTGGTACAGCCTGCACGAGTGGAACGTGCTGGCCGGCACGTTCGAGTTCGTCGGTACGGAGAACTACTCGGCGCTGGCGGAGGACACCAACCTCGGCCCGGTACTGCGGGCCACCGGCCTCTTCTCGGTCGGTCTGGTGGTGTTCAACCTCGCCCTGGCCCTGCTGCTCGCCGTCCTGCTCAACCAGAAACTGCGCGGGACCATCGTGTTCCGCACCCTGTTCTTCTCGCCGGTGGTGGTCTCGCTGGTCGCCTGGACGATCGTCTGGGGCTTCCTGCTCCAGGACAACGGCGGGATCAACGGCCTGCTCGACACGATCGGGGTGGACGGGCCGAACTGGCTGCGTGGCGAGACCACCGCGATGATCTCGGTCGTCGTGGTGCAGGTGTTCAAGAACGTCGGCCTGAACATGGTGCTCTTCCTGGCCGCGCTCCAGGGCGTACCGGCCGAGCTGTACGAGGCCGCCGAGGTGGACGGGGCCGGCCGGCTGCGCCAGTTCCGGCGGATCACCGTACCCATGATCAGCCCGACCATCCTGCTCACCTCGATCATCACCGTGGTCGGCTCGTTGCAGGTGTTCGCGCAGATCGCGGTGCTCACCCAGGGCGGTCCGGGCACCTCCACCACGGTGCTCGTCTACTACCTCTACCAGCAGGCGTTCCAGTTCCATCACTTCGGCTACGGCGCCACCCTGTCGATCGTGCTGTTCGGCATCGTGCTCGCGCTGACCGTGCTCCAGTGGCAGATGCGTCGGAGGTGGGTCCACCATGAGTCGTGAGGTGCCGCTGCGGGCGAAGCTGGGGCTCTACGCCATCCTGATGGTGCTGGCCGTACCGTTCGTCTTCCCGACCTGGTGGATGGTCACCTCGTCGCTGAAGCCGGTGTCGGACATCTTCTCGTTCCCGCCGAAACTGTGGCCGGGCGACCCGGAGCTGGACGCGTACCGGCGGGTGTTCGAGTTGCAGCCGTTCGGCCAGCAGTACCTGAACAGCCTCTACATCGCGCTGGTGGTCACCGTCGGCACCCTGGCGGTGTCCGCGCTGGCCGGGTACGCCTTCGCCCGGATCCGGTTCCGGGGGCAGAACGTGCTCTTCCTGGTGATCCTCGCCGGCCTGCTCATCCCGAGCGAGGTGACGATCGTGCCGCTGTTCCAGATGTTCTTCAAGCTGGGTCTGGTGAACACCCACTGGCCGCTGATCCTGGTGCCGATCCTCGGGGCACCGAGCGTGCTGGCCACGTTCATCATGCGGCAGTTCTTCATCAGCCTCCCCGGTGAGCTGGAGGAGGCGGCCCGGGTGGACGGGCTGGGCCGGTTCGCCACCTTCTGGAAGATCGCCCTGCCGCTGTCCCGACCGGCGCTCGGCGCGGTGGCCATCTTCACCTTCCTGCACAGCTGGAACCTCTACCTCGAACCGATCGTGTTCCTCTCCTCGCCGGAGAAGTTCACCCTGCCGCAGGCGCTCACCCAGTTCGTCGACGCGTACGGCGGTCCGATGTGGAACGTACAGCTCGCCGCCGCCTCGATGACCGCGCTGCCGGTACTGGCCGTCTTCGTGGTCGCGCAGAAGCAGTTCGTCGAGGGTCTCGCGCACACCGGTCTGAAGGGATGACCAGGGTCGAGGCGGTCGGCAAAGGGTCGGGGGCGGCGGTCGGCGTCGACATCGGCGGTACCAAGACCGTGGCCGCGCTGGTCGCGGCCGACGGCACGGTCCGGGAGCGGCGGCAGGCGCCCACCCCGGCCGGGGCGGGGCCGGTCGCCGTGCTGGACACCGCCGCCCGGCTCGCCGCCGAACTGCTCCCGGGCGACGGCCCGGGGCCCACGGTGGTCGGGGTGGGCACGGCCGGCACCGTCGAGCCGGCGACCGGCACCATCCGGTACGCCACGGCGAGCCTGCCCGGCTGGACGGGTACCCGGGTCGCGGACGAGCTGGCCGGACGACTGGCCCGCCCGGTGCGGGTGGTCAACGACGTGCACGCCGCCGCGCTCGGGGAGTGCTGGGTCGGCGCCGCCCGGGGTGGGCGGGACG
>NZ_WVUH01000093.1 GCF_017614955.1 Micromonospora echinofusca
GCCCCGAACCGGTACCCCGGGTCGGGGCGACGCCTCCTCAGACCGCCACCACGACGTTGTCGGAACTGCTGCTGCCCGCCCGGACGCTGACGATCCCGGCCGAGCCGTCACCGTAGAAGCGACAGAACAGTCCCGCCGGGCGACCACCGAACAGCAGCGGTCCCAGCACCGGGGCGACGTCGACCTCGTGGGCCCGGTCGGCACCGTCGGCGATCAACGCGACCCGGCAGGTCCGCGGCACGACGAGGTCCTGCACCACGCTGGTGCCGTCGGCGAGGGCCGCGTCGACGGCCGCCACCCAGGTCGCCTGGTCGACCTCCCGGCCGATGACCACCTGCTTGCCGCTCTCCCCCAGCCCCGCCTTGAGGACCAGCAGGTCCCGGTGGGCCACGACGAAGGGGACCAGCTCGACGGTACGGCCCGCCCGGTCGGTCCGCCCGTCGGTGAGCACCCGGGTCCACGGGACGTACCGGTCGACCAGCGCCCGCTCGGCCGACGTCATCCAGGGTCGGCCTGCGGAGAGCAGCCCCAGGGTCAGCTTGCTGTGCAGGAACGTCGCGGTCTGGGTACCGACGAGCAGGCAGCCGTTGTCCAGCGCGCACTGGACCGGCGTGGTGTCCAGACCGGCGTCGTGCCAGTCCGGGATGGTGAAGTTGCGCAGCCCGACCGGGTAGCGCAGGTGCGGGGCACAGTCCCAGGCGTCGGCCAGCTCCTCCGGTTCGAAGAACCGCGTGGTCAGCCCGTGACTGTTGTGGAAGTCCGTTTCGATCTCGAAGTACCGGCGGGTCACGCCTTCGACCCGGGCGCTGCCGACGATGGCCACCCGGGGCGCCACGGCCAGCTCGGCACAGAGCGACCGGAACAGCTGCGCGCGTACGGCGAACGGGTCCGGGGAGCTGAAGGGCAGCCGGCCCACCTCGTCGGCGTGCAGCCGGCGCCACACCGCGAGCCGGCTGTGGGTCTCCAGCACGCCGCCGAGCGCGCCGCTGACGTTGAACTCCAGGAAACGGGGCCCGTCCGGCCCGATGACCAGATCCGGCCGCACCACACAGTCGGCGTACCGCTCCTCCACGAACGGGTCCCGGACGAACAGCTGGTTCTCACTGGCCGGCATCCGGTACGCCGCGAGCCTGCCGGCCGTGCTGGGCGCGGTCTCCAGGGCGGTCCGGCGCAGCAGGTCGAGCAGCGCGGCGGAGACCCGGAAGACCTCGGCGTAGGAGGCGCGCGGGATCGTCATCGGCGTCGCGGGAAGGATCCGCTGGTACGGCCAGCCGGTGTCGCGCAGCTCGTGCCGGAGCAGCGCACGGATCAGCTCCACCGGGGCGGCCGGGGTCAGCCGGGGGGTGCCGAACCACGGGTGTCCGGCTCCCACGACGCTGCCGGCAGCCTCGACCATGACCATCCGACGCACTCTCCCGGGACGTTGCAGGTCGGGCCGACCCCTGGGCAGGAAGCCCCGGTCGGAGCACTCAGGACACTGAGATCCATAGACTAACATCCATGTCTACGGGTACCGTGCCGACAGGCCCGGCACGAGCACAGGAGCACCCGCCGATGACACTGCGTCACATCCAGGGTAACGAGTACCAGGAGGAGCACGGCGGGGACTACGAGGACTTCGAGCCCGGCATGGTGATCCGGCACTGGCCGGGGCGCACCATCTCCGAGACCGACAACACCTGGTTGACCCTGCTCACGATGAACCAGAACCCGCTGCACTTCGACGAGCACTACGGCGGGGGCAGCGAGTACGGCCGGATGCTGGTCAACAGCGGGATCACCCTCTGCCTGGTCGGCGGGATGACCGTGCAGGCGTTGTCGGCGCGGGCGGTGGCCAACCTCGGCTGGGACCGGGTCCGCCTGCGGGAACCGGTGTTCGTCGGGGACACGTTGTACGCGACCAGCCGGATCCTGCACAAGCGGCCGAGCCGGTCGCGGCCCGGGCAGGGCATCGTCACGGTGGAGACGACCGGTACGAAGTCCACCGGGGAGACGGTGATCGTCTTCGAGCGGTCCTTCCTGGTCCGCTGCCGCGAGCAGGACTGAGCCGGGCAGGGCTGAGCCGGGCAGGGCTGCGCACCGGGTCGCCGCCCCGCGCGGTGCCGGGTCAGGCCGGGGCGCCCGCCGCCCCGTGCAGCGCCAGGGCGGCGGCGGTGTCCTCGATGGCCATGCCGACGGTCCGCAGGACCGTGGTCCGGCCGGCGGGGCGGAGCCCCCCGGTCACCAGCGTGCCCAGTTCGTGCAGGTCGTCCACGCCGATCAACCCGGCGGTCAGGGCCGCCCGCACCTCCCCCGCGCCCTCCCGCGCCGCCGTCCGGTCCTCCACGATGACCGTGGCGTCCGCCAGGACGGCCGGGTCCAGTTCGACGGCGTCTGGGTGGGTACCACCGATGACGTTGACGTGCGCCCCGGGGGCCACCCAACCGGCGGCCAGCACGGGAGTGTCGGCACCGGTCGAGGTCGCCGTACAGACGATCGGCGCGTCGGCGACGGCCTCCCGGGCGGTGGCACAGACGGTCGCGTCGACCCGGTGGGGTGCGGTGTCCCGGATCCAGTCGGCGAACCTCTCGGCGCTGGCCCGGGTACGCGAGTGGACCCGGACGGTGCGGATCGGCCGCACCGCCGTGATCGCCCGGACCAGGGACCGGGCCTGCACCCCGGCGCCGACGACGGCGAGGTCGTCGGCGTCCTCGGCGGTGCACCACCGGGTCGCCAGGGCGGCGACCGCGCCGGTGCGGACGGCGGTCAGCTCGGCGCCGTCGAGCAGGGCGGTGATCCGCCCGGTGGCCAGGTCGGTGAGCGCGACGATCCCGTGGATCAGCGGCAGCCCACGCCCCGGGTTGTCCGGGGTCAGCGTGGTGATCTTGACACTGCCCACCCCGCGCTGTTCCCACACCGCCGGGCTGACCAGCAGGACCCGCTGGTCGCCGTGCTCGATGACGGTCCGCGCCGGGGACCGGGTCCGCCCGGCGACCAGGTCGGCGAACATCTCGCCGAGTACGTCGATCACCCGCAGCATCGGTCGGGTACCGGCCATCTCCGCCGCGCCGACCAGCACCGGCCCGCTCACCGGGCACCGCCGTCCGGGCCGAACCGGGCGGCCCAGGCGTCCTCCCGGGCCACCGTGTCCCGGGCCATCCGGGCGAACGGCGGGCCGACCATGTTGCCGTCCAGCACCGCGATCCCGCCGTTGGCCGCCCGTACGGTCTCCGCGACCCGCCGGGCCAGCCGCAGGTCGTCCGGGTGGGGCCGCAGGGCACGGTTGATCACGTCGAGTTCGCCGGGGTGCACCGTCGCCTTGCCGTGGAAACCGAGGGCCCGGACCCGGGCGGTCTCCTCGGCCAGGACGGCGGGCTCGGCGAGCCGGAAGTTGGCGGTGTCGATGCAGGCGGTGCCGTACCGCGCGCAGGCCAACGTCATCGCCTGCCGGGCCGCGAGCATCGCCTCCCAGGTGATCTCCACTCCGAGCGTGGCGGCGAGGTCGGCCGAGCCGAGGACCAGGCCGTCCGCCGACCGGGCGACCGCGTCGATGTGGGTGACCGCCTCGACGGTCTCCACGGTCACGTAGACCTCCGGTCGGGCGCCCGCCGAGGCCAGGATCCGGCGTAGCAGGGTCACCTCGTCCGCCGAGGTCACCATCGTCATCATCACGATCCCGGGGCGTACCGGGGCCTCGGTGAGCATCACCAGGTCGTGTACCGCCGCGACGCTGCCCAGCTCGTTGATCCGGACGGCGACGTTCGCCGGCCGGGGCGCCTTCTCCAACGCGGCGCGGCAGACGGTCCGCGCCGCCGCCTTCTCCGCCGGGGGTACCGCGTCCTCCAGGTCGATCAGGTGGACGTCGGCGTCGTACGACCATGCCTTGACGACCCGGTCCAGGGAGAGCGCCGGGGTGTAGAGGATGCTGCGCGGGACCGCCCGGGCGGCGCCGGTCATCGGGCCACCGGGCCGGCCGGCTGCGCCCCCGCCTCCACGAGTACCGAGGCCAACCGGCGGATCTGCTCTCCGGTCTGCCCGGCGCGCAGCATCACCCGCAGCCCGGCCGTGCCCCGGGCCACGATCGGGAAGAACACCGGGGAGACGTAGAACCCGGCCGCGAAGACCCGCTGCGCCGCCTCGACGACCGTCTCGTCGGTCATCGGCACCACCCGGATCGGGTACGTGCTGCCGGACTGCTCCGTCGCCAGCAGCGAGTCGAAGAGGGCGATGTTGGACCGCAGCCGCCCCTGCAACTCCACCAGCTCGTCGGTGCGGTGGATCTCCGCCGAGGCCATCGCGGCACCCACCGCCGCGGCGTTCATCTTCTGCGAGTAGCCCAGCGGACCCGCGAAGCGTTCGATGATCCGGCGGGTCTGCTGCGGGTACCCGTCGAGCAGGATCGCCGTGCCACCGGCGCCGAAACCCTTGCTGAGGGTCGCCACGGTGATGGTCCGCTCGTCCAGGACGGGCGAGTGCGTCCGCACGTAGCCGATGCCCCGCTCGCCGTATGCCGACAGCGAGTGCGAGTCGTCGTAGAAGACGAGCAGGTCGTACCGGTCCTGCAACTCGGCGAGTTCCTCGACGGGCGCGTAGCCGCCCAGGCTGTCCGAGCCGTCCACCACGTAGCAGACCCGTTCGTAGCGGCGGCACATGTCGGCGAGGAAGTCGAGGTCGTGGTGGCGGCAGGTGACCACCTCGGTCTCGTCGGCGCAGGACGGTTTGGCGTTGGCCATCGACACGTGGGCGTTCTTGTCGAAGACCATCAGCGGTCGGGTGCCGTTGCCGAGGTGCCCGGAGGCCATCAGCGGCAGCAGGCCGGTACTGGCCGCCGCCGTGGAGATCGCGCTGACCACCGTCGCGCCGAACAGCTCGCCCAGCGACTCCTCCAGCTCCAGCAGCACCGTCGTCTGGACGCGGGTACGCGGGATGCAGTGGTCCAGTACGCCGAACCGGCGCAGGGCGGCGACCGCGCCGTCGATGACCCGGGGGTGGGTGTCCAGGTCGAGGTAGGAACAGACCGTGAAGTTGACGAACTCGTGCCCGTCGGCCATCCGGAACACGCCGTCGTGCAGGTCACCGACGATGCCGGCGACCCCGTGCTCCTCGGACAGGTTCCAGAAGGTGTTGCCGATCCCGATGAGTTTGTCGTTGTTGCGGTACCGGTGGGTGGGCGTGATGGTCCTGCGCTCGCTCATCGGGCGGTCACCTCGGTGGGCTTGTAGCTGTAGACGCGGGTGAGTTTGCGGTGCGCGTACGTGCACAGCGCCACGCCGAGTACGTGCGGTCGACGGAGGATCTTCCGCGACGTCAGCCAGAAGTTGACGTTGATGTTCAGCTCGTCCAGTGACTCGGCCTGGTGCCACCAGCCCAGCGGCAGGTAGAGCATCTGGCCCGGTTCGAGGATCAGGTCGCGGCGCTGCGCGAGCCGGGGCACCACCCTCGGGTAGCGCTGCCGGTCGACGTTGTCGAGGTCGAAGACCTCGGACTTGTCACCGAGCCCGCGCAGCACCGACCTGGGGTAGTACTCCCCGAAGCCCGGCGGGGCGATGACGAACCGCTTACGCCCCTCCAGGGCGATGTTGAAGTTCTCGAACTCGTCGAAGTGGTTCTTCGTGAAGACCCCCCGGTGGCTGATCCACAGGTTGGCCGCGTACAGGCTCCGGCCGTAGCCGAAGAACCGCTCCGCGTCGAACCCGACGACGGCGTCGACGTCGGCCGGACTGTTGCGGATGTTCGACACGATGCGATGCCAGGTGTCCGGATTGGTCAGATACCGGTCGTCGTCGAGAAACTCGTGCAGTCGAATGTCGCGGGTCTGCCAACGTCCGGGATGGTTCTTGTCACCTGGTTCGGTGAACAGGGTGACCGTCATGTTCCGCAGGCGGGCGGCTATACCCTCCCGGCCGAGGCCCTGAACGTTGTGGGGAAGGGTAATCACCACGGGTACGTCGGCACGGAACAGCCCACCCGGGCCGACGGCCGTGAATTCCTCGAACGACATGCGGGAAACCGGTACCCCCGCAGAACCGTCCACTCCGGTTGTCTGGTCCGAAATTCCCATATCGCCTTTCCTCACTGCGAGCAGCAGGTGTCGTGTCCGGCCGTTCCGTCACCCGCCCGCGCCGGCGGACCCCAGGACGGCGACGGAGCGCGGGAAGATCGCAGCCGATGGCCACGACCAGGAACGGTTCGGGAGGATCCACCCGCCGCGTGACCACGCACCGTCCAGCGTCTTCCGGACCTGCGACCTGACGTCAGAAGTCTCGCGCGGTAATCGAAAGCGCCCCCGTCGACAAGATGCACACCGATGCGATGTTGCCGCTCCGACCAACCCCCGACGGCCGCGCTCCATTGAAGGTACCAGATGTCATGGGTATTCGGACCGGCGTGTTACGTCACTCTCACGACAGGCCCGAGCCCCGCCGGACGGGACTGGAACGGGTACGCCGACGACACAATTTCGACTATCCTCGGCACTCGCGCACGCGGGCCGTACGGACCTTTCCAGGCGGCGGCGGACCGGTCGGCCGTCGACGGTGACCGGGGCGGTACCGAAAGGGGACGGAATGGATCGTCGACTGTGCCGCCGAGACGGCACCGGATGCTAGGCCGCGACTTCTCCCGACTCTGGTCGGCCGCCGCGGTGTCCTCCGTCGGTGACGGGGTCACCATCGCCGCCGCGCCGCTGCTGGCCGCGCAACTGACCGACGATCCGCGGCTGATCGGCGGGGTCTCGGTCGCCTTCACCGCGCCGTTCGTGCTGTTCGGTATCCCCGCCGGCCTGCTGGTCGACCGGGTGGACATCCGGCGGGCGATGGTCCGGGTGGACGTCGCCCGGGCCGTCCTGCTGGCGGTGCTCACCCTCGGCATCCTCGGCGGCTGGGGTGGGCTCCCCCTGCTCTACGTCTGCATGTTCCTGCTCGGCCTCGGCGAGGTCTTCGCCCGCAACGCCGCCCAGGTGCTCGTCCCGTTCATCACCCCCGAGGCCGGGCTCGCCACCGCCAACGCCCGGGTCATGGCCGCCCAGGAGGCGGGCAGCGGTTTCCTCGGCCCGCTGGTCGGCGCGCTGCTGTTCAGCGTGGCGGTCGCGCTGCCGTTCGGGGTGGACGCGGCCACCTTCCTGTGTTCCGCCCTGCTCGTCAGCCGGATCCGGCGCAGTCGGCCGGTCACGCCCCGACCGGACACCGGTGGCGTGCTCCCGGAGATGCTGGCCGGCGCGCGGTGGCTCTGGCGGCACCACCTGCTGCGCAGCCTCGCCCTGCTCTCCTGCGTGATCAACATCGCCGGGAGCGCGATGCTCGCCGTGCTGGTGGTACACAGCGAGAGGGTGCTGCACCTGAGTGCGTTCGGGTACGGCGTGATGCTCTCCTGCCAGGCGGTGGGCGCCGTCCTGGCGTCCCGGATCGCCCCGGCGCTGACGGCCCGGCTCGGCCGGGAGGGGGCCCTGGTCGCCACCGCCACACTGATCGGCACCAGCGAGGCGGTCCTGGCCCTGGTGCCCTCGGCGTACGCCGCCGGCAGCGCGCTGGCGATCTTCGCGTGCGGGACGGTGACCTGGAACGTCGTGGTGGTGGTGCTCCGGCAGACCCTGGTGCCCCGGCACCTGCTCGGCCGGGCCAACAGCGTCTACCGGCTCATCGCCTGGGGCGGCCTGCCCGTCGGGGCGGCGGCCGGCGGCATCGTCGCCGCCGAGGCGGGCACCCCCACCGTGTTCGGCGTCGGCGCAGCCGTCATGGCGGTCATGGCGGTGGGACTGCTGTACGGCGCCCGTCGGCAGTGGATCACCCGGGCCGCCCACCCGGACCACGACGTGCACGGACCCGGGGGCGCACCGCAGCAGCGCGACGCCGAGGAGCACCGCGACGCCGAGGAGATCCGTTGACCGTCGTCCACCCGACACCACCACCCCGGTCACCGTTGGGCCGGGCGTACGCCGAGCAGGCTTCCTGGAGCACACCGGCCGGGCACCCGACGGCCGCGACCACACCGGCCGGGCACCCGACGGCCGCCGCCCGGGACTCCGCCACACTCACCCTCGCCTACCGGGGCCGGTTCCTCGACGGGCCGGCCTTCCTCAGCGGTACCGAGCGCCGGGCCGTGGCGCGGGACCTGCGTACCATCCACGACCTGCTGCGTACCCTGCCGGAGCGGGCGTTCGGCGGCAGCCTCGCCGCGCTGGCCGACGCGGTCGGCATGACACCCCGTCAGACCGCGTTGATCACCCGCAGCGCCCGCACCGGGTCCCTCGTACCGCTGGGCCGGGCCGATCTGTACCACGACGGCAGCGGGTTCAGGCTGCTCGAATTCAACATCACCAGCGCGCTCGGTGGTTTCGAGAACGCCGACGTCAACCGGGCGATGCTGGCGTACCCGCCGCTGCGGGACTTCGTGGACCGGCACCGGCTCCGGTACACCGACACCGTGGCGGGCATGGTGCGCACCATGTACGCCGAGTGCGCGGCGACGATCCCCGCCGACCGGCCACCGGTCGTGGCCGTCCTGGACACCGTGGAGAACTTCGCGGTCGTGGGGCCCCGGCTGGCGGTACTCGCCGCGAAGCTGGCCGACCACGGGGTCGAGGGCATCGCCTGTCATCCCGGTCAGCTCAGCTTCCCGAACGGTCGACCGACCGTCGCGGGCCGGGCCGTCGACGTCGTCTTCCGGTACTTCCTGGCCGAGGACCTGGCCGACCCGGCGTCGGCGGCCCAACTGGAGCCGCTGCTGGTCGCGGTGGAGCAGGGACGGGTCGGCCTGTTCAGTCGCCTGGACGCCGAGGTCTACGGCAACAAGGGCGCCCTGGCCATGCTCTCCGACGACCGGTTACGGGACCTGTTCGACGCCGACGAGCGGGCCTGCGTCGACCGGATCCTGCCGTGGACCCGCTACGTCCGACCCCGGGTCACCGACCCCGGCGGCACCGGGGTCGACGTGCTCCGGTACGCCCGGTCCCGGCAGGACGAGCTGGTCCTGAAACCGACGCTGCTGCACGGGGGCAGCGGGATCGTCGCCGGCTGGCAGGTGACCGGGGCCGAGTGGGAGGCCCGGGTCGGCGCGGCGGTGGACGGCCCGTTCGTGCTCCAGCACCGCGTCCGGCCGGCGGCGGAACCCTTCCCCGACGGCACCGGCGGCGTCCGCGACCACTACCTCAACTGGGGGATCTACCTGGGTGACCACGCCGTGGTCGGCGCGGACGGGTACGCCGGTTGTTTCCTGCGCGGCAGCACCGAGCCGACGGTCGGTGTGGTCAGCCTGGGCGACGGCGCGCTGGTCGGCTGTGCCTTCCACGACGACTGACGGCGGTCACCGGCGACTGGGACGGCGGGCCGGCGACAGTCGTTGCCGGCGGGCAGGTGCCGGCGCGTGACGCCGCCTGCCCGCCGGTCCACGGGTACCGCTCAGGCGGCCCGGCCGGACTGCACCCGGGCGATCCAGGCCTCCACGTCGTCGGGGGTACGCGGCATCGCCGACGACAGGTTCTCGTAACCGTCCTCGGTGACCAGCACGTTGTCCTCGATCCGGACGCCGATCCCCCGGAACTCCGCCGGCGCCAGCAGGTCGTCGGCCTTGAAGTACAGCGCCGGCTCGACGGTCAGGATCATGCCGGGCCGCAGCTCGCCGTCCATGTAGTCCTGGCGCAGCAGCATCTGGCAGTCGTGCACGTCCATGCCGAGGTGGTGGGAGGTGCCGTGGACCATCCACCGCCGGTGCCAACCGCCGTTCTCCGGGTCGAGGGTCTGGTCGAGGGTCACCCCGTCGGGCAGCAGCCCCCACTCGTGCAGCCGGGCGGCGATGACCCGGTTGGCGGCGGCGTGGATGTCGCTGAACCTGTTGCCCGGCTTGACCGCCGCCATGCCGGCCTGCTGCGCCTCCAGCACCGCCTCGTAGATCTTCCGCTGCGGCGCGCTGAACCGGCCGGTCACCGGGAGGGTCCGGGTGATGTCGGCGGTGTACAGGGAGTCGACCTCGACCCCGGCGTCGACCAGGATGAGGTCCCCTGCGCGGACCGGCCCGGTGTTCTTCGTCCAGTGGATGGTGTTGGCGTGGTCCCCGGAGGCGCAGATCGACTCGTACCCGACGCCGTTGCCCTCGTGCCGGGCGTACAGGCCGAAGAGACCCTCCACCCACCGCTCGCCGCGTCCCTTGCGGACCGCCTCGGGCAACCCGGCGATGATCGCCTCGAAGCCCTGGTGGGTGGCGGCGATCGCCCGGCGCATCTCGCCGATCTCCCACTCGTCCTTGACGATGCGCATCCCGGACAGGTGGCGGGCCAGCGCCTCGTCCGCCTCGTGCTGGTCGGGCACCGACGCGGCCGGGTCGGCCTGGGCCCGGATCCGGTCGACCAGCTCGGCGAGGCCCCCGTCGGCAGCGCGGACGACCCGGATCGGGGTCGGGCCGGCGTTCTTGGCCAGCACGTCCGGCATCGCGTCGATGTGGCGGGCGCTGATGCCCAGCCGGGACTCCAGGTCCTCGATGGAGGGCCGCGGCCCGACCCAGAACTCGCCGAACCGGGAGTCGGCGAAGAACTCCTCGCTGTCGCGGGGGGCGAGCGGGCGGAAGAACAGCACCGCCTCGTGCCCGCCGTCGGGCGCCGGATCCAGCACCAGGACGCTGTCCGGCTCGCTGTCCGCACCGAGGCCGGTCAGGTAGGCGAAGGCCGTGTGCGGCCGGAAGGGGTAGTCGGTGTCGTTGCTGCGGACCTTGAGGCCACCGGCCGGGACGACCAGCCGCTCGCCCGGGTACTGCTGTGACAAGGCCGCCCGGCGACGCGCCGCGTGGTCCGCGACCTCGGCACGCGGGACAGGTGTCGTACCCCGGTCAGCCCAGCCGGAGGCGATGAAGGCGCGGAACTCTTCGCTCGTCGGCGTGTTGCGGTGGCTGGCTTTCACCTGCTCGTCGCTTGTCATGGCGGATATCCTGCCACGCTGTCCGGATCGTGGGAACCCGCGCCGGGGCGCTCGGGCGGGTGCTGGTCGACCGGGCCGCCGGGTAGCCTGACCGGCACCATGGACCGGATCCGCGCCACCTCCGCCAGACTGCTGCCACCGCCCGGCCTGCCCCGGGTGATCGCGTACCAGTCCGCCATGGTCGCCGTCGGCAGCGGCAGTTTCCTCACCGGCAGCATCGTGTTCTTCACCCACGTGCTCGGCCTCACTCCGGTGCAGATCGGGGTCGGCTTCTCGGTCGCCGGGCTCACCGGCGTGCTCTCCTCGCTGCCGCTCGGCGCGCTGGCCGACCGGATCGGCGGGCAGCGGTCCTGGGTGGTCGGTGCACTCGGCGGGGCGCTCACGTTCGCCGCCTATCCCCTGGTCGGATCGTTCGCCGGGTTCGTCGTGCTGATGGTGGTGGCCGCCGCCACCGACTCGTTCGCCAACGCCGGCCGCACCATCTACACCGCCGACGCGATGCCGGCCGAGGACCGGGTACGGACGATGGCGTACGCGCGGTCCTATCTGAACGCCGGTTTCACCGTCGGCACCGGGCTCGGTGCCGTGGCGCTGGCGTTCGACTCCACCACCGCACTCGTGGTCATGGTGCTGCTCAACGCGGTGGTGTCGCTGCTCAACGCCGTCATCGTGGCCCGGCTGCCGGCCGCGCCGGTGGTCCGGCACGACCGGGAGGTGACCGGGTCACGGCTGGCGGTGCTGAAGGACACTCCGTACGTCACGGTCGCCGTGCTGCTCGCCGTGATGATGTTCCACTCGGTCATCCTGATCGAGATCGTGCCGCTGTGGGCGGTCACCCACACCGACGCCCCGAAGCCGCTGCTCGGCGTGATGCTGGCGCTGAACACCGTACTGGTGATCGGGTTGCAGGTGCCGGCGTCGCGCGGCGCCGACTCGCTCCCGGGGGCGGCCCGTCTGATCCGGCGGGGTGCCCTGGTCACCGCGGTCGCCTGCCCGGTGGCCGCGCTCGCCGGGTGGACCGGCGGCTGGTGGACCGTCGGCGCGCTGCTCCTGGTCGTCCTGCTGATCACCGCCACCGAGCTGTGGTTCTCGGCGGCGCTGTGGTTCTTTCAGACCAACGTGCCACCGGCCGCGTCGCGCGGGGTGTACCTCGGCGCGGCCCAGACCATCAGCTCGGCGGCGGACGTGCTCGCCCCGGTCGGGCTGACCCTCCTGGCGATCTCCACCGGCGGCTGGGGCTGGTGGGTCGTGGCGGCGCTCTTCGTCGGCTGCGCGGTCGCCGCCGGACCGGCGGTCGCCTGGGTCGCCCGGACCCCCCGGATCGACGGGCTCACCCCGGCCCAAGCCGGGGCGACCGGACCGGCAGCCGGGGCCGCCCCCGGTCCGGCCCCCGAGCCGGTGCCCGGGAGCACCGCACCAACCCCCTCCACATAGGATTTGATCAATACCTTGACAGGGTGTCGGCCCGGCTGGAATCCTTCCCCCCGCAGAGGGGGTGCCATGACCGGTGACGACGACACCCGGCCGTACGCCGTGGTCGTGAACGACGAGGAGCAGTACTCGATCTGGTGGGACGACCGGGAGCTGCCCGCCGGTTGGCGACGCGAGGGCACCACCGGTACCCGCAGCGAGTGCCTCGCCCGGATCGACGAGGTGTGGACGGACATGCGGCCGTTGTCCCTGCGGCGGTGGATGGACGAGCACGCTGCTGCGAGCTGACGCCCCCGGGCAGGGCCCCACCGGACGGGAGCGCATGGACGGCACCGACGGGCAGCAGCGGTACCCGGCCCTCCCGGTCCAGCACGGGATGGTCCTGTCGACCCTCCGGCAGCCGACCGGTGGGGTGGACGTCCAGCAGGTCACCATCGCCTGGGACGGACCACCGGACCGCGCCGCGTTCACCCTGGCCTGGCGGTCCGCCACCGACCGGCACGCGGTGCTGCGGACCGCGTTCGGAATCGACGGTGAGCACGGCGTCGTGCAGGTCGTCGCGCCGGCCGCCGCACCCGACCTGCGGTGGCGGGACACGCCGCTCGCCGACTTCCTGCCCGCCGACCGGTGCGAGCCCTTCGACCTCGGCCGGGCACCACTGCTCCGGGTCACCGTGCTGCGGGACCGGCACGTCGTGGTCACCTTCCACCACGCGCTCCTCGACGGCCGCTCCACCCGGCTCCTGCTCGACGAGGTCCTCACCGACTACACGGCCCGCCGGGCCGGGCAGCAGCCGCAGCATCCGCACCGTCCCCCGTTCGTGGACTTCGTGCGCTGGTGGGACGCCGTCGATCCGGCCGCCGGTGCCACGTTCTGGTCCGGGTACCTCGCCGGGGTCCCACTGCCCCGCCCCCTGCCCGGCCACCTCGGCGCACGCACCGGACGTCCCGACCCGACCGCCGGCCGCCCCGCGCCGGCCGCGTACGAGACCGTCCTGGACCGGCCGGAGTCCGACCGGGTCCGGGCCGCCGCAGCCGCGCTCGGCGTCGGTACCGCCACCCTGGTCCACGCGGCCTGGGCGCTGCTGCGCGGCGCGTACGGCGGGGTCGACGACGTCACCTTCGCGGTCACCCGGTCCTGCCGGTACGGCAGCGTGCCCGACGCCGACCGGATCGTCGGCCTGCTGATCAACACGGTGCCGCTGCGGATCCGTACCGATCCGGCCTGGACGGTCCGGCGCCTGCTCACCGAGGTGGCCGACCGGATCCGGCAGGTCCGCGACCACCAGCTCACGCCGCTGACCGCGATCCTCGACCACAACGGCCTCGCCCCGGACACCCCGTTGCTGGACAGCCTGCTGGTCGTCGAACGGCAGCGGCTGTCCACCGCGCTGTCCGGGCTCGGCCCGGAACCCGCCCGACGCTCGGTACGGGTGCACCGGATGCCCGGCTACCCGCTGACCCTGCACGCCTTCGACGAGCCGGAACTGCGCCTCGGGGCGGTCTGGGACGGCACCCGCCTGCGGGACGCCTCGGCCCGGCAGATCGTCGCCCAGCTCCGGTACACCCTGCGGGAGCTGGCGGACCGGCCGGACGCCCTCCTGTCCGAGCTGGACCTCGGCGCGTCCCCGGAGGCCACCCTGCGGGACCGGTGGAACGCCACCGGTGGGCCGTACCCGCGCGAGCAGTCCATTCCCGAGGTGTTCGCGGCCCGGGTCGCCGCCGACCCGGACGCCACCGCGCTGCTCGTCGCCGACCGTCGGGTCAGCTACGCCGAACTGGACCGGGACAGCGACCGGCTGGCCCGGGTCCTGTGCGGGTACGGGGTCACCCCGGAGGCCCCCGTCGGGGTGCTGCTCCCCCGGGGTGAACCGCTGGTCCGCACCCTGCTGGCCGTGCTCAAGGCCGGTGGCGCGTACCTGCCGGTGGATCCGGCGGCCCCGCCGGCCCGGATCGCCGCCCTGCTCGCCGACAGCGGAGCCCGGCTGCTGCTGACCACCGCCGCGACCGCCGCCGGCCGGCCCGACCTGGGCACGGTCCAGGTCCTCGACGTCGAGGAGCCGCCGTCGAAAGATCCGCTGCCCGCCGGCCCGCCACCGGCGCGGGTCCATCCGTTGCAGCTCGCCTACGTCATGTACACCTCGGGCTCGACCGGGGCACCCAAGGGGGCCGCCATCACCCACCGGGGGGTGATCCGGCTGGTCGCCGGCCCGGACTTCGCCACCCTCGGCCCGGGTGAGCGGGTCCTCCAGTTCGCCCCGACCGCGTTCGACGCCTCCACCTGGGAGATCTGGGGTGCGCTGCTGACCGGGGCCACGGCGGTGGTCGCGCCACCGGACCCGGTGGACCTCGGCACGCTGGCCGCGCTGCTGCGCAGCGGCCGGGTCACCGTCGCGTTCCTCACCGCCGGGTTGTTCCACCAGCTCGCCGAGGAGGACGTGTCGGCGCTGGCGTCCGTCCGGCAGCTCCTCACCGGCGGGGACGTGATCGATCCCGGGGCGGTCCGGGCGGTGCTGTCCGCCCGTGCCGGGCGGCCGGTGGTGAACGCGTACGGGCCGACCGAGAACACCACGATGACCAGCTGCCAGGTGCTGGGCGGAACCGGCCCGGCCGGTGACCGGGTACCGATCGGCCGTCCCGTGCCGCACACCACCGCGCACGTGCTCGACCGGGCCGGCCGGCCGGTACCGGTCGGCGTGGCGGGCGAGTTGTACACCGGCGGCGACGGGCTGGCCCGGGGGTACCTCGGCAACCCGGCGGCGACCGCGCGGGCGTTCGTACCCGACCCGGCGGTACCGGGTGGACGGCTGTACCGCACCGGGGACCTGGTCCGCTGGCGCGCCGACGGGGTGCTGGAGTTCCTCGGCCGGCTCGACGACCAGGTGAAGATCCGGGGCTTCCGGGTCGAGCCGGGTGAGGTCGAGGCGGCCCTGCGGGCGCACCCGGAGGTGGCCACCGCCGTGGTGTGCGTCCGGGGCGACGGACCGGACCGCCACCTGCTGGGCTACGTCGTACCGGTCGCGGGTGCCCGGCCGACCCCGGACGGGCTGCGGGAGTTCGCCGCCGACCGGTTGCCGCCCTACCTGGTGCCGGCCGGCTTCACCGTCCTCGACCGGTTGCCGCTGACCGGGAACGGGAAGGTCGACCGGGCCGCCCTGCCGGCGCCCGCCGCCCCGGACCGGGCACCGGACGTCGCCGGACCGGCCACGCCGACCGAGTACCGGCTGGCCGAGCTGTGGTGCCGGCTGCTGCCCGGTGACCGGGCCCCCGCCGACCTGGGACGGGACACCGGCTTCTTCGCCCTCGGCGGCAACTCCCTGCTGGTCACCCGGTTGATGTTCCGGGTACGCGAGACGTTCGGCGTGGAGCTGGGAGTGGGCGACTTCTACCGGGCACCGACCCTGGCCGCGACGGCGGCGGCGGTCACCGCCGCAGCCGGGCGTACCGACACCCGGCCGGCGCTGCGCCGGCGGGACCGGGTGGCGCTGCGGACCGGTCCCGAGCTGCCGGCGGACCTGGTCCGGCTGGGCCGGGGCTGGGCCCTGTGGCGGACGGTCTGCCTGCGGGGCGCCGGGTTCCCGGTCGACCTGCTCGCCGCGCTCGGCGACCCGGAGATCGCCACGATCGCCGACCGGGTGGTCGCCGCGCAGGCCGCCGGTGACCCAGCCGGCACCGCCGACGCCGAGGCGGCGTACGCGGCCGGCTTCCCGGCGGCGGTGCACCGGCTCACGACCGCGTTGCACGCGGTGGCGGCCGACCCCCGGTTCCGGGAGGCGGTCGCCTGGCAGAACCCGCACGCCCTGCACACCGGGATCGACGCGCTGCTGCGGCGCGGCACCGGGGCACCGACCCGCAACACCAAACACCGCCAGCACGAGGCGCTGGTCACCAGCTACCTCCAGCGGTACTGCGCGAAGAACGACACCATCGGCTTCTTCGGCCCGGTCGGTTGGGCGCGTTTCGAGCCGGGTACCGGCACCCGGATCGACCCTGCTGCCCCTCCGGCGCTGCTCGCCGGACGGACCGTCTACCTGGAGGGCTGGGCGGTCACCGCGGTGCTGGCACCGCACACGGCCCGGTTGCGCCCCTGGCTGGTACCCCGGCTGATGCCGTTCGTGGACCTGGCCGGGGCGACGCTGCGGGTACCGCTCGCCCCACCGGTGACGCTGAGCAGCATCGAGGCGGCCGTGCTGCGGGCCTGCGACGGGGTCCGCGACGCGAACACGGTCGCCGGGACCGTCCTGGCCGACCCCGACTCCGGGCTGCGGTCGGTCGGCGAGGTGCACCGGGTACTGGCGAACCTGGCCACGGCCGGCCGGATCGCCTGGCAGCCCGAGGTGGCGCCGCACGACACCCGACCGGAGCGGACCATGCGGGCCCGGCTGGACCGGGTCACCGACCCCGCCGTACGCGGGCCGGCGCTCGCCGCCCTCGACGAACTCTGCGCCGCCCGGGACGCGCTCGCGGCGGCGGCCGGCGATCCGCACCGGCTGACCGGGGCGATGGCCGAACTGGAGTCGACGTTCACCCGGCTGGCCGGCATCCCGGCCAGCCGCCGCGCCGGCACGATGTACGCCGGGCGTACCCCGGTCTACGAGGAGTGCCTGCGGGCCGGCACGGTCCACATCGGCGAGGCGGAACTGGCCGGCATCGGCGACGCGCTCGGCCTGGTGCTGGACAGCGCCCGCTGGTTCACCGCCGCCGGCGCCACGCTCTACCAGCGGCTGTTCACCGGGATCTACCGCCGTCGGGCCGCCGAACTGGGCACCGAGGTGGTTCCGCTCGCCGACTTCTGGCTGCTCGCCGGGGAGGCGCTGTTCCACCCGCCGGCCAAGCTGACCGAGTTGCTGACCGCCGCGCTGCACCGGCGCTGGGCCGACGTGCTGACGCTGCCGCCGGGCCGGCGGCGGGTCCGGCTCGCGGCGGCGGACCTGGCGCCCGCAGTGGCCACCGCGTTCCCGCCGGGGCGCCCCGGGTGGCCGACCGCCGTGCAGCACAGCCCCGACCTGATGCGGGCCGGCGACGAGTGGGTGCTCGGTGAGCTGCACCCGGGGGTGAACACGCTGCGCTACGCCACCTGGGTGGCCTACCACCCGGAGGTGGCGGCACTGCGCGCCGCGATGACCCGGGACGTCGGCGGCGGGGCCGTCTACCCGGCCGAGACCGGCCAGGAGGGCGGCGTACCGACCCGGCAGAGCAACGGGCTCACCGGGCCCGAGGACATCCGGCTGGTGTACGCGCACGACTCGTTCGGACACGACCGGCGGCGGAGCCTGCCCATCGGCGGCTGCGACCTGATCGACTCCCCCACCGGGCTGCGGGTCCGGTCCCGGGACGGCCGGCTCGACGTGGCGCTGATGCACGTCCTGGGCGACATCGTCGGGGCCGGACTGTCCCAGCTCTTCCGCATCCTGCCCCCGGCGGCACACCACCCCCGGGTGACCGTCGACCAGCTCGTGGTCAGCCGGGAGTCGTGGACGTTCACCGCCGCCGACCTCGACTTCGCCGGTACCCCGGACGAGGCCCGCCGGTACCGGCAGGCGCGGGCCTGGGCGGCCACCCACGGCCTGCCCCGGCACGTGTTCCTGCGCTGCGCGGGGGAACGCAAACCGGTGCACGCCGATCTGACCAGTCTCGCCTCGATCGACCTGGTGGCCCGGTCGGTGCGGCGGGCCCGCCGGCACTCCGGCGACGGCGCGGTGGTCAGCGTGGTGGAGATGCTGCCGACCCCGGACCAGGCGTGGCTGACCGGTCCGGACGGCCGGTACACCGCCGAACTACGGATCGTCGCGGTCGACGGGCAGGGGAGCTGACATGGCGGTGTTCGAGTTTCCGGCGTCGGCCGCGCAGCGGCGGATGTGGCTGCTCGACCAGCTCGATCCGGGTCAGGTCACGTACCACATCGGATTCGCGGTGTGGCTGGACGGGCCGCTGGACCCGGTGGCGCTCGGCGGCGCGTGGGCGGCGGTGGTGGCCCGGCACGAGGTGCTGCGCACCACCTTCCGGGCCAACGGCGGCCTGCCGATCCAGGTGATCGACGACGACATCCGCCCCGACGACCTGGTGGCCGTCCCGCTGACCCATCTGCCGGCGGCGGAGCGGGAGACGGCGGCCCGCGCGGCGATCCGGGAACACGCCCGCATCCCCCTGCCGCTGGACCGGGGCCCGCTGGTGCGGGCCCGGCTGCTGCGGCTGGCCCCGGACCGGCACGTGCTGTCCCTGGTGGCACACCACGCCGTCGCCGACGGCTGGTCGTTCCGGCTGCTCTTCGACGAACTCGCCGCCGACTACGCCGCCCTGCGCGCCGGCCGCCCGGTCGACCCGGCGGAGCCGGAACTCCAGTACGCCGACTACGCCCTGTGGGAGCGGGAGCACACCGACGCGGGCGGGTACGCGGAAGCCGAACGGTTCTGGCCGACCGAGCTGGCCGGCGCGCCACCGGAGGTGGCCCTGCCGGTCGACCACCCCTACCCGGCCCGGCTCGGTCCGGACGCCGCCGAGGTGGCGGTACCCGTCGACGCCACGCTGGCCGGGGCCCTGCGCCAGCTGGCCGCCAGCCGGGGCAGCACCCTGTTCGCCGTGCTGCTGGCGGCGTACGCCGCGCTGCTGTCCCGGCTCAGCGGCACCGACGAGCTGCTGATCGGGGTACCCGTGGCGGGGCGTACCCGGCCCGAGACCGAGCGGATGTTGGGCCTGTTCGCCAACACCGTCGCGATCCGGGCGGAGCTGACCGACGACCCGACGCTCGGGCAGCTCGTCGACCGGCTGCACACCACCACCGCCCGCGCCCAGGCCCACCAGGACCTGCCGTTCGCGCGGGTGGTCGAACTGTGCCGGCCCGAACGGCACCCGTCCCGGTCACCGCTGCTCCAGGTGATGTGCACGGTCGACGACGCGCTACCGGTGCTGGACCGGGGGGATCTGCGCTGGCGGCCGGAGCTGGTGCACAACGGCACCGGCAAGTTCGAACTGGAACTGGCGGCCGTCGCCGGCCCGGACGAACTGACCGTGCGGCTGCGGTACCTGACCGACCTGTTCACCCCGGCCGGTGCGGAACGGTTCGCCGACGCCCTGGGGGCGGTCCTGACCGCGCTGGCGACCGGTCCGCAGCTCCGGGTGTCCGAGGTGGACATCCTCTCCCCGGCCACCCGGGACCTGGTCACCCGGGTGTGGCCGGCGTCCGGCACCCCGTCCGGTCCGCCGCCGGGCAGCACCGCGACCGCACTGGTGTCCGGGATCGACGCCGGGGACCGGGTGGTGATCGAGGGCCCGGACGGCGCCCTGACCGGTACCCGGCTGCGCGCCCTCACCGACCGGATCGCCGCCGGGCTGCTCGATGCGGGCGTACGGGTCCAGGACACCGTGGGGATCGTGCTGCCCCGGGGCGCCCGGGTGCTGCCCGCGCTGCTCGGCGTGTGGCGGCTCGGGGCGGCGTACCTGCCCCTGGACCCGACCCACCCGCCGCAGCGGCTGCGCGGCATGCTCGCCGATGCCGGGGTGCGGGTCGTCGTCACCGACCGGACCGCGATCCCGGCACCGCTGCGGGCCGAACTGGACGCCTCGTCGACCGTCCTCGACCTGGCCGGTACCGACGACCTGGCCGGTGTGCACGGGACGGCCGACCCGGGCCCGGTGGCGGTGCCGCCGGTCCGCGAGGTGCCGCCGTCGGCGGCGGCGTACGTGCTGTTCACCTCCGGCTCGACCGGCCGCCCGAAGGCGGTCACCGTCACCCAGGGTGCGGTCGCGCACCTGCTGCACGCGTTCCGGGAGCTGGTGCCGCTCGGACCGGACGACCGGGTCGTCTCGGTGAGCCCGTTCGCGTTCGACATCGCCCTGCTCGACCTGCTGCTGCCGCTGTGGCGCGGGGCACCGGTGGTGGTCGCCGGGGAGGACGACGTGATCGACGGCAACCGGCTGCGCCGGCTGCTCACCACCACGGCGGCGACGATGCTCCAGGCGACGCCGACCACCTGGCGGATGCTGGTCGCGGCCGGCGGGGTACCGGACGGGGTGCGGCTGCGGCTCAGCGGCGGGGAGGCGCTGCCCCGGTCCCTCGCCGACGCCCTGCTCGCCCCGGGCGTGCAGCTGTGGAACCTCTACGGCCCGACCGAGACGACCGTGTACTCCACCGGCGCCGAGGTCGCCCCGGGACCGGGGCCGCTGGACATCGGTCCGGCCATCGCCGGTACCCGGGTCTACCTGCTCGACCGGTGGCTGCGGCCGGTACCGCCGGGCGTGGTCGGCGAGATCTGTCTCGGCGGCGCGGGGCTCGGCCGGGGCTACGCCGGCGCGCCCGGGCTGACCGGCGAGCGGTTCCTGCCCGACCCGTTCACCCCCGGGGGTCGGCTCTACCGCAGCGGTGACCTGGGCCGGTGGCTGCCGAACGGGCGGATCGAACCGCTCGGCCGGGCCGACCGGCAGGTGAAGGTGCGCGGTTTCCGGGTGGAGACCGGTGAGGTCGAGGCGGTGCTGCGCGACCATCCGGAGGTACGCGACGCGGTGGTGGTGACGTCGACCGGGCCGGACCACGACGGCGCCCGGCTGGTCGGGTACGTGGTACCGGTGTCCGGTGCGGCCGGGCCGCCGGCCGGGTTGCGCGAGTACGTCAGCCGGGTGCTGCCCGGCCACATGGTGCCGTCGGCGTTCGTGGCGCTGGCCGAGGTACCCCGGACGTCGCGCGGCAAGCTGGACGAGCGGGCCCTGCCGCAGCCCCGGTGGGGTGCCGACGGGGACGGTGCGACGGTGGCGCCGCGTACCCCGTTGGAGCGGGAGCTGGTGGCGCTGGTGGCCGACCTGCTGGGCCTGCCCGGCCCGGTCGGGGTACGGAACAACTTCTTCGCCCTGGGTGGACACTCGGTGAAGGCGACCCAGTTGATGGCCCGGATCTGGTCGACGTACGGGGTCGACCTGCCGGTGCGGACGTTGTTCGACGACCCGACCATGGCCGGGCTCGCCGCCGCCCTGGCCGCTGCCGGGGTCGCGACGGGCACCGGCGCGACGGCGGCGGCTTCGGTGGCCGGCACCGGAGCCGGGGCGGCCCGGGGCACCGGGACGGCCGGCACCGACGACTTCGACATGTTGACCGACGACGACGTCGACGACCTGCTCGCCGGGATGGACCGGTCGGCCGGTCGGGTGGGGACGGGTGAGGTGTGACCGGGTCACCGGCGGCTCCGGCCTGGCTGGCCGCACTGCTCGTGGTGCTCCGGGAGGGCCGGGAGCCGGCCACCGTGGCGGGCTGGGAGCAGCGGGTCGGGGT
>NZ_WVUH01000094.1 GCF_017614955.1 Micromonospora echinofusca
CGCCGAAGCTGGCCGACCCCCGGCTGCGGCTGCGGCTGGGTACCCTGCTGGTCCTGGCGCTCTTCGCCACCATCGGGATCCGCCTGGTCTTCCTCCAGGTCGTCGACGCCCCGGCGTACGCCGGGGGTGGGGTGGAGACCCGGCTGCGGACGGTCTACCTGCCCGCCGCCCGGGGTGCGATCTACGACCGGACCGGGGCCCCGCTGGCGCACAGCGTCGAGGCCCGGTACGTCTACGCCGACCCCACCCTGGTCAAGGACCGGGAGAAGACTGCGGAGATCCTCTCCCCGCTGCTCGGCGTACCCCGCTCGGAACTGGTCAAGCGGATGGCCCCGCGCAAACGCGCCGACGGCATCGCCTCCCGTTTCGAGTACCTCGCCCGGGGGGTACGCATCGAGAAGGCCAAGCAGATCGAGAAGCTGGACCTGCACGGCATCTTCACCGACCGGGACGAGCGCCGCGAGGTACCCGGCGGTGACCTGGCCGCCAACCTGATCGGCTTCACCAGTCAGGACATGGCCGGCCTGGAGGGGCTGGAGGCCCGCTACGACGAGCTGCTGCGCGGCGAGACCGGCAAGCGGGTCTTCGAGGTCGGCCAGGGTGACCTCGACGCGCCGATCCCCGGCGGGTACAGCCGCACCACGGCGGCCAAGCCGGGCAGCTCCCTGGAACTCACCGTCGACCGGGACCTCCAGTTCCAGGCGCAGCGTTACCTCAGCGAGCGGATGGCCGAGGTGCGGGGCAGCACCGGCGCCGCCATCGTCGTCGACATCAAGACCGGCGAGGTGCTGGCCCAGGCCAGCCACCCCACCTACAACGCGGCGAACCCGTTCCCCAGCGACCCGACCGACCGGGAGGACGCGGCCACCAGTTTCGTGGTCGACCCCGGCTCGGTGCACAAGGCGATCACCTTCGGCGCGGCCCTCCAGGAGGGCGTGATCAAGCCGGACACCGTCTTCCCGGTGGCGAACACCATCGTCAAGGGCGACACCCCGTTCTCCGACACCCACCGGGCCGACGGCCGGCGGATGAGCCTGCCCGGGATGATGGCGTACTCGTCGAACGTCGGCACCATCCGGATCGCCGACGCGCTGGGCAAGGAGCGGCTCTACGACTACCAGCAGCGGTTCGGGCTGGGTAAGCCGACCGGTGTGGGGATGCCCGGTGAGGCGTCCGGCCGGCTGCTGCCGCCGGGCGAGTGGAGCGGCTCGTCGAGCGGGTCGGTGCCGATCGGGCACAGTGTGGACGCCACCCCGTTGCAGATGGCGATGGTCTACGCCACCATCGCCAACAACGGCACCTACGTGCAGCCCCGGCTGGTGCGGGCCACCATCGGCCCGGACGGGAAACGGACCCCCGCCCCGGACCCGGTGACCCGTCCGGTGCTCAGCCCGGAGAACGCCGCCGCGCTCCGGCACATCCTGGAGGCGGTGACCACCGTGCCGGACGCCACCGGGCTCCGGGCCCGCATCCCCGGCTACCGGGTGGCCGGCAAGACCGGTACCGGCTGGCGCCTGGTCAACGGCCGGAAGGTGCCCGGTGAGGTGGCGTCCTTCATCGGCATGGCACCGGCGGACAATCCCCGGTACGTGGTGGCGGTCTTCGCGCACACCCCCGGCGGTGGCGGTGGGGACATCTCCGCCCCGGTCTTCAAGGATCTGATGGGCTTCACCCTCCGGCACAACAAGGTGCCGCCGAGTAGCGGTACGAAAGCCCCGAACTTCACCGTCTATCCCCGCTGAGCAGGTACGGCACGACATCATCGGGGAGTGGCGACGAACCACCGGGGCGGCTGTGCGGTCGGGGCCGGCGGAGAGGGTAGGGTCTGACGCCGTGTCCGGCAATCCTCGTCCCCGTACCGTCCCTCCTGTCCGGGTCGGCGATCTCGCCGCGCGGCTCACGGTCGCGGCCCCGGCCGGCGCTGCGGACCTGACGGTGACCGGGGTGACCCACGCCAGCGGCGAGGTGCGACCCGGTGACCTCTACGCGGCCCTGCCCGGCGCCCGTCGGCACGGCGCCGAGTTCGTCCCGGCGGCCCGGGCCGCCGGTGCGGTGGCGGTGCTCACCGACCCGGCCGGTGTCGGGGCCGCCGCGACGGCCGGGCTGCCCGCCCTCGTGGTGACCGACCCCCGGGCGGTGCTCGGTACGGTCGCCGCCGCCGTCTACGGCGAGCCCAGCCGCGAGCTGACCATGATCGGGGTGACCGGCACCGCCGGGAAGACCTCGACCGCCTACCTCATCGAGTCGGGGCTGCGCGCCGCCGGGCACGTCACCGGCCTGATCGGCACCGTGGAGACCCGCCTCGGCGACCTGCGGGTGGACAGCGTCCGCACCACCCCGGAGGCCACCGACCTGCACGCCATGCTGGCCGCCGCGCGTGAGCAGGGGGTGACCTCGGTGGTGATGGAGGTGTCCAGCCACGCGCTGGCCATGGGGCGGGTCGGCGGGGTGCGGTTCGCGGTCGGCGGCTACACCAACTTCGGTTCCGACCACCTCGACTTCCACGCCGACGTGGCCGACTACTTCGCCGCGAAGGCCCAGCTCTTCGACGGCCGGTGCGCGGTCGAGGTGCTCAACCACGACGATCCGGCGCTGCGCCCGCTCTACAAGCCGGACACGGTCAGCTACTCCGCCGCCGGTGACCCCACCGCGACCTGGTGGGCCGCCGACGTGCACGACGCCGGTTACGCCCAGCGGTTCACCGCGTACGGGCCGGACGGCATCGTCGTCGCCGCCGGGGTCGGTCTGCCCGGCCGGCACAACGTGGCCAACGCACTGCTCGCCATCGCCAGCCTGGTGGCCACCGGGGTCGACCCGGAGACCGCGGCGGCCGGGGTGGCCGCCTGTCCGGGCGTGCCGGGTCGGCTGGAACTCGTCGACGCCCCCGGGCCGGTGCGCGGGGTGGTCGACTACGCGCACAAGCCGGACGCGATCGTGGCCGCCCTGGCCGCCCTCCGGGAACCGGGCGGCGGCGGCCGGCTGATCTGCGTCCTCGGTGCCGGAGGCGACCGCGACCGGGGTAAACGTCCGGTGATGGGGGCCGCCGCCGCCCGGGGCGCCGACCTGCTGCTGATCACCGACGACAACCCGCGTACCGAGGACCCGGCGGCGATCCGGGCCGAGGTGCGGGCCGGTGCGCAGGCCGCCGGCGGGCGGGCCCGGATCCTGGAGGTCGCCGGCCGGCGGGCGGCGATCGACGAGGCGGTCCGGCTGGCCGAGCCGGGCGACGTGATCGCGGTGCTCGGCAAGGGACACGAACGCGGTCAGGAGATCGGTGGCGAGATGCACCCCTTCGACGACAAGGTGGAGTTGGGTGCCGCGTTGACCAGTCGGTTCGGACATCTGGTGGAGCGGTCATGATCGAGATGAGCCTGGCCGGGGTGGCGGACGCGGTACACGGCCGGCTGGTCGCGGCCGACCCGACCGCGGCGGTCACCTCGGCCGTGGAGTTCGACTCCCGCAAGGTCGGCCCGGGGTCGCTCTTCGTGGCGTTCCCCGGGGAGAAGGTCGACGGCCACGACTACGCCGCCGCGGCGGTGGCCGCCGGCGCGGTCGCCGTACTCGGCACCCGGGAGGTACCGGGGGTGCCGATGGTGCTCGTCGACGACGCGTTGACCGCGCTGGGGCGGCTGGCCCGCGCGGTGGTCGACCGGCTGCCCGGACTGACCGTGGTTGGTCTGACCGGTTCCTCCGGCAAGACCAGCACCAAGGACATGATCGCCCAACTGCTGGTCCGGCTCGGTCCCACGGTGGCCCCGCCCGGGTCGTTCAACAACGAGCTGGGGCACCCCTGGACGGCGTTGCAGGCCGGTCCGGACACCCGCTTCCTGGTGCTGGAGAAGGGCGCCCGGGGGCGCGGCCACATCCGCTACCTCTGCGAGGTGGTACCGCCCCGGATCGCGGTGGTGCTCAACGTCGGGGTGGCGCACATCGGCGAGTTCGGCTCGGCCGACGCCATCGCCGAGGCGAAGGGCGAACTGGTGGAGGGGCTGCCCGCCGACGGGCTGGCCGTGCTCAACGCCGACGACCCCCGGGTGTCCGCCATGGCGGCCCGTACCGGGGCCCGGGTGGTCCGGTTCGGCGAGGCGGCCGACGCCGAGGTGCGGGCCGTCGACGTCACCCTGGACGAGCGCGGACGGCCGTCGTACACCCTGGTCACCCCGGAGGGCAGCGCGCCGGTGCGGCTCGCCCTGACCGGTCGGCACCAGGTGTCCAACTCGCTGGCCGCCGCCGCGGTGGCCCGGGAGGTCGGCATGCCCCTGGCCGGCCTGGCGGCGGCCCTCGGTGAGCTGGGCCTGGTCTCCACCCGCCGGATGGACGTGTACGACCGGCCGGACGGCGTCACGGTGATCGACGACTCGTACAACGCGAACCCCGCGTCGATGGCCGTGGCGCTGCGCGCCCTGGCCGGCATGGGGCAGGGCCGCCGGACCGTGGCGGTCCTCGGCTACATGGCCGAACTCGGCCCGTACGAATCCGACGGGCATGCCGAGGTGGGCCGGCTCGCGGCCGACCTCGGCGTCGACCGGCTGCTCGTGGTGGGCGAGCCGGCCGCGTCCATCCATCAGGGCGCGACAGCGGTACAGGACTGGGGAGGAGAGTCGGTGCTGGTTACCGATCAGGCGGCAGCCGTCGGGATACTGCGGAGCGAGCTACGACCGGGCGATGTCGTCCTGGTCAAGGGCTCCCGCTACCGCACCTGGGAGGTCGCCGACGCACTGCGCGCCGACGGCGCCGCAGGGACCGACGCAGGGGTGGCGCCGGCGTGAGGGCGGTCATCGTCGCCGTCGGGGTGGCGTTCCTGATCTCCCTGTTCTGCACCCCGATCGCCATCAGGGTCTTCACCCGGCTCAAGGCCGGACAGCCGATCCGGGCCGAGGGCCCGGCGATGCACCAGGGCAAGAAGGGCACCCCCACCATGGGGGGCGTGGTGTTCATCATCGCCACGGTGATCGCGTACGTCGCCGGTCACCTCGCCCTGACCACCCTGCCGGACCAGCAGATCGCCCAGGTCGAGCCGACCATCACCGCACTGGTCCTGCTCGGGTTGATGGTCTTCTCCGGCGCGGTCGGCTTCATCGACGACTTCCTGAAGGTCCGCAAGCGCAACAGCGCCGGTCTCAACAAGCGGGGCAAGCTGTTCGGCCAGATCCTGGTCGGCGCGGTCTTCGGGGTGATCGCGCTCTACTTCCCGAGCAGCATGGTCGACGCCTCGGGGGCGGCCACCAACGTCGAGACGGTCGGCAGCACCACCCTCTCCTTCATCCGGGACATCGACGCGCTGCAGGTCGGCAAGGTCGCCTCCGTCGTCATCTTCATCTTCGTGGTGATGGCGGCGACCAACGGCGTGAACTTGACCGACGGTCTGGACGGCCTCGCCACCGGCGCCTCGGTGATGGTGCTCGCCGCGTACGCCCTGATCGCGTTCTGGCAGTACCGGCACTGGTGCGCCGACCCCAACTACACCGAGAAGTACTGCTACTCGGTCCGCGACCCGCTGGAGATCGCCCTGATCGCCGGCGCGGCGGCCGGAGCCTGCGTTGGCTTCCTCTGGTGGAACACCTCACCGGCCCGGATCTTCATGGGCGACACCGGTGCCCTGGGGCTGGGTGGCCTGATCGCCGGCATGGCGATGTCCACCCGGACCGTCCTGCTGCTGCCGATCATCGGCGGGCTGTTCGTCATCATCACCATGTCGGTGGTCATCCAGATCATCTCGTTCCGCACCACCGGTAAGCGGGTCTTCCGGATGTCACCGTTGCAGCACCACTTCGAGTTGGCCGGGTGGAGCGAGGTCAACATCGTGGTCCGCTTCTGGATCATCGCCGGGATCGGGGTGGCCATCGCCCTCGGCCTGTTCTACAGCGAGTTCCTCGCCAACGTCAGCTGACGAGCCGCGACACCGGGCGACCCGCACGAGACCGGAGGGCCCCTGCCAGCGCCGAAATGGGCGGGCAGGGGTCCTTCCGCGCATCCGGGGCGACACGCCGCAGGTCGGGCGCCTGTCCCCACCGACGGGCGGTACCGGTGATGATGGGCGCATGGGGGAGGGACACGACAGAACGGGCACGACGCGCGAGTACCCGCTCCGGCCGTCCGGCGGCGGACGCACCACGGAGCAACCGGCCGGCGCGGACGGGCCCGGTGCGGCGGCACCATCCGGCCTGGCGGCGGCGGCCGGGTGGCTGGCCGCGTTGCGTGGCCTGCTGGCCCGCCCGCTCGCCTCCTACTACCTGCTGATCTCCAGTGCCGGGCTGCTGTTGGTGATCGGGCTGGCCATGGTCTTCTCGGCCACCAGCGTCAAGGCGTACGCCGAGAACGGCAACGCCTACGCGGACTTCAGCAAGCAGGCCGTCTTCGCGGTCGTCGGCCTGGTCGCGTTCTGGGCCTGCCAGCGGCTGCCCGCCCGCACCTACCGGGTGCTCGGCCGGCCGCTGCTCGGCCTCTCCGTGGTGCTGCTGCTGATCCTCAACGTCCTGCTCGCCTGGGCCTCGCTGCGGGACCTGGAGGTCGCGAAGATCGGCCCGGTCGAGGCCCGGCTGCTCTGGCTCTACATCGGCCCGATCCAGTTGCAGCCCAGTGAGCTGGCCAAGTTCGCCCTGGTGCTGTGGGGTGCCGACGTGATCGCCCGCAAGGGCGCCGAGCTGGGCTGGTGGCGGGAACTGGCCACCCCGCTCTTCCCGGCGGTGGGGCTGCTCTTCGTCCTGGTCGGCTACAACGACCTCGGTACGATGCTCTGTCTGCTGGCCCTGGTGGTCGGCCTGCTCTGGGCGGCCGGGGTCCGGCTGCGGATCTTCGCGGCCCTGTCGGCGCTGGGCCTGCTCGGCATCGGCCTGCTGGTCGCGGTCGCCTCGCTCGGCGCCGGTTCGGGCGAGAAGGGCGAGGAGAACTACCGGCTGGCCCGGTTGACCACGTTCATCAACCCGCCGCCGCCGGAGGAGTGCAACATCGGCGACTGCTACCAGCTCGCCCAGGCCCGGTACGCCATCGACAACGGTGGCTGGTTCGGGGTGGGACTGGGCAAGAGCAGCGCCAAGTGGGACTGGCTGCCGGCCGCCGGCAACGACTTCATCTTCGCGGTGCTCGCCGAGGAGTTGGGCGTGGTCGGCTGCGCGGTGGTGCTCGCCCTCTTCGCCGTGCTCGCGTACACCGGACTCCGGATCGCCCGGCGGGTGGCCGACCCGTTCCGGCGGCTCGCCGCCGCAGCGGTGACCACCTGGCTGGTCAGCCAGACCGTGATCAACATCGGTGGGGTGGTCGGGCTGCTGCCCATCACCGGGCTGCCCCTGCCGTTCATCTCCGACGGCGGTAGCGCGCTGGTGGTCACGATGGCCGCGATCGGCATGCTCGCCTCGTTCGCCCGGGCCGAACCCGATGCGGCGCGGGCGCTGCACGCGCGCCCGCCGGCCCGCTGGGTCCGGCTGCTCTGGGCCCCCCTGCCGCCGCTGCCCGGCCGGCGGACGGCACCGCCGCCCGCTGCCGGCGACCGGGCGACCACCGGCCGGGACCGGACGGCGTCGACCCGGGACCGGGCGGAGCCACGGGACCGGGCCGGCCGGGAGTCCCCGGCGACCCGGGACCGGGCCACGAACCGGGAGGCGTCGCGTCGCGCCGACGGGGTACCCCCGCCCCGGGTGCCCCGGAGCCGGTCCGGGCCGGCGAGCGAGAGGAGACGCTGATGGGTCCGCTGCGGTCGGTGGTCCTGGCCGGCGGCGGTACCGGGGGGCACGTCTACCCGTTGCTGGCGTTCGCGGACTGCCTGCGCCGGCACGACCCGTCGGTCCGGATCACCTGCGTCGGTACCCCCCGGGGCCTGGAGAACGACCTCGTCCCGCCGCACGGGTACGACCTGCGGCCGATCCCCGCCCACCAACTGCCCCGCTCGCTCAACCTGGACCTCGTCCGGACACCCGGTCGGATGTGGCGGGCCGCCCGCGCCGCCGGCCGGGTGCTCGACGAGGTGGTCGCCGAGGTGGTGGTCGGCTTCGGCGGGTACGTCTCGGTCCCCGCCTACCTGGCCGCGTGGCGTCGGGAACTGCCGATCGTCGTACACGAGGTGAACGTCCCGCCGGGCGTCGCCAACCGGCTCGGCACGAAACTGACGAAACACGTGGCGGTGGGTTTCCCGCACCAGCCGGTCCAGGCCGAGTCGCTGCGGCACGCCCGGGTGGTCGGGGTACCGCTGCGTCGGGGGATCGCCACCCTGGACCGGGCGGCCCGGCGGGCCACCGCCCGGGAACACTTCGGGCTCCGCCCGGACCTGCCCACCCTCTTCGTGGCCGGTGGTTCGCAGGGCGCCCGGTCGATCAACCAGGCGGTCGCCGGGGCCGCCGCCCGGCTGGCCGGGGCCGGGGTGCAGGTCCTGCACGTCATGGGGGCCCGCAACGAGCCGGTACCGGTCCCGGCGGACCTGCCGGTCCCGTACGTCACCCTGCCGTACCTGTCGGAGATGGAACTCGGCTACGCCGCCGCCGACCTGATGCTGGCCCGGGGCGGGGCGATGACCTGCGCCGAGGTGGCCGCCATCGGGCTGCCCACGGTCTACGTGCCGTACCCGCACAGCAACCAGGAGCAGCAGCGCAACGCGCTGCCCGTGGTGCAGGCCGGTGGTGGACTGCTGGTCGACGACGCCGAACTCGACCCGGCCTGGCTGGAACGGCACGTCGTCCCGCTGATCCGCGACCCGCAGCGGCTGGCCGCGATGGGGGCGGCCGCCGCCGGGTACGGCCGGCGGGACGGGGACGAGGCGTTGCTCGCCTTCGTCCACGAGGCGGTCGGCCGGTGAGCGCAGTGGTCTGCCCGGCGGTGGTGGTCGCGGAACGGACGGGTAGCCCGGTGCGGCGGTCGGCCGTTATGGAAAGGTTCTCCCTATGAACACCGCACAGTTCAGCCCGGCCGGCACGCTCACCGCGGAGGACCTGGGTACGGTTCACCTGATCGGGGTGGGTGGGGTCGGCATGAGCGGCCTGGCCCGACTGCTGCTGACCCGGGGGATCCCGGTCTCCGGCAGTGAGCTGCGGGAGTGGCCGTCGCTGGTGGGCCTGCGGGCGCTGGGCGGCCGGATCCACATGACCCACGACACGACCAACCTCGACGGGGTCGACACCGTGGTCTACTCGACCGCGATCCCGGCCGACCACATCGAGCTGGTCGAGGCCCGCCGCCGGGGGCTGCGGGTGCTGCACCGGTCGGAGGCGCTGGCGGCGGCGATGACCGGTCGGCGGGCGATCGCCATCGCCGGTACGCACGGCAAGACCACCACCACGTCGATGATGACGCTCGTCTTCCAGCGGGCCGGGCAGGACCCGTCGTTCGTCATCGGCGGGGAGATCTCCGAGGTGGGCTCCGGGGCGCACCACGGTACCGGCGAGTACTTCGTGGTGGAGGCCGACGAGAGCGACCGGTCGTTCCTGATCTACCGGCCGTTCGTTTCGGTGATCACGAACATCGAGGCGGACCACCTCAACACCTACGGCGACTACGCCGGGCTGGCGGCGGCCTTCGCCGACTTCGCCCGGCTCACCGACCCGGAGGGCTTCGTGGTGACCTGTGCCGACGATCCGGGTACCCGGCACCTGGCCGAGGTGCTGCGCGCCGAGGGCCGCCGGGTCTTCACCTACGGCGAGTCGGCCGACGCGGACCTGCGGCTGAGTGACGTCAGTTCCTCCGCCCACGGGGTCCGGTACCTGGCCGCCGTGCAGGGCGAGTCGCTGGGCGAGATCCGGCTGCCCACGCCGGGCCGGCACCTGGGGCTGAACAGCGCGGCGGCGGTGCTGACCGCGTACCAGCTCGGGTTGCCGCTGGAGGCGATCACCGCGGCGCTGGCCGCGTTCCCCGGGGTCCGGCGCCGTTTCGAGCGCAAGGGCACCGCCGACGGCGTCCTGGTGTACGACGAGTACGCGTACCACCCGACCTCCATCACCGCCGCGTTGCGCACCATGCGCGAGGTGGCCGGGGACGGTCGCCTGATCGTGGTCTTCCAGCCGTACCGGCTCTACCGGACCCGTGACCTCCAGCAGGAGTTGGCCGAGGCGTTGGCGCTGGCCGACGAGGCGGTGGTGATGGAGGTGTTCGGCCCGGGCGAGGCACGCCAGCCCGGTGAGGGCGGGGTCGCCCTGACCGCGGCGATCGACCTGCCCGGGGAGCAGAAGGTGTTCGTGGAGTCCTGGGAGGCGGTTCCGGCGGAGGTGCTGCGCCGGGCGCGGCCGGGTGACGTGGTGGTGACCATGGGGGCCCCGCCCATCTCGCTGATGGGCGACGAACTTCTCGATGCGTTGCTGCGCCGTGCGGCCGGTCCGGCCTCGCCGGGCCCGGGGGACGGCGCGGCGCCCACGGCCGGATGAGCCCCGGGCCCTCGCGGGGCCGGACGGCCGGCGCCGACCCCGTGTCCCGACGGGTTCCGGCGCGCCGGTGGCAGCTGGTCCGGGCCGGCAGTGACGCCGTGCCGCCGTCCACCCGCCGGTTCATGCGTCGGGCGCGGCAGCGCCGGATGCGGGCCGCGTTGCCCTGGGCGGTCGTCGCCGGGGTCGTCGGGTTGGCCGGGCTGGTCGCCTGGACGCTGCTCGGCACCGGCCTGTTCGGCGTCCGCGAGGTGCGGGTGACCGGCAACGACCTGGTGACCGCCGTGCAGGTGCGGGACGCGGCGGCGGTTCCGGACGGGCTGCCGCTGGCCCAGGTGGACCTGGCCGACGTGGCGGACCGGATCGGCGCGCTGCCCCCGGTCGAGCGGGCCACGGTGTCCCGGCAGTGGCCGGACCGGCTGCTGGTCGAGGTGGTGGAGCGGACGCCCGTGGCGGTGGTACCCCGTAGCGGCCGGTTCGCGGTGATCGACGCCTCCGGTGTGGTGTTCCGGGACCTCGCGGAGCCTCCGCCGGGGTTGCCGGTGGCCCGGGTGGCGACGCCGGGTCGGGGTGACCCGGGGACCCGGGCCGCGCTCGACGTGCTGGCCGCGTTGACGCCGCAGCTTCGGGAGCAACTGGTGGACGTGACCGTGGAGGGGCTGGCGCGGATCACCGTGCGGTTGCGGGGGGACCGGAAAGTGATCTGGGGCGACGCCACCCGGGGGGAGACCAAGGCCCGGGTGGCGACCGCGCTACTCGGTCGGAAAGCCGACACCATTGATGTCAGTGCCCCGGACGTGGTGACCTTCCGCTGACCGGCTGTACCGGTCGTCGGCATTGGACGGTCCGCTGCGGACCGGACCGTTGTGGCCGGTTGGGGGCGGTGCCGACGCGGCTGGTGTGGGCCGTGCCCCGGCGGGGTACCGGTACGCCCTCCGGGTTTCTCCGGGTGCGGCGACACGCCGGGGGCGGTCCTTGGCTGGTGGCGTGGAGCCGCTTACGTTGCCCCGAGAGGATCAGTGGTTGACATAACTGTAAGCCTCTAGTAGAGGGTGAGGGTTAACCTTCACCCTCCTGGCTGTAAGTGGATGTCGACCGGCCGAGCGGGACCCGGTCGGCGCCGCCAATCTCGAAGGGAAGGACCCCGATGACACCTCCGCACAACTACCTGGCGGTCATCAAGGTCGTCGGCATCGGTGGCGGCGGCGTCAACGCCGTCAACCGGATGATCGAGGTTGGGCTCAAGGGCGTCGAGTTCATCGCGATCAACACCGACGCGCAGGCGCTGCTGATGAGTGACGCCGACGTCAAGCTCGACGTCGGCCGGGAGCTGACCCGTGGCCTCGGCGCGGGAGCGAACCCGGACGTGGGCAAGAACGCCGCCGAGGACCACCGCGACGAGATCGAGGAGGTGCTCAAGGGCGCCGACATGGTCTTCGTGACCTGCGGTGAGGGTGGTGGTACCGGTACCGGCGGCGCGCCGGTGGTGGCGAACATCGCCCGCAAGCTCGGCGCGTTGACCATCGGTGTGGTCACCCGCCCGTTCTCCTTCGAGGGGAAGCGGCGGCAGGTGCAGGCCGAGTCGGGGATAGACGAGCTGCGCAACCAGTGCGACACGCTGATCGTCATCCCGAACGACCGGCTGCTGGCCCTGGGCGACCGGGGTATCAGCATGATGGACGCGTTCCGGACCGCCGACCAGGTGCTGCTCTCCGGTGTCCAGGGCATCACCGACCTGATCACCACCCCCGGTCTGATCAACCTGGACTTCGCCGACGTCAAGAGCGTGATGAGCGGTGCCGGTAGCGCCCTGATGGGCATCGGCAGCGCCCGGGGCGAGAACCGCGCGGTCGAGGCGGCCGAGGCGGCCATCTCCAGCCCGCTGCTGGAGCAGAGCATGGACGGTGCCCGGGGGGTGCTGCTCTCCATCGCGGGTGGCTCCGACCTCGGCCTGTTCGAGATCAACGACGCCGCACAGCTGGTCACCGACGCGGCCCACCCGGACGCCAACATCATCTTCGGCGCGGTGATCGACGACGCGCTCGGTGACGAGGTGCGGGTGACCGTGATCGCGGCCGGCTTCGACGGTGGCACGCCGGCGTACAAGGCGGCCGAGCCGGCCCGCAAGCCGGCGGTGAGCCAGCAGTCGACCGGCATGCAGAGCGCACCCCACTCGGCACCCTCGCCGGCCCCCACCCAGCCGCCGCGCCGGGTGCTCTTCGACGACGTCGACGTGCCCGACTTCCTCAAGAACGGATCCTGAGCCGACCCGATGAGCGAGGAGACCACCACGGCCGGCCACCCCGGCGGTGCGGACGCCGCTGTCCCACAGCAGGCCCGTCGCGCCGAGCTGGCCGCCGCACTGACCCGTACCCGCGCCCGGTTGGCCGCCGCGTGCCGGGCCGCCGGCCGGGATCCGGCCGAGGTGTCGCTGATCGCGGTGACCAAGACGTACCCCGCCCGTGACGCCCTGCTCCTCGCCGAGCTGGGCGTCACCGACGTGGGGGAGAACCGCGACCAGGAGGCGGCGCCGAAGGCGGCCGAGGTCGCGGCGGCCGGGGTCGACCTGCGGTGGCACTTCATCGGCCAGCTGCAGCGCAACAAGTGCCGGTCGGTGGTGCGCTACGCCGACGTCGTGCAGTCGGTGGACAGCGTCCGGCTCGCGGCGGCCCTGGACGCCGCAGCAGCCGCCGGCCGGGACCGGCCGCTGGACGTACTGGTGCAGGTCAGCATCGACGCGGACCCGGTACGCGGCGGGGCGTTGCCGGATGACGGCGACCCGGACCGGGGCCTGGGCGCGGTGGCCGACCGGGTGGCCACGGCCGGCTCGCTGCGGCTGGCCGGGCTGATGGCGGTCGCCCCGCTCGGCTGGGAGCCGGAGCGGGCCTTCGCCCGGCTGGCCGGGATCGCCGCCGGCTTCCGGGCCGCCCATCCGCAGGCCGTCCTGCTCTCCGCGGGCATGAGCGGGGATCTGGAAACGGCGGTCGCCCACGGCGCGACACATGTCCGGGTCGGCAGCGCGTTGCTCGGAATGCGTTCCACGCTGGGGTAGCCTGACCGTGGAGACAGCAAATTACATCAGTGTTGTTTGAGTCGGCCATTCCGGTGGCGGGGGTCATGACGCGGACGGTCGCGATCGTCGGCGTCGGGGGATTGCCGACTCGGTCCGGTGGGCACCTGGAGTGTTCACGCGCGTGACAGCGACACGGCACGGGGGCGCGTGCCGCACGGCGGACGGAGGGGCGCGGCGAATGGGCGCACTGCGCAAAGCGGGGGTCTGGCTCGGTCTCGTCGAAGAGGACGATGAGCGGGCCTACGACGACGGTGGCTACGAAAAGGGTGGCTACCGCGAGACGCGTTACCGGCAGAGCCGCTACGCGGAGGAGTTCGGCGAGGACGACGAGGACGATTCGGACGAACCGCCGGCACCACCGCGTCCCCGACCCGGTGAGCGTACCCGGTTGGCGGAGCGGGCGTCGTCCCGGGCGAGCGAGGCCGACCGGGCCGACACCGACCGGCCGGAGCGGGCCGAGCGGGCCAGCGTCCGGTCCATCACCAGGCCCGGAACCACCGAGTCGGCCGGCGCGTTGAGCTACCACACCCGGGACAACCTCGCCCTGGCGCCGCAGGCGCAGGTGCGCGAGCGGGTGCTGCCGGAGGAGGAGCAGCGGTACCAGATCACCACGCTGCACCCGACCACCTACCGGGAGGCGCGCACCATCGGCGAGCACTTCCGCGACGGGGTCCCGGTGATCATCAACCTCACCGAGATGGACGAGGCCGACGCCCGCCGGTTGGTGGACTTCGCCGCCGGGCTGGCGTTCGGTCTGCGCGGTACGATCGAGCGCGTGACCAATCGGGTGTTCCTGCTCTCACCGGCCAACGTCCAGGTCACCGCAGAGGACAAAGCCAAGATCGCCGAGGGCGGTTTCTTCAGTCTGGGATGATCCCACCCGATCAGGGGGCCTCGCCTACCGTGTTGTCCGTCGTGCTGCAAGTCCTGTATCTGATCCTCTATGTCTTTTTGTTGACTCTTCTGGCCAGGTTCGTACTGAGTGCCGTGCTGCAGTACGGCCGTCGGTGGCAGCCGGGCCGGGGAGCAGTGGCGGGACTCGAGGTCGTGTGGAGCGTCACTGATCCGCCCCTCAAGGCGTTGAGGCGTGTGATCCCTCCATTGCGAATTGGTACCGTGAGCATCGACCTGGCCTCCCTTGTGCTCCTGGTTATCCTGTTCGTGCTGATGGAGTTCGTGTTAAGGCGGTTGATCAACGGGTGAAGACCCGGTGGTCCAGCGCGCTACGCGGCCGCAACTGACCCGAGGAGTTTCGATGCCGCTGACCCCGGCCGACGTTCACAACGTCGCCTTCAAGAAGCCGCCGATCGGCAAGCGGGGGTACGACGAGGAGGAGGTCGACGCCTTCCTGGACGAGGTCGAGCGTGAGCTCGCCCGTCTGATCGAGGAGAACAACGAGCTGCGCGCCCAGGTGGAGCGGGGTGGCCGCGGCGGTGCCCCCGCCGGTCCCGGTGCCGACCCCCGGCTCGCCGCAGAGCTCAACGACGTCAAGGCCCAGCTCGACCGGGTGCAGCGCGACAAGGCGGCGGCCGAGCAGGCCGCCCGGGCGATGCAGGCCGAGCTGGAGCAGATGCGCGCCCAGGGTGGCCCCGGTGGGGCCGGCGACGGCGAGCAGCAGGCGCTGCGGGTGCTGATGATGGCCCAGCGCACGGCGGACGACCACGTCTCCGACGCCCGGCGCGAGGCCGACCAGCTGCTCTCCGAGGCCCGCTCCAAGGCCGAGGAGGTCACCCGCGAGGCCCGCTCCAAGGCCGACGCCCTGGAGCGGGACGCCCGCCAGCGGCACCAGGAGGCCATGGGCGGCCTGGACGCCAAGCGTACGGCGCTGCAGAAGCACATCGAGGAGCTCAAGCAGTTCGAGCGGGAGTACCGCACCCGGCTCAAGGCGTACCTGGAGAGCCAGCTGCGTGACCTCGGTGCCCGTGGCCAGGACCTGGAGGCGGACATGGGCCGCACCGAGGTGGGCCGGGGTGGGGCCAGCAACGGCGGCCTCGCCGCCGCCGGCCTCGGCGGGTCGTACAGCGGGGGCCGTGGCAACGCCCTCGAAGCCGGCCACTGATCCGTGTGACCGACTGACCCGGTTCGAAGCGATGCGGCGGGGGTGAGCCGTGATAGTCGCAAGTCTGCTGCTCATCCTCGTCGCTGTGGTGCTACTCGTGCTGGGTCTGGCGAACGGCTCCAGCCTGCTGTTGATCACCTCGATCGCGGCGAGCCTGCTGGCCGCCGTGGCGCTGGTGGTGGGTGCCCGCCAGGCGGCCGCCACCCGCGAAGCGGGTGGGACCCCTCCCGGCCGGCCAGCCGGACGGCCCGGCCAGCGGGGGCGGACCCCGGCCGGCGGTGACGCCAGCCGGTACGCCGGTTCCCCGGTGGGGATCCCGACGCAGGCGGTACGCACGACGGACGATTCCGGACGGACCGGGTGGCGGCAACCACCCGGTCCGTCGGCGTCCGCACCGGAACCGGGTACCCCCGACCGGGGCGGTTCCGACGAACGGTGGGTCACCACGGCGGACGGCCCGACCGGCCCCGCAGCCGACCTGCCCGCCGACGACCTGCTGGACGACGAGCCACCCGCCCAGATCGTCGGGGAGGCCGACGCGACCCGGGTGGCCCGCCTGGCCACCCCGGTGCTGGTCGTCGACGGCCGCCCCCGGTACCACCTGACCATCTGCCCGCACCTGGTGGGCCGCCGGACCGAGTCGCTGCCGGTGTCCGAGGCGGTCGAACTCGGCTTCACCCCCTGCGCGCAGTGCGCCCCGGACACCGCCCTGCTCGCTGATGTCCGCCCGGTCTGACCACCGGGTCGGGGCCGGCGAGGGTCCGCTGACCGTCGCCGTCCGGGTCCGGCCCGGCTCGTCGCGTACCCGGGTCGGTGGCTGTTTCGACGGTCCCTACGGTCCGGCCGTGGTGGTCGCGGTGAATGCCCCCCCGGTTGACGGTCGGGCCACCGAGGCGGCCCGCCGGGCTCTGGCCGAGGCGCTGGGTCTGCGCCCGGCTGCCGTGTCGCTGCGCGCCGGAGCGGCCAGCCGGGACAAGCTCTTCCAGGTCGAACAAGCCACCGCCGGGCTGCCGGAGCGGGTACGACAGCTGCGCGACGGGGCCGCCGGGTGAGGTCCACGGGCGCGGGTCGGCCGTGACGGGCCGGCTCGACCTGGCGCTGCTGCTCGGCGCAGCGGTGCTGCTGGTGGCGGTCTGGGCGGTGCGGTTCTCCACCCGACTCGGCGTACCGAGCCTCCTGGTCTACCTCGCCCTCGGGGTGGCGATCGGGGAGGCCGGCCTCGGCATCCGGTTCGACGACGCGGAACTCACCCGCGTCCTCGGCTTCTGCGCCCTCATCGTGATCATCGCGGAGGGCGGACTCACCGCCCGGTGGAGCACCCTGCGGCCGGTACTCGGGGTGGCCGGCGCGCTCTCCACGGTGGGTGTGCTGGTCAGCATCGCGGTGGTCGGGGTGGCCGGGCACCTGCTGCTCGACCTCGACTGGCGGCTGGCGCTGCTCTACGGCGCGGTGCTCTCCTCCACCGACGCGGCAGCCGTCTTCGCCACCCTGCGCCGGCTGCGTCTGCCGCCCCGGCTGGTGGCCACCCTGGAGGCGGAGTCGGGTACCAACGACGCCCCGGTCGTGCTGCTGGTGGTGCTGCTGTCCACCAGCGGACCGGCCAGCCATCCGTGGTGGTACGAGGCGCTGCTGGTGGCGTATGAGCTGACCACGGGTACCGCGGTCGGGTTCCTGGTCGGCCTGGGCGGGCGGTGGGCGCTGCGCCGGGCCGCCCTGCCCTCGGCCGGCCTCTACCCGATCGCGGCGGTCGGCCTGACCGTGCTCGCCTACGCCGCCGGTGCGGTGCTGCACGCCTCCGGTTTCCTGGCCGTGTACGTGGCCGGGGTGGTGCTCGGCAACGCCCGGCTGCCGCACCGGCAGGCGATCCTCGGGTTCGCCGACGGGCTCGCCTGGCTGGCCCAGATCGGCCTGTTCGTGCTGCTCGGGCTCCTGGCCACGCCGGGCCGGCTGGCCGACGCGCTGCTCCCGGCGGTGGTGGTCGGACTGGCACTGCTCTTCCTGGCCCGGCCGCTGTCGGTGGCCGTCTCCGCCACGCCGTTCCGGATCGCCCCCCGGGAGCAGCTCTTCCTGTCCTGGGCCGGACTGCGGGGAGCGGTGCCCATCGTGCTCGCCACCATCCCGCTCTCCGAACGGGTACCGGGCGCGGACCGGCTCTTCGACGCGGTCTTCGTCCTGGTGGTGATCTTCACGCTGGTCCAGGCCGGTACCCTCGCGCCGGTCGCCCGCTGGTTGCGGGTCACCGCTCCGGCCGAGGCGGCCGAGATCCGGGTGGAGACCGCGCCGCTGGAGCGGATGCGCGCCGACCTGCTCCAGTTGGAGATCCCGCCCGGCTCGAAGCTGGGCGGGGTGCACGTGGACGAGCTGCGCCTGCCGCTGGGTGCCTCGGTGACGCTGGTGCTGCGGGACGGCACAGGTTTCGTACCCGGGCCGGACACCCGGTTGAAGGTGGGGGACAGCCTGCTCATCGTCGCCTCGGTCGAGGTGCGGGACGCGGCGGAGCGGCGGCTACGGGCGGTGAGCCGGCGGGGCCGGCTGGCCCGCTGGTTCGGCGAGTACGGCGACGATTCCGGCGAATAGTCTGCTACCGTACGTGCTGCCCTGATTACGAGTTTAGTCCGGGCTCGGGTGCGGTGCGTTCGTGCGGCATGTTGTCGCACGCCTGTACGTTCCGTATTCTTGCCAATCTCTGGAGTGCGCGGCCGCCGGCCGCGCGCCCGTTTTGTACAGGGGGTCCGCCGGGCCGGGGACCCCTGTCAGGCACCGCCGATCGCCGCGGGCTCCGCGGCCAAGGGAGGGCGACGATGGCGAAGCCAGCCGACACCAGGACCGCCGGCCGTAAACCGGTCGTCAAGGCCGACCGCAGTGCCGCCGAGACCGAGAAGATCCGGGCGGCCCTGGCGGCCCGGTACGACGAACTGCGTGCCGAGTACGATCAGACGCTGAGCGACATCACCGAGCTGCAGCGCGACCGGCTGACCGACTCGGCCGGGGACGACCAGGCCGACACCGGCACCAAGACGTTCGAGCGCGAGCAGGAGATCTCACTCGCCAACAGCATCAAAGAACGGATCACGCAGGTCGAGCGGGCACTGGAGCGGCTCGACGAGGGCACCTACGGCTGGTGCGAGCGGTGCGGCAACCCGATTCCGGTCGAACGGCTCGCCGCCTTCCCGTCGGCCACCCTCTGCGTGACCTGCAAGCAGCTGGAGGAGCGCCGGTAGCGGCGCTCCCCGGCCTCGGAGCCGGTGAGCGATCACCGCTGAGCGTCGATGGGGAGCAGATGACCGAAGCCCGGCCCGACCGGTCCGCCACCGCCGAGCCGCCACCCGGTCAGCCCCGGCGGCGTGCCACGCTGATCCTGCTGGTGGTCGCCTTGGTGGCCCTGCTCGCCGACCTGGGCACCAAGCATCTCGCCCTGGTCACCCTCACCGACCGGGAGCCGGTACGCCTGCTCGGCGGGGCGGTCTACCTGACGCTGACCCGCAACAGCGGCGCCGCGTTCAGCCTCGGCTCGGACCACACCTGGGTCTTTCCGCTGATCACCCTCGGGGTGGTCGGGTGGATCGCCTGGATGGCGCTGCGGCTGCGGTCCGTCCCGTGGGCCGTCTCGCTCGGTCTGGTCCTCGGTGGCGCGCTGGGCAACCTGATGGACCGGATCTTCCGGGCACCGGGCACGTTCGTCGGCCACGTCGTCGACATGGTCAGCCTCTTCGACCCGTACGGGCGGGTCTGGCCGGTGTTCAACCTGGCCGACAGTGCCCTGGTCAGCGGCGTGCTGCTCGCCGTGCTGCTGGAGTTGACCGGCCGGCAGCGGGACGGTACCCGCCTCGGCCGTTCCGGCGGACCGGACCCGGCGGACGCCGCCACCGGGGAGCCGGCGGACCACGACGGGAAACCGGCGACCGACGGCAAGCCGGCGGACACCGACCAGAGCGAGCAACGGGAGCGGGCATGACCTCGGTCTTCGACGCGGGAGCGGCCCGCCCGACCGGTGACACCCGGTCCCTGCCGGTCCCGGACGGCCTCGACGGCATGCGCCTCGACCAGGCGGTGAGCCGACTGTTCGGGCTGTCCCGGACCGCGGCGGCGGCCCTGGTGGAGGCCGGTGACGCCCTGGTCGACGGGGCGGTACGCGGCAAGTCCGACAAGGTCGACGCCGGCTCCTGGCTGGAGGTGACCCTGCCCGCCCCGGCCAGCGCGCCGGTGGTCGTCCCGCAGGCGGTCCCCGGCCTGCGGGTGGTCTACGCCGACGACGACATCGTGGTGGTCGACAAGCCGGTCGGGGTCGCGGCCCACCCCAGCCCCGGCTGGACCGGACCGACCGTGATCGGTGCCCTCGCCGCGATCGGGCACACCATCGCCACCAGCGGCGCCGCCGAACGGCAGGGGGTCGTGCACCGGCTCGACGTCGGCACCACCGGCATCATGGTGGTCGCCAAGAGCGAGCAGGCGTACAGCGCCCTCAAGCGGGCGTTCAAGTACCGCGAGGTGGAGAAGCGTTACCACGCGGTCGTCCAGGGGCATCTGGACCCGCTGCGCGGCACCATCGACGCCCCGATCGACCGGCACCCCACCCACGACTACCGCTGGGCGGTGGTCTCCGGGGGCAAGCCCAGCATCACCCACTACGACACCGTCGAGGCGTTCCCGTCGGCGAGCCTGGTCGACGTGCGGCTGGAGACGGGGCGTACCCACCAGATCCGGGTGCACTTCTCCACGTTGCGGCACCCGTGCGTGGGCGACCTCACGTACGGGGCCGACCCGACGCTCGCCGCCCGGTTGAAGCTGACCCGCCAGTGGTTGCACGCCCGGTCGCTCAGTTTCCTGCACCCCCGAACGGGGGAGGAAGTCCAGTTCGTCAGCGACTACCCTGACGACCTGGATCGCGCGCTCGGCCTGCTGCGCGACTGAGCAGGTCCGTCGGACACCGGACGGACCGTTGCGGCACCGGCCGCCCGGCCGGTGGTCGTACCGGGCCGGACGGGACAGCGACGAGGGGGTGAGCCACCGTGCGAGCCGGTGAACTGTTGCGTCGACTCGACGAGCGGCTGCTGCCCCGACTCGGTCGGACCGTCACCCGGCTGGGCGAGGGACCGGCCCGACCCCGGGCGCTGACCGTCGTCGCGGTGCTCTGCGCGGCAGCGGTGCTGCTCACCGCCGTGTGGACCGCCGACCGGCCGCCGACCGGCGACCGGACGGTGGGTACCACCGCACGGGTCGGCGTGACCGAGGGGCAGTCCATCCTCGGCTACCTGCGCACCGCCGGGGACGAACTGGCCGCGCTGGCGGCCGGTGCGGGCGGCCGACCGACGTACGCCCTGGTCTCGCTCGCCGACTATCTCGCCCCGGACCGGCTGGCCCCGCTGCTCGGTGAGGTGGCCGTCGCCGAGGTGCTCGGCCGGGTGCCGTTGCCCGGCCGGCAGACCCAGATCGTCCGGATCCCCGCGCTCCGGGTCCCGCAGGACGTCCTGGCCGGGATGGACGAACTCGCCGACCGCAAGGACCGCGAGGCGGCGGACTACCGGGCCCGCGCCGCCGCGTTGACCGGTGACTCCGTCGAGGACCGGGAACTGCGGCAGGTCTACGTCAGCGGCGCTGAGGTGGCCGCCGCCGAGGCCACCGCGTACCGGTCGCACTGTGCGTGCGTCTACGCGGCGGTGGTCCGGGCCGAACCGACCGCCCTGCGGGCGGTGGCCGGCCGACCGGGCGTCCGGGGGGTCGACCCGGCGCCGGAGGTGGAGCGACTGGACCGGGCGGTCTTCTCACCCCCGCTGCCCGAGCAGGCCGATGTGGTGCGGCCTCCCGCCGACACCGGCCTGCCGACGGCCGACGGCAGCCCGGCACCCGCCACCGGGGTGTCCGACGGCACCGCCCCGGTCACCCCGGAGACGACCGGGACGACGGCCGGCCCGGAAACCCCGTCGGACGTCCCGACCACCTCCCCCGGAACCCCCGACGAGCCGGTGACACCCGCGCCGACCGGGGG
>NZ_WVUH01000095.1 GCF_017614955.1 Micromonospora echinofusca
TCCCACCCGTCACCCCCACCGTCGACCACCTGCTCGGGCTCGGGGACGACGCCCTGATCGCCGCGCAGCGGCTGGCCGAGTGGACCAGCCGCGCGCCGGAGATGGAAGAGGACATCGCGCTGGCCAACATCGCCCTCGACCAGCTCGGCGCGGCCCGCCTGCTGCTGTCGTACGCGGGCGAGCGGGAGGGCGCCGGCCGGGACGAGGACGCCCTGGCGTTCCTCCGCGACGACCGGGAGTTCCGCAACGTCCTGCTGGTCGAGCTGCCCAACGGCGACTTCGCGGTGACCATGGCGAAACTGTTCCTGCTCGCCGCCTACCAGCTTCCGCTCTACACGGCGTTGGCCGGGTGCGCCGACGAGCGGCTCGCCGCGATCGCCGCCAAGGCCCGCAAGGAGTCCGCGTACCACCTCGACCACGCCGCGCTCTGGGTGAAGCGGCTCGGCGACGGCACCGACGAGTCGCACCGCCGGATGCAGGACGCCGTCGACCAGGTCTGGCCGTACCACCACGAGCTGTTCGCCCCGGACCCGGCGGCCCCGGTCGACCCGGCCACCCTGCGCGCCGGGTTCGACGCCACGGTCGACGAGGTGTTCGCCGAGGCCACGCTGACCCGGCCGGCGTCCGGCTGGGCACCGGCCGGCGGGCGGGACGGGGTGCACACCGAGCACCTGTCGTACCTGCTCGCCGAGATGCAGGTGCTGCACCGCGCCCACCCGGGGGCCCGCTGGTGACCGGCCCGGGGACGGAGGCCGGCGGTGGGTGACGTGCGGGCGGCCGTCGCGGCGGTGGTGGACCCGGAGATCCGGGTGGTCACCATCGACGAGCTGGGCATCCTGCGGGACGTCGCCGAGGACCCGGCCACCGGCCGGGTCACCGTGACGATCACCCCCACCTACACCGGCTGCCCGGCGATGGACGTGATCCGCGCCGACATCCGCCGGGCGCTGGCCGCCGCCGGTCACCCGGAGGCGGAGGTCCGCACCGTCCTCACGCCGGCCTGGAGCACCGACTGGATCTCCGACTCGGGGCGGGCCAAGCTGGCCGCCGCCGGCATCGCCCCGCCCGCCCCGGTCCGTCGGGACGGGGTCGTCCCGCTCACCCTCGCCGTCCGCTGCCCACGCTGCGGCTCACCGGAGACCGAGCAGGTCAGCCGGTTCGGCTCCACCGCCTGCAAGGCGCTCTGGCGCTGCCGGGCCTGCCGTGAACCCTTCGACCACCTGAAGGCGCTGTGACTGTCACGATCTCCCGCCCGGTACGTCGCCGGCCGGTCTTCCACCCCCTGCCCGTGACCGCCGTCGACCGGCTCACGGAGGACGCGGTCGCCATCACCTTCGCGGTACCCGACGAACTGCGGGAGACCTTCGCCTTCCAGGCCGGTCAGCACCTGACCGTGCGCCGGGTCGGCGATGACGGCGCCGACGTACGGCGGTCGTACTCGATCTGCTCCACGCCGGAGGAACTGGCCCGGCACGGCCGGCTGCGGATCGGGGTGCGGGAGATCCCCGGCGGTGCCTTCTCCAGCTTCGCCTGCGCGGCGCTGCGCACCGGCGACACCGTCGAGGTGCTGCCGCCACTCGGGCACTTCACCACCGCGTTCGACCCGGGCCGGGTCCGCCACTACGGCGCGCTGGTCGCCGGGTCCGGGATCACCCCCGTGCTCGCCCTGGTCGCCACCGCCCTGGTCGTCGAGCCGGCCAGCACCTTCACCCTGGTGTACGGCAACCGGACGGCGAACAGTGTGATGTTCGCCGAGGAGTTGGCCGACCTGAAGGACCGGTACCCGACCCGGCTGCACCTGGTGCACGTGCTGTCCCGGGAGCCGGGCGAGTCGCCGCTGCTCTCCGGCCGGGTGGACGCCGACCGGTTCGGGCGGCTACTGGAGAGCATCGTGCCCGGTGACCGGATCGAGGAGTGGTTCCTCTGCGGCCCGTACGGCATGGTGGTCGACGCGCGGGAGGTGCTGACCGCGCGGGGCGTTCCGGAGGGCGCGCTGCACAGCGAGCTGTTCCACGTCGACGCCGCTCCGACCCCGCCGGCCCGGTCGACGGAGGCCGCGCCGGGCGGCAGCGAGGTCACCATCGTGCTGGACGGCCGGGCCTCGACGTTCACCATGGGCCGGCAGCAGCGGGTGCTGGACGCCGCCCTGACGGTGCGCGGTGAGCTGCCGTACGCCTGCAAGGGCGGGGTCTGCTCGACCTGCCGGGCGAAGGTGGTCTCCGGCGAGGTGTCGATGGCCCGCAACTACGCCCTGGAGCCGGACGAGGTGGCCGCCGGGTACGTGCTGACCTGCCAGTCCAGCCCGGTCACCGACCAGGTCACCATCGACTACGACGCCTGACCGCGCAGGTCGGGTCGACGGCAGCGCGACAGATATCACCCAGAGTTACCTTCCTTGGTGGGGGTCGAACCCCACCTCGGGCGCTTTGCTCTGCTTCACTCCCGGAAACACCCGTGTCGAGCTGCTCCGATGGGCGCCACGCCCGGAGCGGACGTGCGGAGGCAGCAGTCACCCCAGGCAACTGTTGCCTCCGGTGAAGCAGAGCAAAGCGTCCGGGCGACAGTCGGCTGCCCGGGCCGGAGCCGGCCCACCGTCGGCGGGCCGGCAAGGTGGGGCTATCCGGCTTCGCCGGGCGGGTGGCCGTCGTGCGGGGCAGGATGGAACGCGTGACGACTCCAGAGGCGACCGGCTACCGGATCGAACGTGACTCGATGGGCGAGGTGGAGGTACCCGCCGACGCCCTGTGGCGGGCGCAGACCCAACGGGCGGTGCAGAACTTCCCGATCTCCGGGCGGGGCATCGAGCCGGCCCAGATCCGCGCCCTGGCCCAGATCAAGGGTGCGGCAGCCGAGGTCAACGGCGAGCTGGGGGTGATCGGGGCGGAGGTGGCCGCCGCGATCGCCACCGCCGCCGCGCACGTCGCCGCCGGTGGGTACGACGACCAGTTCCCGATCGACGTCTTCCAGACCGGCTCGGGCACCTCGTCCAACATGAACACCAACGAGGTGATCGCCACCCTGGCCAGCCGGGAACTGGGCCGGGAGGTACACCCGAACGACGACGTGAACGCCTCGCAGTCCAGCAACGACGTCTTCCCCTCGTCGATCCACCTGGCCGCTACCGAGGCGGTGGTGGGGGACCTGCTGCCGGCGCTGGCGCACCTGGCGCAGACCCTTCAGGCGAAGGCCGCCGAGTTCGAGACGGTGGTCAAGGCCGGGCGTACCCACCTGATGGACGCCACCCCGGTCACCCTCGGCCAGGAGTTCGGCGGGTACGCCGCCCAGGTCCGGTACGGGGCCGAGCGGCTGGAGGGGGCCCTGCCCCGGCTGGCCGAGCTGCCGTTGGGCGGCACCGCCGTCGGTACCGGCATCAACACCCCGCTCGGCTTCGCCGCAGCGGTGATCGGGAAGCTGCGGGACGCGACCGGGCTGCCGGTCACCGAGGCGCGCAACCACTTCGAGGCGCAGGGCTCCCGGGACGCCCTGGTCGAGACCTCCGGCCAGTTGCGTACCGTCGCGGTCGGTCTCTACAAGATCGCCAACGACATCCGGTGGATGGGCTCCGGGCCGCGCGCCGGCCTCCGTGAGCTGCGCATACCCGACCTCCAGCCGGGGTCGTCGATCATGCCCGGCAAGGTGAACCCGGTGGTCTGCGAGGCGGTCCGGCAGGTCTGTGCGCAGGTGATCGGCAACGACGCCACGGTCGGCTTCGCCGGCTCGCAGGGCGACTTCGAGTTGAACGTCATGCTCCCGGTGATGGCCCGCAACCTGCTGGAGTCGATCCGGCTGCTGGCCGCGTCGAGCCGGCTGTTGGCCGACCGCTGCGTGGCCGGCCTGGGTGCCAACGCGGACGTCTGCCTGGCGTACGCCGAGGGCTCACCGTCGATCGTCACGCCGCTCAACCGGCACCTCGGGTACGACGAGGCCGCCTCCATCGCCAAGGAGGCGCTGGCCAGGGAGGTCTCGATCCGTGAGGTGGTGCTCGCCCGGGGGCACGTCGACTCCGGCAAGCTCAGCGCGGACCAGCTCGACGAGGCGCTCGACGTACTCCGGATGACCCATCCCTGACCCGGTCCCACCCGCCACCGGCCGGACGGCACCGGTGGACGCGGCCGGCGACCGGAAGCCCGACGGACACGGTGCCCAGAGTGGCCGGAGTGGCACCGTCCGAAGTGCTTCAGGTGCGTTCCCCGACCGACCTGCCGGCGGTCGCTCAGCTTATCGGTGCAATTAATCACTGGGCACTTCACAATTCGGGCACTTGCCTGGTGTTACGTCGCTTGTTGCGGTGTGATGGCTGCCACGTCCCTCAACGAGAGGATCTGATGTGGTGAGCAAGCGCTTCACCGCTGGTGCCGTCGCGACCGCGACGGCACTGGCACTCACGGTGACTCTGCCCTTCGGTGGTGCCAACGCGGCGCCGGCCGAATCGACCGAGTACACCGTGGTGGCCGAGAGCGGCGTCTCCGCCGACGCGGCGGTCGCCGCCATCGCGGCCGCAGGCGGCGAGGTCGTCTCGCGGACCGAGGCCGTCGGCCTCTACCAGGTACGGACCAACCGCGCCGACTTCGCGCAGCGGGCCACCGCGTCCAACGCTCTGATCGGCGCCGCCGAGCAGAAGGCGATCGGCCGCAAGCCGAAGCTGGACCGGGTCGAGCGGGAGCACCTGCTGGCTGCGGCGGAGGCGACCAAGGGCACCGGTTCCGCCAACGGGCGGGCCAAGCGGATGGACCCGCTCGACGACAAGCTCTGGGGTCTGGACATGATCCGGGCCGACGAGGCCCGCCGGACCGAGCCCGGTGACCGCCGGGTGACCGTCGGCGTTCTCGACACCGGCGTCGACGCCAGCAACCCCGACATCGCGGCCAACTTCTCGTGGTTGCTGTCCCGGAACTTCGCACCGGACATCGTGGACATCGACGGCGAGTGCGAGGTGGCCGGCTGCCTCGACCCGGCCGACACCGACGACGGCGGCCACGGCACGCACGTCGCCGGCACCATCGGCGCGGCGGCCAACGGTATCGGCCTCTCCGGCGTCGCCCCGAACGTCACCCTGGTCAACCTCAAGGGCGGCCAGGACTCCGGGTACTTCTTCCTCAACCCGGTGGTCAACGCCCTGGTGTACGCGGGCGACGCGGGCCTGGACGTGGTGAACATGTCCTTCTACGTCGACCCGTGGCTCTACAACTGCACCGCGAACCCGGCCGACTCGCCGGAGGCGCAGGCCGAGCAGCGCGCGATCATCGAGGCGATGAAGCGTTCGCTGGAGTACGCGCACGGTAAGGGTGTCACCCTGGTCGGCGCGCTCGGCAACAACAACGAGGACCTCGGCAACCCGCGGGTCGACGAGTCCAGCCCGGACTACGGCGGCACGCCGTACCCGCGGCCGATCGACAACAACAGCTGCTGGGACCTGCCGGCCGAGGGCCCGCACGTCATCGGTGTCTCCTCGGTGGGTCCGTCGGGCAAGAAGTCGGACTTCTCGAACTACGGCACCGAGCAGATCTCCGTCGCCGCGCCGGGCGGCTGGTTCCGGGACGGCTTCGGCACCCCGACCTTCCGTACCGACGCCAACATGATCCTCTCGTCGTACCCGAAGAAGGTGCTGCAGGAGGAGGGCACGGTCGACGCCGACGGCAACATCGTCGAGGGCGCCGAGGAGTTCGTCTTCAAGGACTGCACCGCCTCCGGCCAGTGTGGGTACTACACCTACCTCCAGGGCACCTCGATGGCTGCTCCGCACGCCTCGGGTGTGGCGGCGCTGATCGTCAGCAAGTTCGGCAAGAAGGACAAGCAGCACGGTGGGCTGACCATGTCGCCGAACCTGGTCGAGCAGCACCTCTACCGCACGGCCGCCGAGCACGCCTGCCCGGAGCCGCGCCTCCAGCAGTACCGCAACGAGGGCCGGGACGAGACGTACGACGCGTACTGCGCCGGTGACGTCAACTTCAACGGCTTCTACGGGTACGGGATCATCGACGCCTACGCGGCGGTGAAGACCCCGCTCAAGCCCGGGGTCCAGCCGTAACGGACACCTGAAAGCAGTGGGGCCCGGTCGGATCATCGGCCGGGCCCCACTGTGTGCTGGGGCGGCTCAGGACAGGGCCCGGCCGATCGCCTTGGCGGCGGCCACCACCTGCGCCCCCACCGTCGCGCCCGCCAACGGGGCGAGCGCCACCACCCCGACACTCGCCTCCCACCCCGGTACGCCGAGCACCGGAGCGGCCACCCCGTACGCCCCGGGTTGCAACTCGCCGGCGGTGCTCACCGGGCCGACGGACCCGGCCCGGCCGGCGAGGACGGCCCGCCCCGCCGCCCCGAGTTCCAGCGGGTGCCGGGACCCCGTCCGGTACGCCACGTGGAACGCCGTCCAGCTCGGTTCGACCACCGCCAGGGCCACCCCCTCACTGCCCTCGACGACGGTGAGGTGCGCGGTCGCGCCGGTCTGCTCGGCGAGCCGGCGCAGGGCCGGCAGCGCCCCCTCGGCGAGCAGCGGCTGGGCCCGCCGGGCGAGGTTGAGCACCCCCACGCCGAGGCGGAGCCGACCGCCGCCGTCCCGACGGACCAGGCCGTGCTCGGTCAGCGGTCCGACCAGGCGGTACACGGCCGCGCGGGCCACCCCGAGCCGTTGGGCCGCCTCGGTGACGGTCAGCCCGCCCGGGGCGTCGGCGACCAGGTGCAGCAGCCTTAGGCCACGGTCCAGGGTCTGTGCCGTCTCACCCGCCCGGGGCGCCGTACCGCCACCGCTCTCCACACCTGTCTCCACATCCCGGAGCGTACGGCCGGCCGCCACCGTGACCCCGCTGACGGCTACCCTGGTACGGGTGAGCCTTCGCCTTTATGACACCGCCACCCGTACGGTGCGGGACTTCGTCCCGCAGGAAGCCGGCAAGGTGGGGGTCTACCTGTGTGGGCTCACCCTCCAGGCGCCGCCACACATCGGCCACCTTCGTTCCGGTGTCAACTATGACGTGCTGCGCCGCTGGCTGCTGCACTCCGGTTACGAGGTGCGGTTCATCCGCAACCTCACCGACATCGACGACAAGATCCTGGTCAAGGCGATGGAGCAGGACCGGCCGTTCTGGTCGATCGCGTACGCGAACGAGCAGAAGCTGGCCGCCGCGTACCGGGCCCTGAACGTGCTGCCCCCGACCTACGAGCCGAGGGCGACCGGGCACATCCCGGAGATGCACGAGCTGATCGCCAGACTGATCGCCGAGGGGCACGCCTATCCGGCCTCCGACGGCTCCGGGGACGTCTACTTCGACGTCGCCTCGTACCCGGCGTACGGCGCGCTCTCCGGTCAGCGACCGGAGGCCATGCAGCCGGCCGGGGACGCCCCGGACCGGGGCAAGCGGGACCCCCGGGACTTCGCGCTGTGGAAGGGCGTCAAGCCCGACGAGCCGGCCGACGCGTACTGGCCGTCGCCGTGGGGCCGGGGCCGTCCCGGCTGGCACATCGAGTGCTCGGCGATGTGCTGGCGGTACCTCGGCGCCGAGTTCGACATCCACGGTGGTGGCCTGGACCTGATCTTCCCGCACCACGAGAACGAGATCGCCCAGTCCCACGCGGCCGGGCTCCCGTTCGCCCGGTACTGGGTGCACCACGGCCTGCTCAGCATCGCCGGGGCGAAGATGGGCAAGTCGGCCGGCAACGCCCTGGATCTCGACTACGTGGCCACCCTCGGGGTGCGCCCGGTGGAGCTGCGGTACTACTACGTCGCCGCCCACTACCGGTCGGTCATCGACTACTCCGAGGAGTCGCTGCGCGAGGCGGCGATCACCTACCGCCGGATCGAGGGCTTCGTGCAGCGGGCCGCCGAACGGGTCGGTGCCGGTGCCCCCGGGGACTCGCCGGCCGCCATCGCGGAACTGCCGGCGGCCTTCACCGCCGCGATGGACGACGACCTGAACACCTCCGCCGCCCTGGCCGTGCTGCACGAGGCGGTCCGGGACGGCAACACCGCACTGACCGGCACCGACGACGCCGCCGTGCGCGCGGCGCTGACCCGGGTACGGTCGATGCTCGCCCTGCTCGGGGTGGACCCGCTCGACGCGGCGTGGAGCGGTACCGGGCAGGATGGTGAGCTGCGCGGCGTGGTCGACGCGCTGGTCGCGCTCGCCCTCGAACAGCGCACCCAGGCGCGTGGCCGCAAGGACTGGGCCGCCGCCGACGCCGTACGTGACCAGCTCAAACAGGCCGGTGTGGTGGTCGAGGACACCCCGCAGGGCCCCCGTTGGACGATCGGAGAGCAACACTGATGGCCGGCAACTCGCAGCGCCGTGGCCGGCGACTGACCCCGAAGGCGGGCGCCCCCAAGGGCTCCGGCGGCAAGAACCGGGCCAGCCTGGCCGGTAAGGGCCGCACCCTCCCGGCGGATGAGCGCCCCTGGCACAAGGGCTACTCGGGTACCGAGAAACTGCCCCAACGCACCGCATGGAAGCAGGACAAGGAGCGTCGCGCAGCCGAGGCTGAGGGACGCGCCCCCAAGATCGGCACCCCGGGTGCCAAGGACACCACCTGGGGCAAGGGCGGCGGTCGGGGCGTACCGGCCGCCGGCAAGGGCGCCGGCCGTGGCGCCGGTGGCCGGGGTGGCGCCGGCCGCACCCCGGGCCGGTCCGGTCCCCGGGTCGCCCCGGGCCGCAAGTCCAACCCGTCGAAGGACGCGCCGGAGCTGCTGGTCGGCCGGAACCCGGTGGTCGAGGCGCTGCGGTCGCAGGTGCCGGCCACCGCGCTCTACGTGGCGCAGGGCATCGAGATCGACGACCGGGTCACCGAGCTGGTCCGGACCGCCGGTGACCGGGGCATCGCGATCCTGGAGGTCACCCGGGCCGAGCTGGACCGGATGACCGGCGGGGTGCTGCACCAGGGGGTCGGTCTCCAGGTGCCGCCGTTCGCGTACGAGCCGTTCGAGGATCTCGTCGCGGCGGCACTGGAGCAGACCGCCCCGCTGCTGGTGGCGCTGGACGGGGTCACCGATCCGCGTAACCTCGGCGCGGTGATCCGCTCGGCGGCGGCGTTCGGCGCGCAGGGTGTCTTCGTACCGGAGCGGCGGGCGGCGGGGATCACCGCGACCGCCTGGCGGACCAGTGCCGGTGCGGCGGCCCGGGTGCCGGTCAGCCAGGTGACCAACCTGACCCGGTCGCTCAAGTACTGCCAGGAGGCCGGCTTCATGGTGGTCGGGCTGGACGCCGACGGCGAGACCGACCTGTACGACCTGGAGGCGGCGGTCGGTCCGCTGGTCGTGGTGGTCGGCTCGGAGGGGCGCGGCCTGTCCCGGCTGGTCGGGGCCACCTGTGACCTGACGGTCAGCATCCCGATGGTCTCCGACGTGGAGTCGCTCAACGCCAGCGTGGCCGCTGCGGTCACCCTGGCCGAGGTGGCCCGGCGCCGCGCGGCCTCCTGACCGGAGCCTCCCGACTCCCCGCACGTCCGGCCCGGGCCGGTTAGCATGCGGGGCCGGGAATCCCCTCACCCGGCCGGAGGATGAGGCTGATGACAGGCCAGTACGCCGGTCACGCGCTCGGCGTCGACCTCGGTACGTCGAACACGGTGGCGGTGCTGCGGGCGCCCGACGGCCGGACCCGGCCGTTGCTGGTCGACGGGCAGCCGATCATGCCGTCCGGGGTGTACGCCGATGCCAGTGGCCGCCTGCACGTCGGGCGGGACGCCCAGCGGCTGGCCCAGGCCGACCCGTCCCGGTTCGAGCCCCACCCGAAGCGGCAGGTGGATGCCGGCACGGTGCTGCTCGGCGACCGGGAGTACACCCCCGCCGAGCTGTTCGCCGCGATCCTCGGGGCGGTGGCGCACGCGGCGGTGGAGGCGGTGGGTTTCCTGCCCCCGGCCGTGCTGACGTATCCGGCGAGCTGGGGTACCAGGCGCCGGCAGGTCCTGGTCGACGCGCTGACCGGGGCGGGCTGGCCGCCCCCGGCGGCTCCCGGCGATCCGGTCGGTACCCGGCTGGTACCCGAGCCGGCGGCGGCCGCCCGGTACTTCACCGACGTGCTGCACCGGCCGGTGCCGGTCGGGTCGGCGTTGGCGGTCTTCGACTTCGGTGGCGGCACGCTCGACGTCGCGGTGGTCCGGAACGGGGGCACCGACCCGGACGGCCGTCCCCGTTTCGAGGTGGCCTGTTCGGGTGGGCTCGCCGACCTGGGCGGTCTCGACCTCGACGCGGCCCTGGTGGACCAACTCGGCACGGTGCTGGCCAGCACCGAACCGGATGCGTGGCAGCGGCTGGGTACGCCGGAGAGTGCGGCGCAGTTGCGGGACCGGCGGCAGTTCTGGGCGGGCGTACGCGACGCGAAGGAGATGCTCTCCCGCTCGGCTGCCGCGCCGGTCGTGGTGCCGGGGGTGGACCATGCGGCCCACCTGACCCGGGACGAGTTGGAGCAGGTGGCCGCCCCGCTGGTGCGCCGGGCGGTGGCGGAGACGGGCGCGGTGATCGCCGCGTCCGGGGTACCCCGGGAGGGGTTGGCCGGTCTATTCCTCGTCGGGGGGTCGTCCCGGGTACCGCTGGTGGCCCGGCTGCTGCACGCCGAGTTGGGCATCGCCCCGACCGTGCTGGAGCAACCGGAACTGCCGGTCGCCGAAGGGGCGCTGGCCATGCTGCCGTCGTCGACGCCGCCCGCGCGGACACCGGCTGCCGCAGTACCGCCCGTGCCGCCGCCGGGTGCCGTCGCAGCGCCGCCCGTGCCGCCGCCGGGTGCCGCCGCAGTACCGTCCGTGCCGTCACCGGGTGCCGCGCCTCCGCCGGGCTTCACCGTGTCCGTGCCGCCGCCGGGTGTCGCAGTGCCGGCCCCACCGCCGCACCCGGTCGGTCGACGGTGGGGCCGGCGGAGGGTCCGGGTCGTCGTGGCGGCCGTGCTCGCGCTGGCGGGCGTGGTGACGGCGGCCGTGCTGTACCTGACCCGGGACGGTTACTCCGACCTCGACTTCACCTCCGCGAGCGAGATCGGCCGGGTACCGATCGCCGGGGACAGCCCGTCCGCGGTGTTCACCGCGCTGCTGGACGACCGCGCCTACGTCGCCTACCAGCGGCCGGAGGACAACCGGCTGGACGTCCGGGCGATCCGGGCGGACGACCCCGGGGACGAGCGGTGGCACCGGCAGACGACCACCGCCGCCGAGCGCTGGGCGCGGATCGTCGCCCTGCCCGGCGCGCTGGCCGCCGTACCCGACCTGTACTCCAACGACCAGGGCGACCTGGTGGTGCTGGACGGGGCCGACGGTACGCAGCGGTGGACCCGGCGGATCGGGGGCGACGACGGGCTGCTCTTCTTCGACGAGGTCGCGGTGCTGGTCGACCGGGTCGGTGAGCGGCTGGTCGGGCTCCGGCTGCGGGACGGGCGGGAGCTGTGGACCCTGCCCAACCCCCGGGGCGACTACGGCACGGAGACCGTCGTGTATCCGGTGACCGGCCCGGACGAACTGGGTGGACCGGCGGACCTCGGCGGCGGCGTGCTGACCCCGCTGCGGGGCGACGACCGTCGACTCGTGCAGGTCGGTGCGGACCGGTCGGTCCGGGTGGTCGACCCGGTCTCCGGCAGGGTGGTGAAGAGCCGACCGAACGTGGCCGACCGCGACGATCTCGTGGTGGCCCACGACGGCACCCTGTTCGTGGCGACGGACGAGGGCGGCTACCGGCTCGTCGCGTACGACCTGGGCAGCCTGGGGGAGCCGGTCAACCTCTACACGGCCCAGAACGGCCGGACCCGGCCGAAGAGCCTGTCGGCCTGTGGTGGGAAGCGGGTGTGCCTGCTGGAGGTGACGGACTTCGACGCCGCGAGCACCCAGGTCGTGGTGACGGGCGTCGGGCAGGAGACGCGGCGGTGGGACGCGCCCGGGTCGACCGTGCTGGTACCGGTCGGTGACCATGTGCTGACCCGTAACCCCGCACCGGAGCCGAGATCCACCCTGTTCGGCGTGGACGGCGCGAAGTTGCGGGAACGGGACGGGGTGGCGGTCCGGCTGGACGGCGGGAACCTGCTGGTCTTCGCGGACGAACCGGCCTCCTACCCGGCGGACCAGAGCGTCGCCGGGTTGCCCGTGGGCTCGGCCCGACCGGTGGAACTGGGGCAGCTCCGGGAGGTACGGGCGACGTCCTGCTCGTGGAACCCCCGGGTGATCGTCTGCCCGTCCCGCAGCGATTTCGTGTTCTACCGCTTCACCGAGGAGTAGGCGCGAGGACTAGGCGCGCCCGGCCCTCCGCGCGGATGGTGGCGCGGAAGAGGGGCGGTCCGCCGAAGCGGGCCGCCCCTCTTCTGATGTCAGCGAACGATCAGATCCGGACGCCGGTGCCGGCGTGGAAGGCGTGGCTCTGCCCGACGCGCGGCTTCACGAAGATGGTGTCGCCCATGTTCGGCATGTTGCGCCGGTCGGTGCGGACGACGAACCGCTCGGAGGCGCCGTCGAGGGCCGCGTGTCCGTAGACGTTGGCGTCCGAGCCGAGGTCCTCGACCAGTTCGACGACGACCGGCATGCCGCCCTCGCTCGGGCTGACCATGTCGCAGTCCTCGGGACGGAAACCGACGGTGACCTTGCCGTTGCCGCCGTTGGCCTGGGCCGCGGCGACCTGCTCCCGGGTGAGCGGGATGTGCATCTCGGCGAAGGCCGCACCCTGCTCGGTCAGCGAGACGGTCTTGATGTTCATCGCGGGGGAGCCGATGAAGCCGGCGACGAAGACGTTGGCCGGGGTGTCGTAGAGCGCCCGGGGGGTGTCCACCTGCTGGAGCACACCGTCGAGCATGACGGCCACCCGGTGACCCATGGTCATGGCCTCGACCTGGTCGTGGGTCACGTAGACGGTGGTGATGCCGAGCTTGGCCTGGAGCGAGGCGATCTGGGTACGGGTCTGCACCCGGAGCTTGGCGTCGAGGTTGGACAGCGGCTCGTCCATCAGGAAGACCTGCGGCTCCCGGACGATCGCCCGGCCCATCGCGACCCGCTGACGCTGACCACCGGAGAGCGCCTTCGGCTTGCGGTTGAGGTACTCCTCCAGCTGGAGCAGCCCGGCCGCCTCCTTGACCCGCCGGTCGATCTCGGCCTTCGAGGTCTTGCGGAGCTTCAGCGCGAACGCCATGTTCTCGTACACCGTCATGTGCGGGTAGAGGGCGTAGTTCTGGAAGACCATCGCGATGTCGCGGGCCTTCGGCGGCAGGTGGGTGACGTCGCGGCTGTCGATGTAGATCGAGCCCTCGTCGACGTCCTCCAGGCCGGCGAGCATCCGCAGGCTGGTGGACTTGCCGCAACCGGAGGGGCCGACCAGGACGAGGAACTCGCCGTCGCCGATCTCCAGGTCGAGGTGGTCGACGGCGGGACGCTCGCCACCCGGGTAGATCCGGGTGGCCTTGGCGTAGGTGACCGTAGCCATGGTGAAGCGCTTCCTTTCACCGGCAGGAACGTGCCGGACGATCCGAGTGAAGGAGCGACCGGCACCGCGTGTGCCGGTCCTGCGGACGGCATTGCGGGCACCCGACATGGCCCCGAAATGTCATTCGCGTCACTGCACCGTAAACGGCTTTCCGCGTACTGCCAAGGCATCGCGCAACGGGTGGGACGTACGCCATGGACATTGCGGACAGCTGGGCACGGGCAGGCATCAATCACCATCTTCGTGTGTGCGCTGCGTCGTCCCCCGGTCACCAGGGCGTCCGTCCCTGCTGGGCCGCGAGATGTTTCCGATGCAAGGGGACACTGGTTAGCAGGATTTTCGGACGTCAGTCGCTATGCTGACCACGAACAACGCCCCTGTAGCTCAGCTGGCCAGAGCACCCGCCTTGTAAGCGGGATGTCGCCGGTTCGATCCCGGCCGGGGGCTCCGCGTCGCTCGGACGACCGCGTCCGCGCGGGTCGGCCCGGTCCGGTCGCGACGGCGACCGCACCGGGCCGGCTTCTTCTCCGGGTACGCTGCGCCGCTCCTGCGGCCCGACGCCCGGTTCCGGCTCCCGTTGCGAGCCGGGGTGGTCGCCGGTCAGCCGAGCAGCTTGACGACCGCTTCGGCGGTACCCCGGGCCGAGGCCGGGTTCTGTCCGGTGACCAGTCGGCCGTCGGTGACCACCTGCTCGGTGAAGTTCGGTCCCGGCACGTGTTCGGCGCCGGCCGCCGTCAACCGGTCGGCCAGCAGGAAGGGCACCACGTCGGTGAGGCCCACCGCGTCCTCCTCGTCGTTGGTGAACCCCGCCACCCGCTTCCCGGCCACCAGGTACGAGCCGTCGGAGAGCTTCAGGTCCACCAGCGCTGCCGGGCCGTGGCAGACAGCGGCCACCACCCCGCCCTTCTCGTAGATGGTCCGGGCCAGCCGGGCCAGGTGCTCGTTGCCCGGGAAGTCCCACATCGTGCCGTGACCGCCGGCGAAAAGGATCACGTCGTACCCCTCCGGGTCGACCCCGGCGGCGCCGGGCGTGTCGTCCAGGCCGGCGGTGGCCAGGAAGTCCTGCTGGGTCCGGTCGTCGGGGTCGAGCCCGTCCACCGGTGGCCGGCCGCCGGCCACCGAGACCAGGTCCACCTGGTAGCCGGCGGCCCGGAACACCTCCCACGGCTCTGCGGCCTCACCGACGTAGAAGCCGGTCCCGCGTCCGGTGTCGCCGAGCTGTCCGTGGCTGGTAAGCGCGATCAGTGCACGTGTCATGAACCCATGCTGTCCCGCCCGGCCATAGCTGACCAATAGGCAAACAACACACCGGCGATAGGTTTACTGATGTGAAGGTGTCGCTCGACCTGCTCCGGAGCTTCCTCGCCGTGTACCGCGCCGGGTCCGTCACCGGTGCCGCCGAGCTGCTCGGTCTGGCCCAGCCGACGGTGACCGCCCAACTGCGGGCCCTGGAGGAGGCGGTCGGCCGTCCGCTCTTCGACCGGCTGCCGCGCGGGGTCCTGCCCACCCCGGCCGGCGACGAACTGGCCCGCCGGGTGGCCGAGCCGATCGACCGGTTGGACGTCGTCCTCGCCGACCAGACGGAGGCGTCCTTTCCCCGTACCGTCTACCTGGGCGGACCGGCCGAGATCCTCGGGGAGCGGGTACTCCCGGCGCTGGCCGGTCCGGTGGCCGACGGGTTGGCCCTGCGGGTCACCTCGGGCCTGCCCGACCAACTCCTCGACCAGTTGACCGCGGGTCGGCTGGACCTGGTGGTCGCCAGCGTCCGACCCCGGCGGCGCGGGCTGACCGTCGACCCGTTCTACGACGAGGAGTTCGCCCTGGTCGCCGCGCCGGTCTGGGCGGAGCGGATCGGTACGCCGGTGACGCCGCACGCCCTGCGGGCGGTGCCCCTGGTCGCGTACGGCGAGGACGCGCCGATCCTGCGCCGGTACTGGCGGACCGTCTTCGACACCCGGCTGACCGGTACCCCCGGCCTGGTCGTCGCCGACCTGCGGGCGGTGCTCGGCGCTGTCCTGGCCGGGGCCGGGGTGAGCGTGCTGCCGACGTACCTGTGCCGGGGGCCGCTCGCCACGGGGGCGCTGCGCCTGCTGCTCGAACCGCCGGTGCCGCCGCTCAACACGCTCTTTCTCGCCGCCCGGCCGCCGGTCGCCGCGCGCAGCGACGTCGCCCTGGTGCGTCGCACCCTGATCCGGGCGGCGGCTGCCGGCTGGTGATCCCCACCGGCGGCCCCGCCGCTGGCCGCCTGCCCCCGTGGCCGGCCGCCCTCCACTGGCCGCCCCGTGGCCGGGGCCGGTGATTCCTCCCCAGGTGACCGGAAATGATCAGCCGGTGGCGGCGGTGAGCAGGTCGACGATGGCCAGTGCGGCGGCCGGTCGGTCGGTGTCGGTCGGGCAGTCGGTGAAGGTGACCCGGTAGGGGCCGGCGCTCAGCGTGTAGGTGAAGACGTCCCGGCACGTGGTCCCGCCGGGTGCCCGGGCCGCCTCGGCGGCCAGTCGCGGGTCGTTGGTCAGGTCGTACAGCCGGTTGCGTTCGGCGGTACTCAGCCGGCCGGTACGGCGCCCGCCGGCCCGTTCGGTCACCGTCCAGCTTCCCTTGGGCTCCACGGTGATGGTCTCGCCCCTGCCGGCGATCCCCCCGGCGCGGGTGAGGACGACCCGGACGTTGGTCGCCGCCGAGGCGGGCCGGCCGGGGGTCGGCGACGTAGAGGCGCCCGTACCGGCCGACCCGGCGGAGGGGGTGGCACCCGGTTGCGCGCCACCGGTCGGCGTGGCCGTGGTGCCGGGCCGGTCCGTGCCGGCGGGCTGACCGTTGTGCCAGTCGGCCCGCTCCCGGGTGCCGGAGCAGGCGGTCAGGGCCACCAGCAGCAGGGTCACCGCGCCGACCCGGGCGGCGCGCGTCTTCCCGTGGGTAGGGCGTGGGCTGGTCATGCCTGTGGGACGCAGCAGAGCGGTGGCCGGTTCCCGTTCCCATCGGGTGAACCGATCACCAAAGCACGTGGCGCGGTCGGGTTGCATCGGTTGAACGGCCTCTTCTCTTTACTTAGATCCATGGCTATATCTACATGGGTGACTATCGTCACGTCATTCCCCCAGGAGGGCCAGTGAAGAGATCCCTCGCCGCCGTCAGCGCCGCGCTACTCACCAGCGGCCTGCTGACCGGCGTCGCCACCACGGCGCATGCGGCACCGAACGCCCCCAGTCCGGACGCGACCGCGACCGCGGTCGCCCGGGCCGAGGCGGCGCTCCGCGCCAACGGTGCGGCGGTGCGTACCGCCGCCGGCGAAACGTACGCCGTCTACAGCTCCAAGGTCGACCCGAACGGGGCGGCGCACACCCGCTACACCCGCGCCTACCACGGGCTGCGAGTCTACGGCGGTGACTTCGTGGTGCACACCGCCCCGGACGGCAGTTTCGCCGGTTCCTCGGTCGGTCTGGACGCCCCCCTCACGGTCGGCACCACCGCCCGGGTCAGCTCCGCGAAGGCCGTCGCGGCGGCGAAGGCGCAGTTCCGGGGGACGCTGACCGGTGTCGGTACCCCGGAACTCTTCGTCGACGCCAGCACCGGCAAGGGGCGGCTCGCCTGGGAGACCGTGCTCACCGGCTGGCAGACCGACGGGCAGACCCCGTCGAAGTTCCACGTGATCACCGACGCCACCACGGGGGCGCTGATCAGCGCGTACGACGAGATCGACATGGTCGCCGGGACGGGCAACAGCGTCTACTCCGGCAGCGTCACGATCGACACCACCCTCTCCGGCAGCACCTACTCGATGGTCGACCCGGTTCGGGGCAACGGCTCGACCTGCGACATGAACAACGGCACCTCCACCTGCACGACCTTCACCGACGCGGACAACGTCTGGGGTAACGGGACCAACTCGAACCGCCAGTCGGCCGGCGTCGACGCGCACTTCGGTGCCGCCAAGACCTTCGACTACTTCAAGAACGTGCACGGCCGCAACGGCATCTTCGGCGACGGCCGGGGCGTGCCCAGCCGGGTGCACTACGGCAACGCCTACGTGAACGCCTTCTGGGACGGCTCCCGGATGACGTACGGCGACGGCACGGGCAACGCCAACCCGCTGGTCTCGATCGACGTGGCCGCGCACGAGATGAGCCACGGCGTCACCGAGAACGTGGTCCCCGGCGGCCTGACCTACTCCGGTGAGTCCGGCGGCCTCAACGAGGCCACCAGCGACATCTTCGGCAACATGGTCGAGTTCTACGCCAACACCACCGCCGACCCGGGCGACTACCAGGTCGGCGAGAAGATCAACATCAACGGCGACGGCACCCCGCTGCGCTACATGTACAACCCGTCGCTGGACGGCTCGTCGCACTCCTGCTGGTCCACCAGCACCAAGAACGTCGACGTGCACTACTCCTCCGGCGTGGCGAACCACTTCTACTTCAACCTCGCCGAGGGCACCGGCAGCACGCCGTACGGCACCTCGCCGATCTGCGGCTCCGCCCCGGCGGTCACCGGCATCGGCCGGGCCGCTGCGGAGAAGATCTGGTTCCGGGCGCTCGACGTGTACTTCACCTCCAACACGTCGTACGTCAACACCACCAACCCGGCGAACACCGCGCGGGCCTACACCCTGCGGGCCGCGACCGACCTGTACGGCACCTGCAGCACCCAGTACAAGGCCGTGCAGGCCGCCTGGACCGCCGTCAACGTGGCCGGTAGCGACACCGCCTGCCCGGTCGGCAACGACTTCTCGGTCTCCGTGTCGCCGACCTCCGGTTCGGTCAACCCGGGCGGCTCGGTCACCGCGACCGTCGCCACCGCCGTCACCAACGGCAGCGCGCAGACCGTGACGCTCTCCGCGACCGGCCTGCCGAGCGGCGCGACCGCCTCGTTCAGCCCGTCCTCGGTGACCTCGGGCGGCTCGTCCACCATGACGATCAGCACCTCCGCCAGCACCCCGGCCGGGACCTACACGGTCACGGTGAACGGTGCCGGCGCGGCGGTGACCCGTACCGCCACGTACGCGCTGACCGTCAACGGGCCGGCCGGCTGCTCGCAGACCAACGGCACCGACGTGACCATCGCCGACAACGCCACGGTGGAAAGCTCGATCACCATCTCCGGCTGCACCGGCAACGCCGGTACCGCCAGCACCGTCGCCGTCGACATCGTGCACACCTACATCGGTGACCTGGTCGTCTCGCTCGTCGCCCCGGACGGCAGCACCTACGCGCTGCACAACCGGACCGGCGGCTCGGCCGACAACATCGCCCAGACCTACACGGTCAACCTCTCCGGCGAGGTCGCCAACGGCACCTGGAAGCTGCGCGTCCAGGACGCCGCCAGCGGTGACACCGGCTACCTGAACAGCTGGACGCTCAACCTCACCGGCACCGCCCCGCCGTCCTGCGGCGGCAGCAACGGCACCAACGTCACGATCAGCGACAACACCACGGTCAACAGCACCCTCGCGGTCAGCGGCTGCACCGGCAACGCCTCCTCGACCAGCACCGTGGCCGTGCAGATCGTGCACACCTACATCGGTGACCTGGTGGTCACCCTGGTCGCCCCGGACGGCAGCACCTACGTGCTGCACAACCGGACCGGCAGCTCGACCGACAACATCAACCAGACCTACACGGTCAACCTCTCCAGCGAGGTCCGCAACGGCACCTGGACCCTCCGGGTCCAGGACGCCGCCAGCGGTGACACCGGGTACATCGACAACTGGACCCTGACTCTCTGACCGGTCCGGCAGATCGAAACGGGCGGGCCGGAACCTTCTCCCCGGAAGGCTCCGGCCCGCCCTCCCGTCCGCCGACAAGGTGCGCCGGGGTGCGCGGTAACCTCGCGGACACCGAGGAGGTGGAGGATGCCGTCCCAGCAGGTCGTACCGGGGCTGACGGTCGAGGTCCGCGGTCCGGTGGCCACCGTGGTGATCAACAATCCGGCCCGGCGCAACGCCCTGACCCCGGCGATGTGGCGGCAGCTGCCACCACTGCTGGACGGACTGGAGGCCGATCCCGGGGTACGGGTCGTGGTGCTCACCGGCGCCGGGGACACGTTCTGCGCCGGAGCCGACCTCACCGACCTCGACGAACTGCTCGACGCGGGGGACGGCAGCATCGCGGTGGCCGCCGAGGAACGGCTGGCGAGCTTCACCAAGCCGACCATCGCCGCCGTCCGGGGCGCCTGCATGGGCGGCGGTTGCCAACTCGCCGTCGCGTGTGACCTGCGGATCGCCGCCGACGACGCCCGGTTCGGGGTACCCCCGGCCCGGCTCGGGGTGGTCTATCCCGCACCGACCACCCGCCGCCTCGTCGCGCTGGTCGGTCCGGGAGCCGCGAAGTACCTGCTCTTCACCGCAGAACCGGTCGACACCGACCGGGCGGCCCGGATCGGGCTGGTGGACGAGGTGGTGCCCGCCGCCGATTTGGCCGGTCGGGTTCGGGTACTCGCCGACACGATCTCGGTACGCTCGCAGCTCAGCGTGACCGCCGCGAAGGAGATCATCGGCATGGTGACCGCCGGGCGGGTCGACCCGGAACGGGTGGCCCACTGGCACCGGCTGGTCCGTACCAGCGGTGAGGCCCGGGAGGGGGTGGCCGCCTTCGTCGAGCGTCGCCCGGCCCGGTTCGGCTGGACCCCGCCCGTCACCGACTGAACCACACCGCCCGGAGCACGCGGCCTGGCCGCCGCCCGGAGCACGCCGCCCGGAACACGCCGACCGGCTCCTGCCGGTCGTCCACCGGCCCACCGGCCGACCTGTCACTCCACAGTGATCGGTCCGATGGGCTCTGGTGTTCAGGAGTTCGGCCGACCACACTGTTGCACTTCAATGACTACTGTTACCCGGTCGACAGTGGAGGTACCGGCGGTGCGGCTTTGCTGATCGGAAGGCGCTACCGGCTGCTACACCTGGTGGGCCGGGGTGGAATGGGGCGGGTCTGGCTGGCCCGCGACGAGGTCCTGCACCGCGAGGTCGCGGTGAAGCAGATCAGCCTGCCCCCGTGGGCGGGCGACGACGAGCGTGACCGGCTCATCGCCCGCACCATGCGGGAGGCGCAGGCCGCGGCCCGGCTGAACCATCCGAACGTGGTGGCGGTGCACGACGTGGTGTACGTCGACGGCACTCCCTGGATCGTGATGGAGTACGTCCCGTCCCGCTCGTTGCAGGACGTGCTGGACACCGGCCCGGTCACGCCGCGCCGGGCGGCCCAGATCGGGCTCGCCCTGCTGGCCGCGCTCCGCGCCGCCCACCAGGCAGGGGTGCTGCACCGCGACGTCAAGCCCGGCAACGTCCTCCTGGCCGACGACGGGCGGGTGATGCTCACCGACTTCGGGCTTGCCACCTTCGACGACAGCCGGGGCGTGCTGACCCGCCCCGGCATGGTCATGGGTTCCCCGGAGTACGTCGCACCGGAACGCGCCCGGGAGGGCGTGTCCAGCGTGGGGACGGACCTGTGGTCGCTGGGTGCCACCCTCTACGCGGCGGTCGAGGGCCGCTCGCCGTACGCCCGGCCGACGCCGATGGCCACGCTGACCGCGCTGGCCACCACACCACCCGACCCGCCGACCCGGGCCGGCATCCTCGACCCGGTCCTGGCCGGTCTGCTGCAACGTGACCCGGGTCGCCGGGTCGGGCCGGACGCGGCGGAACGCCTGCTCCGCACGGCCGCCGGCCTCGACCCGTACCGGCCGGGGGAGCAGCCGGCAACCGGTGAGATGCCCGGACCGGCCGGACCGGTACCGTCCGTGCCGACCTGGGAACAGCCGACCACCCCGGGGCCGCCGGTCGGGCCCGCCCCCGGTAC
>NZ_WVUH01000096.1 GCF_017614955.1 Micromonospora echinofusca
ACCCCGCACCGCGGACAGCGGTGCCACCCCGCCCCGCAGCGACGGGGGTCTGCCGCTGGCGGTGCCCGCCACACCGCTCGTCGGCCGGGACGCGGACATCGCCGACGTCACCGCGAAACTACGGCAGCCGGACTGCCGGCTGCTCACCCTGACCGGCACCGGCGGGGTGGGCAAGACCCGGCTCAGCATCGCGGTGGGCACGGCCCTCGCCGACGAGTACCCCGACGGCGTCCTCTTCGTCCCGCTCGCCCCGGTCCGTGAGGCAGCGCTCGTGATGCCCACCCTGGGGCAGATCGCCGGGGTCACCTCCGGCGAACCGGACGACGAGATCGCGGTCCTCGACCACTTCCGACACCGACAGCAGTTGATCGTGCTCGACAACTTCGAGCACCTGACCGACGCCGCCGCCGACATCGCCGATCTCGTCGCCACCTGTCCCGAGGTGACCGTCCTGGTGACCAGCCGGGCGGCCCTGCGGGTACGCGGTGAGACCGAGTACCCGGTACAGCCCCTGGTGCTGCCGGCAACCGGCCGGGACACCACCGTCGACGCGGTCGTCGCCGCGCCCGCCAGTGCGCTGTTCGTCGAACGGGCCAGGGCCGTCGCGCCCGGCTTCACCCTCACCCCGGAGAACGCCCCGGCGGTCGCCACCATCTGCACCCGGCTCGCCGGCATCCCCCTGGCTCTGGAGATCGCGGCCACCCGGTTGCGTTTCCTCGCGCCGGCCGCCCTGCTCGCCCGCCTCGACGACGCGTTGGCCGCCGTCGGTGCCCGTGACCTGCCGGAGCGGCAGCGGTCCATGCACTCGACCCTGGACTGGAGCTACGAACTGCTCGACGACCCGGAACAGCGACTCTTCCGGCGCCTCGCGGTCTTCGCCGACGGGTTCACCCTCGACGCGGCGGAGTCCGTCGGAGGCAGCGGGGTGCTCGCCTCGCTGGAACGGCTGGTGGAGCAGTCCCTGGTCGCCGTCACCTTCGACCGCGACGGCACCCCCCGCTACCGGATGCTCGAACCGGTCGCCCAGTACGCCCGGTCCCGGCTGGCCGGGGCGGACGAGGCCCAGGCGGTGGGGTACGCCCACGCCTGCTTCTTCCTCTCCCTGGCCGAGCAGGCGGCTCCGCAGCACCAGCGCGCCGACCAGCTCCGGTCGCTGGCCCGACTGGAAGCCGAGCATGCCAACCTGGTCGTCGCGGTCCGGTGGGCGCTGGTCAACGGCCACCCCGGGATCAGCGGCCGGCTGGGCTGGGCCCTGTGGCTCTACTGGTGGCTACGGGGGCATCTGATGCTCGGTCGACGCTTCATGGAGGCCACCCTCGGACACGACCTACCGGCCCCGGTGCGGGGCCGCACACTCTGTGTCGTCGCCGGGATGGCCTTCGCGCAGGGCGACCACGAGGCGGCCGGGCGCTGGTGGCGGCAGGCCCACCAGCAGGCATCGGCAGCAGGGGACCAGCACCTCCTGGCACACACGCTGGCGGGTACCGGCCTGGTCGACCTGGCCACCGGCGACGCCACCGCCGCCGCGGACGCCTTCCGCCGGGCCATCCCACTGGCCGACAGCCTCGGACAGGACGGCGACTGGATCGGGTCGCTGGTCCAGGTCTGGCTGGGCACCACGGTCATGATCCAGGGAGATCCGGCCGGTGCGGTGCCGCACATCGAACGTGGCCTCACCGCCGCCCGGGCGCGGGGCGACCGTCTCGCCACCTACGTCGCGCTGTTCAACCTGTCCCAGGCCCGGATGGCGCAGGGCGAGTACGAACAGGCCCGGGGTGACCTGCGGGAGGGCATCCGCCTGTCCGAGGAGATCCAGGACCTGGCCAACCTGGCCTACTTCCTGGACGCGCTCGCCGTGGTCGAGGACTCCGCCGACGAGCCGGCCCGGGTACCGACCCTGCTGGGCGCCGCCCAGGCCCTGCGGGAGACGGTCGGCGCGAAGGTCTACGGCTACTACCAGCCGGACGAGACGCTACGCGACCACGCCGCGCAACGGGCCCGCAGCGTCCTGGGCGAGGACACCTACGACGACGCGCTGGATTCCGGCCGTGCCCTCGACCTGGCCGGGATCGTCAGGTACGCCCTGCACCCGTAGTGGACCGCACCGGTTCGGCGGGAGTGTTCAGGCGGTCCCGCGCGCCAGTCGGTACAACACGTGCCGCCGGAGCGGATCACCGTCGGGCAGCTTCGGGTGGTCGAAGTCGTCCGCCGGGTCGTGGGTCATCCCGATCCGGCGCATCACCGCCGCCGAGCGCCGGTTCGGTACGGCCGTGAACGACACGACCTCGGCCAGGCCGAGCCGCCCGAACCCGTACGCCACCGCCGCGCGGGCGGCCTCCGAGGCGTACCCCCGGCCCCAGGCCCAGCGGGCGAGCCGCCACCCGACCTCGACGGCCGGGGTGAAGTGGGCCTCGAAGGACGGCACGGACAGCCCGGTGAAGCCGGCGAACCGTCCCTGGTCGGGTGAACCCTCCGCGACGACCTCCACCGCCCAGAGTCCCCAGCCGTGCGTGGCGACGTGCGCGGCGGCCCGGTTGGCGAGCCCGTCACTGTCCTGACGGTTCAGCGGTGCCGGGAAGTGTTCCATCACCTCCGGGTCGGCGTTGAGAGCCGCGAAGAACGGCAGGTCGTCGTCCCGCCACTGGCGCAGCACCAACCTCGACGTACGAAGCTCCATCCGACCAGTGTCGCAGCGGCGTCTTCTCCCGGCTGCGGCTGCCGGGACTCCGGTCGTGGCCGCGTCACCTGCGGTGGACAACGCCCGCGAGGTGATCCGGGTCACGCACTGTCACAACCACCCGACCGGCGGTGTCCTCATGTCGAACCCCTGGAACGGAGGAGACACCATGACCGGGACAAGGACAACCAACGTGATCGTGGTCGGCGGCGGGTACGCCGGCGTCATGGCGGCGAATCGTCTGACCCACCGCGACGACGTGACCGTCACCCTGATCAACCCGCGTCCGCACTTCGTCGAGCGGATCCGCCTGCACCAGCTGGTGGGCGGGTCCGACGACGCGGTCGTCGGCTACCGGAAGGTCCTGGCCGACCGGGTCCGGCTGGTGGTCGACAGCGTGACCCGGATCGACCCGGCGGAGCGCACCGTGACGCTGGCGACCGGCGACACGGTCGGCTACGACTATCTGGTCTACGCGGTGGGCAGCGGCAGCGCCGACCCACGCGTACCGGGAGCGGCACGGTTCGCCTACCCGATCGCCACCCTGGAGGAGGCGCAACGGCTACGGCCCGTCCTCGCCGCCGCACCGGCGACGGCACCGGTGACCGTGGTCGGCGCCGGCCCGACCGGCATCGAGATCGCCGCCGAACTGGCCGAGACCGGTCGTGCGGTGACCCTGGTGTGCGGCGGGCTGCTCGGCCCGTACCTGCACCCCCGGGGTCGACGCTCGGTGGCCCGGCAACTGGCCACGCTCGGGGTGACCGTACTCGACGGGCCCGGCACGAAGGTCACGACCGTGACGCGGGACGCCGTACGACTCGACGACGGCCGGGAGCTGCCGAGCGCGGTGACCATCTGGACCGCCGGTTTCGGCGTACCGGACCTGGCCGCACGCAGCGGGCTGAGCACCGACGCGCTGGGGCGGCTGCGCACGGACGAGACGCTGACCAGCGTGGACGACGTACGCATCGTCGCCGCCGGGGACTCGGCGGCCCCGTCCGACCTGCCGGTACGGATGAGCTGCCAGGCTGCGGTGCAGTTGGGCCCACAGGCCGCCGAGACGGTACTCGCCCGGATCGCCGGTGGACAGCCCGCTGCCCTCGCCGTGGGGTTCGCCGGTCAGTGCATCAGCCTCGGCCGCCGCGCCGGCATCGTCCAGCTCGCCCGCCGCGACGACACCGCGACCAGCCTCCACCTGGGCGGCCGTGCGGTCGCGAGGATCAAGGAATGGGTGGTCAGGTCCACCGTCAAACAACTGGAGTACGAGGCGCGCCGGCCCCGTACCCGCAACCGTTGGTTCAGCGACGACAGCCGCCGGCAGCTGCTGCGGGACCACCCCGGCGTGACCCCGGCCATCCACTGAACGCGCCGTCCGGCGCAGGCGCCGGCCGGGCGACGACGAACAGATCGGACTGCACGGGTGCAGCGGCATCCCGGTGCCGCTGCACCCCGGCTACGAAGAAGGGCCCGACCTTGACCGACGACCACACCGGCCCGGCCACCGAGGTCTTCCTCGCCTACCGCAACCTGCTCTTCACCGTGGCGTACGAGCTGCTCGGATCCGCCGCCGACGCCGAGGACGTCCTCCAGGAGACCTGGCTGCGGTGGGTCAGGGTCGACCTGGATCAGGTCCACGACCGGCGCGCCTACCTGGTCCGGATCACCACCCGGCAGTCGCTCAACCGGCTGCGTACCCTGCACCGGCGCAGGGAGGCGTACGTCGGCCCCTGGCTGCCCGAACCACTGCTCACCACGCCGGACGTGGCCGAGGACGTCGAACTCGCCGAAAGCGTGTCGATGGCGTTGATGATCGTCCTTGAGCGGCTGTCACCGACGGAACGCGCCGTGTTCGTGCTCCGCGAGGCCTTCGATGTCAGCTACGACGAGATCGCCACCGCCGTCGGCCGGAGCCCCGCCGCCGTCCGCCAGATCGCGCACCGCGCCCGCCAGCACGTCGAGGCCCGCCGTCCGCGCGAGACAGTCTCGCCGAGCGAGGTCCGGGCGGCGGTGGAGTCGTTCCGGCGGGCCGTCCACGCCAGGGACCTGCCGGGCCTCCTTGCCGTACTCGCCCCCGAGGTCACGCTGGTCAGCGACGGCGGCGGCGTCAAGCAGGCCGCCCTGCGGCCGATCGTCGGCGCCGGGAAGGTGGTCCGGTTCTTTCTCGGTGGCATCGCCAGGGTCGACGGGACACTCACCGCTGACCTCATCATGGTCAACGGCAACCCGGCGCTCGTCGTCCGCCTCGACGGTGAACTCGACGGTGTCCTGGCGATCCGGGTCGAGAACGCCCGGATCACCGGTCTCTACTACGTCCGTAATCCGGAGAAGCTGACCCGCGTCGACGCCGCGACCCCGCTCACCCGCCGATGAGTCAGCCGCCAGACCTCGCGTCGATCATGAAGTTGTTGCCAGGACACGCCGAGTCGAACGACAACAACTTCATGATCGACGCTGCGGGGCGGGCCGGTGGGCGGTGCGGGCGGGTCAGATCTCCTTGACGAAGACGATGGCGTCGATCCGGTCGAGGGTGGCCGGGTCGAGGCCGGAGTAGGTGTAGTCGGCCGGGACGCGGGGCGTCAGCGTCCGGTCGAGGGCTGCGGCGAACATCTGGGGATCGACGACGGCACGGGCGTGCGGGACGGTCGACAGCACCCCTTCGAGGGTGTCGGGACCGGGGACGTCGGCACCACGGGCACCGAAGGTGGTGGCGACGAAGGCGTACCGGTCGCCGAGGCGGGTGGCGATCATGGCGCCCGCACTCCACCACCGGACCCGCAGACCGCCGAACGGCATGCTGCTCTCGTACCGCTGGAGATGGCTGTTGTGGGCGAAGACGAGGGTGGGGCCGCGCCGCGCCTCACGGCGGACGATGGCGTCGAGGTTGTCGGCCATCATCACCCCGCGCTGGCCGAGCAGGGCGCTGATCCGGTCGGGCGTGGTGTCGGCCAGGCCCGCGTGGTAGCGGAGCAGCCCGGTCACGGTCCGGGAGTACAGGTCGGCGCGCCACCAGTCGTCGGCCGAGGTGGCGGCGGTCAACTGGGGAGCGTGCGCGGTGAGCAGCACCCGCAGGTCGTCGGCGACCAGGCGCAGTTCCCTGGCCTCGGGGGTACGGCCGACGGACCGGTTGGGGTCCAACATGACGGCCGGGTGGGTCCAGTGTCCGTCGGATCCGAGCAGTTCGTCGAGGGTCGCACGGCTCCAGGGCAGGTCGAGGTGGGCGGCGAGATAGTCGTACAGGCCGGTCAGTGCGGCGTGCGGGCTGGTGGCGCCGCTGATCTCCAGTGGACCGTCGAAGCCGTAGAAGCGCAGCCGCTCGTGTGGGGGACGCTGCTCGTTGTGGGTACGCATCCAGCGCAGCAGTTCCCGGTTGGCCGGGTATGCGCCGGCGCCGTGGCTGAAGCCGTGCGCCATCACCTCGTCGAGGGTTCCGATGCCGTCGGTGACGTACGCGTCGGCGGCCAGGGCCGCCAGACAGTCGCTCTCGATGGCGATCGAGCGGTAGCCCTCGTGTTCGACGAGGTGGCGGAAGAGTTCGTTGCGCAGTTCCGGGAAGGCTTCGACGCCGTGGGTGGGCTCGCCGAGGCCGAGCAGACGGAGGTCGGGAGGCAGGAGCGCGGTGAGAGCGTCGCCGGTGTAGGGACGGACGGCGTCCCCAGTCGAGGTCGTCATTTCTTCAACTGTATCGTTGAACCCTCGTTGGAAACTTTCGTCGTTCTCTCCCGCTCATGACGAGGACGTACCTTCAAAATGCGGTTACGGCCGATCGACCTGGCCCGCGAGCACGGGCTGTCCACGCAGGCGGTACGCAACTACGAGGAGGCGGGGATCCTGCCGCCGGCCGGGCGCTCCCCGACGGGGTATCGGGTCTACACCCCGCGCCATGCGGCGGCGTTGCGGACGTTCCTGGCGTTGGTCCCCGCCCACGGCCACCCGACGGCGGGGGCGGTCATGCGGGCGGTGCACGGTGGCTCGGTCGAGGAGGCGCTACGGCTGATCGACGACAGCCATGCGCAGTTGGCCGACGACCGGCACACCCTGGAGGACGTAGAGCGCGCGTTACGCGACCTGACGCTGCCGCGTGAGCGGGAGCCGGGTGCGACGTTCATCGGGCCGCTGGCGCGTCGGCTCGGCATCCGGCCGGCCACGTTGCGCAAGTGGGAGCGGGCCGGGCTGATCGTCCCCCGGCGGGACCCGCACACCAGATACCGGGTGTACACCACAGCCGACGTGCGTGACGTGCTGCTGGCGCACCAGCTGCGGCGGGGCGGGTACGGGTTGGCGCAGATCGCGCGGGTGCTGGAGCGGGTGCGGGCGGCGGGCGGGCCGGAGCCGATGCAGGCGACGCTGCGGCAGTGGCGCGACCGGTTGACGGCGCGGGGACGGGCGATGTTGTCCGGCGCGGCGGCGCTCGACGCCTACCTGCGGGGGTCGTAGGGCCCGATGGCGGGTCGGTGCGCCCCCGGGTTGCCGGAGTCTTGCGCGCGTGTGAACCGCGACCTATGTTATCGATAACATCGATGTTGTCGCATGCTTCGCCTGCGGTGGGGGCACCGCACACCCAACGGGGCGGCAACCCCACGTACACCCACTGCCAAAGGTACGGAGATCGTTATGCCCGCTCCCCTCGTGAACCGTCGTCTCCTCCTCCAGTCCGCAGGCGCGGCGGCTGTCGCCACGACCGCCGGCGCCACCGCCGGGGCCGTCGTCGGCACCGGAGCCGCCCACGCCGCGCTGACCCCGGTCCGACCCGACATCGGGGTCTCCGCCTACGCCTTCGCGCCGGGTCAGGTCCGGTTGACCAGCAGCCGTTGGCAGGACAACCAGAACCGGACGTTGAACTACCTGCGTTTCGTCGACGTCGACCGGCTGCTCTACAACTTCCGCGCCAACCACCGGCTCTCCACCGCCGGAGCCACACCCACCGGCGGTTGGGACGCCCCGACCTTCCCGTTCCGCACCCACGTGCAGGGACACTTCCTGACCGCCTGGGCCCAGGCATGGGCGGTGCTCGGCGACACCACCTGCCGGGACAAGGCCGACCACATGGTCGCCGAGCTGGCGAAGTGTCAGGCCAACAACCCGGCGGCCGGCTTCGCCACCGGGTACCTGTCCGGGTTTCCCGAGTCCGACTTCACCGCGCTGGAGGCACGGACCCTGGCCAACGGCAACGTGCCGTACTACTGCATCCACAAGACCCTCGCCGGCCTGCTCGACGTGTGGCGCCTGACCGGCAGCACCCAGGCCCGGGACGTGCTCCTGGCGCTCGCCGGCTGGGTCGACTGGCGTACCGCCCGGCTCACCAGCACCCAGATGCAGGCCATGCTGGGCACCGAGTTCGGCGGCATGAACGCCGTCCTGACCGACCTGTACCAGCAGACCGGGGACGCCCGCTGGCTCACCGCCGCGCAACGGTTCGACCACAACGCCGTGTTCAACCCGCTCGCCGCCAACTCCGACCAGCTCAACGGGCTGCACGCCAACACGCAGGTGCCGAAGTGGATCGGCGCGGCCCGGGAGTACAAGGCCACCGGCACGACCCGCTACCGGGACATCGCCCGCAACGCCTGGACCATCACCGTCGACGCGCACACCTACGCGATCGGCGGCAACAGTCAGGCCGAACACTTCCGGGCCCCCGACGCCATCGCCGCGTACCTGCGCAGCGACACCTGCGAGGCGTGCAACACGTACAACATGCTCAAGCTGACCCGGGAGCTGTGGCTGCTGGAACCGGACCGGGCCGGCTATTTCGACTTCTACGAGCAGGCTCTGCTCAACCACATGATCGGCCAGCAGAACCCGGCTGACAGCCACGGCCACGTCACCTACTTCACGCCGCTGAATCCGGGCGGCCGGCGCGGCGTCGGCCCCGCCTGGGGCGGTGGCACCTGGAGTACCGACTACCAGTCCTTCTGGTGCTGCCAGGGCACCGGCCTGGAGACCAACACCACGCTGATGGACTCCATCTACTTTCACAACGGCACCACCCTGACGGTGAACCTGTTCATGCCGTCCGTGCTGACCTGGTCACAGCGTGGGATCACGGTCACCCAGACCACCTCGTACCCGGTCGGCGACACCACCATCCTGACCGTCACCGGCACCGTGGGCGGATCGTGGACGATGCGGATCCGGATCCCGGCCTGGACCAACGGCGCGACCGTCAGTGTCAACGGCACCACGCAGGGCATCGCCACCACCCCGGGCAGCTACGCCAGCCTCACCCGCACCTGGACCTCCGGCGACGTGGTCACGGTCCGGCTGCCGATGCGGGTCGTCATGACGGCGGCCAACGACAACGCTGCGGTCCAGGCGGTCACCTACGGTCCGGTGGTGCTCGCCGGCAACTACGGCAACGCCACCCTGGGCGGACTGCCGTCGCTGAACACCGGGTCGATCACCCGTACCAGCAGCAGTGCCCTGACCTTCACCGCCGTCGCCAATGGCGCGACCGTCAACCTCGGGCCGTTCCACGACGCCCACGGGCACAACTACACGGTCTACTGGAACGTCGGCGCAGGCGGCAACGACGCGAGTTTCCGCCTGGTCAACGCCGACAGTGGCCTCGTGCTGGGCATCCGGGACATGTCCACCGCCGACGGCGGACTGGCCCTCCAGTGGGGCGACACCGGGACTCCCGACCACGACTGGCAGATCCTGGTCGACGGCGCGGCGATCAGACTGCGCAACGTCAACAGCGGCAAGGTGCTCGGGGTGGAGAACATGTCCACCGCGGACAACGCCCGGATCCTCCAGTGGGCCGACAACGGCACCGCCGACCACCTCTGGACGGTCGTCGACGTGGGCGACGGCACGCACAAGCTGCGCAACGTGCACACCGGCAAGCTGCTCGCGATCTCCGGCGGCGCCACCAGCCAGGGTGCCCAGGCGGTACAGGACCAGGACAACGGCAGCCCCGACAACCAGTGGCGGTTCGTACCCAACGGGGCCCGGCGGATCCAGAACCTGGCCAGTGGATTCGTCCTCGGCGTCCAGAACATGTCCACCGCCGACGGCGGCCTGGTGATCCAGTGGGGCGACACCGGCACCGCCGACCATCTCTGGACCGCGATCGTGGACACCGGCGGCTACCTGCGGCTGCGAAACTCCCACAGCGGCAAGGTGCTCGGCGTCGAGGGCGGCGCCGACACCGCCGGGGCCAGGATCGTCCAGTGGGCCGACAACGGCGCGATCGACCACCGCTGGCGGCTGCGCCACGGCGGCGGTGCCTACTTCCGCATCCAGTGCGCCAACGGCGGGCGGGTCCTCGGCGTCAGCGGCGGCTCCGGCAGCCAGGGGGCGCAGGTCGTCCTCGGCACCGACAGCGGGGCGGCCGACCAGCGCTGGCGGTTCGTCTGAGCTGAACGGACGAGGGGTACGGGCCGATGGCCCGTACCCCTCGTCCGTCACGGGGTGGTCAGCGAGAACTGCCGTACCGTCACCGCCCCGCCCAGGGCCTGGGTGGCGTAGTTGAAGATGCCGAACCGGTATCCCATGAAGAACTGCCAGGCGTTGTTGAGGGTCAGCGCGTTGCCCAGCGGGGTGAAGGTGACCCCGTCGGTGCTGTACGAGAACGTCGCCTGTCGTCCCGCACCGGGTCGGATGTCGGCGTTGGCCCGCAACCAGATCCGGCCACCGGACACCGGCGCGCTGGCGATCTCCACTCCGGTGCCGGTGGTGTTCCAGTTGTTGGTACCCATGGTCAGGCCGTTGGTCATGACCACCCGGGTGGCACCGTTGTCCCGTCTGACGCCGATCCACGCCGAGGTGTCGCGCAGCATCGCGAGCCCGGCCCGGTCACCGTCGCGCATGGTGGAGTAGTCCAGCTCGATGGTGCCGGTCGAGGTCGGGCCCTGGATCCGGTGGGTCACCGTGTTCCGGGCCCGGTAGAGGTCGTTGGTCACCGACGCGGTCTGCAGGCGCAGACCGTTGTTGACCGACCACCGGCTGTTGTCCGGGTTGTGGTTCCACTCGTACTGCACCCCGAGGGTGGTACCCGGGAAGGTGTCGGTGCCGGTGAGCGGTTTGACCGGACGCAGTGGCAGCGGGTTGGGGTAGTTGACGCCCCAGGAGCCGTTGACCGTCTGCACCTGCGGCCAGCCGTCGCTGGTCCAGGTGATCGGCGCCAGCGTCGGCATCCGGCCGCCGGGGTACGCGTCGGTGAACGCCATGTAGTACCAGTCGCCGTTCTGGGTCTGCACCAGGCCACCCTGGTGCGGTACGCCACCACCGGAGATCGGTCCCGGCATGTTGAGCAGCACCTGCCGCTGCTCGTACGGGCCGAACGGGCCGCTGGTCGACTTGAGCACGTACTGGCCGTTCGCCGGCCGGGTGAGCCAGATGTAGTAGGCGCCGTTGCGCTTGTAGAACCGGGCCCCCTCCAGGGTGCCGATGCTCGACGGCGTCTGGTACACCTGCTGCGCCCGTACCTGGGTGCGCCCGTCGGCGGAGATCTGGGCGACGCTGATGGTGCCGTTGCCGTAGGCGACGTACATGGTGTCGTTGTCGTCGATCAGCATCCCCGCGTCGTAGTAGCAGTTGGGGATGGTGGTGTGCCGGCTCCACGCACCGTCGACGGCGGACGCGGTGTAGATGTGCGTCTGGGCGAAGTCGATGCAACCGGCCCAGTAGAACGTCCGGTTGCTCGGCCGGTAGTTCAGGGTCGAGGCCCAGATGCCGTCGACGTACCCGTGGTTGCCGTCGGCCAGGTCGTACTTCGACCCGAAGTCCAACCGGGGGACGGAGTGCCCGGCGAACTCCCAGTTCACCAGGTCCCAGGAGCGCAGTACCGGGGCACCCGGGGAGTAGTGCATGGTGGAGGCGGACATGTAGTAGACGTCGCCGACGCGGATGATGTCGACGTCGGCGAAGTCCTGCCAGACGACCGGGTTGGTGAAGGTGCCGTTGCCGGGGTTGCCGGTGCCGTCCACCCGGACGAGTTGCCACTGCTGATGGTTGCCGTTGAAGTCGTCGTACTGCACCACGTTCGCCCCGTCGGCGGTCGAGGCGTTCTGTATCTCCACCGCCTTGTTCGAGTTCCGGTTGATCAACCGCACGAACCCGCCCGCCGAGTCCGCCAACCGGAACTGCTGGTTCGTCCCGTTGTGGTCGGCCCACTGCACGATCCCCGCGCCGTTGGCGGTCGAGAAGTTGTACACGTCCAGCACCTTGCCCGACAGCCGGGACTTCAACCGGTAGTAACCACCACCGGAGTCCACGAACTGCCACTGCTGCTGGCTACCGTCGTTACGCGACCACTGCGTGATCCGCGCCCCGTCGTTCGTGGCCAGGTTGTACACGTCCAACGCCTTGCCACTGTTGCGGTTGAGCAGCACGTACCACGCGTTCGTGTCGACCGTCGCCGCCGACGCCGGTGTCGGGGAGATCGCGGCGAGCGCGCCTCCCACGAGTACCGCCACCACCGTGGCGGCGATCCGGGACAACCGGCTACGACGTGGGGGCGCGGCCCGGCAGGGCCCACCGATGGCCATCATGATCCTCCTTGGCGGGAAAGAGCAGGAGCCGGAGCACGTCGGCGAGTGGTCGTCCCGGACATCCGGACGCTGCGTGGGGTCGACCCGGACGGGCCCGACGAGGTGATCGTTCCCGGGTGCACCCTTGCCCGGAGGTGCGTGATCCGGACGACCGTGGCGGGACGGATCGTCAGGTCGACCATCCAGCGGCGCCCACCGCCCCGCCCATCGACTGTGAACGATAACACTGTCTTCGTCAAGGCGTAACACGCACGATAGAGCGACGGTGTAGACGCCGCCGGCGGCCCAATTTACAGAGCTGGATGTTTAGCGCTAACATCTTCCTGTCGTCGCGGCCTCATCCGGCAGCCGTCCACGCGGGAGCCGACCGGATCCGCGGCGGCGCGACGTCCGTCCTGTCCGGCGCGTCGCTCCGGGCCGCGGGCAACAGGCGTCCTCCCGCGCAGCACGAGCATCTCCAGAGCGTGACGGCCGTCCCGCCGACCCCGACCGCAGTGACATGTCACCCGTCGCGGTCCCGGTCGCCGGCAGCCGGCCCGACCGCCTCGTCGACCAGGAGGAACCGATGCGACCTGCCAGAAGATGGCTGACCGCGGTGACCGGCGTCCTGACGGTGGCCCTCGCGGCGACCGTCGCCCCGATCGGCGCACCGCGCCCGGCGCAGGCACTGGACAACGGTGTCGCCCGCACCCCACCGATGGGCTGGAACACCTGGAACACGTTCGGCTGCAACATCAACGAGACCCTCATCCGGCAGATGGCCGACGCCATCGTCGCCAACGGGCTGCGGGATCTCGGCTACCGCTACGTCGTCGTCGACGACTGCTGGTTCGACCCGAACCGGGACGCGCAGGGCAACCTACAGGCCCACCCGCAGCGCTTCCCGAGCGGCATGAAGGCACTCGGCGACTATCTGCACACCCGGGGCCTGCTGTTCGGCATCTACCAGTCCCCGCTGGACCAGACGTGCGCCCAGTACTTCGACGCCTTCCCCGGCTCCACCGGCAGCCTGGGACACGAGTACCAGGACGCCCGGCAGTTCGCCGCGTGGGGCGTGGACTACCTGAAGTACGACTGGTGCTCCCCCACCGGGACCATCAACGACCAGGTGGCCCGGTTCGGCATCATGCGCGACGCGCTGGCCGCCACCGGCCGACCGATCGTCTACAGCATCAACCCGAACAGCATCCACGAGAAAACCGGACCACAGCGCAACTGGAGCGACGTGGCGAACCTCTGGCGGACCACCGAGGACATCACCAACGCGTGGAACACCGGCCAGACCAACGGCTACCCGATGGGCATCCAGAACATCGTCGACGTCACCGTGCCGCTCGCCGGGTACGCCGCGCCGGGCGGGTTCAACGACCCGGACATGCTGGAGGTCGGCAACGGCGGGATGACCGACACCGAGATGCGCAGCCACTTCGCCCTGTGGGCGATGATGGCCGCCCCGCTGATGATGGGCAACGACCTGCGTTCGGCCAGCGCGGCGACGCTGACCATCCTGCGCAACCAGAACCTGGTCGCGATCGACCAGGACCCGCTCGGACGCCAGGCGGTCCAGGTGTCCCACGACGGTACCCGCCGGATCCTGGCCAAACGACTGGCCGACGGCGACGTCGCGGTCGCCCTGTTCAACCAGGGCAGTTCCACCACCACGATCGCCACCACGGCGACCGCGATCGGCAAGACCGGCACCTCGTTCACCCTGCGTGACGCCTGGACCAACGGCACCGCCACCACCACCGGGGCCATCTCCGCCACCGTGCCGGCGCACGGCACGGTGGTGTACCGGGTCAGCGGCGGCGGCACCACCACACCACCGCCGCCGACCACGTTCCGGCTACGCAGCGAGTCCGCCGGACGGTGCCTCGACGTCGACAACTCCCAGACCGCCAACGGCACCGGCACCCTCGTCTGGGACTGCCACACCAACGCCAACCAGCAGATCAGCCAGGACGGCCAGACGCTGCGGATCCTCGGCAAGTGCCTGGACGTGCCGACCAACGCGGCCAACGGCACCCGGGTGCAGATCTGGGACTGCAACGGCGGCAGCAACCAGCAGTGGACGTTCAACGGCAACGGCACGGTCAGCAACGTCCGCATCCCGTCGCTCTGCCTGGACGTCACCAACGGCGGCACCGCGAACGGCACCCCGGTGATCGTCTGGTCCTGCCACGGCAACACCAACCAGCGCTGGAGCCGGGTGTGAGCAGCCAACCGCCGCGTCCCGACCCCGCCCGACACTCTGGGGGTACCTCGTGAGACCGCACGTTGCACACCGGGCCGGCGCCGCACTCCGGCGGGCCCTCGCGGCAGTCGCAGGTCTGGCCTGTGCCGTCGCCCTGGCACCGGCCGGCCCGGCCCGCGCCGACAACCCGATCGTTCAGCACATCTACACCGCCGACCCGGCGCCGATCGTGCACAACGGCCGGGTGTACGTCTACACCGGACACGACGAGGACGGCTCCACCTACTTCACCATGCGCGAGTGGCGGGTCTTCTCCTCCGCCGACATGGTCAACTGGACCGACCACGGCGTACCGATGAGCCTCGCCACCTTCGCCTGGGCGGAAGCCGACGCCTGGGCCGGTCACGTCGTCGCCCGCAACGGGAAGTTCTACTGGTACGTCCCGGTGAAACAACGGGGCGGGGGCATGGTGATCGGGGTCGGCGTCGCGGACAACCCGACCGGCCCGTTCCGCGACGCGCTCGGCCGCCCGCTGGTCGGCAACGGGGAGATCGACCCGAACGTCATGATCGACGACGACGGGCAGGCGTACCTCTACTGGGGCAACCCGAACCTGTGGTACGTCAAACTGAACCAGGACATGCTCTCCTACTCCGGCAGCCCGACCAGGATCCCGCTGACCACCGCCGGGTTCGGCACCCGTACCGGCAACGCGAGCCGCCCCACGCTCTACGAGGAGGGGCCCTGGGTCTTCAAACGCAACGGTCTCTACTACAACGTCTTCGCCGCCGAGTGCTGCTCGGAGTTCATCGCCTACTCCACCGCCCCCGGCCCCACCGGGCCGTGGACCTACCGGGGCACGATCATGCCCCGACAGGGCGGCAGCTTCACCAACCACGCCGGCATCGTCGACTTCAACGGCGGGTCGTACTTCTTCTACCACAACGGTGCGCTACCCGGCGGCGGCGGCTTCACCCGCTCCGTGGCCGTGGAGAAGTTCTCCTACAACCCGGACGGCACCTTCCCGACGATCACCATGACCAGCACCGGAGCACCACAGGTGGGCTCCCTCAACCCCTACGTCCGGCAGGAGGCCGAGACGATCGCCTGGGGCTCCGGCATCGAGACCGAGCCGTCCAGCGAGGGCGGGATCAACATCGGCTGGATCGAGAACGGCGACTACGTCAAGATCAAGGGCGTCGGCTTCGGTACCGGCGCGGCCTCCTTCTCGGCGCGGGTCGCCTCGGCCACCAGCGGCGGCCGGATCGAGGTACGCCTGGACGGCACGAGCGGCCCGGTCGTCGGCACCTGCACCGTCGGTGGTACCGGCGGCTGGCAGAACTGGACCACCACCACCTGCCCGGTCTCCGGAGCCAGCGGCACGCGGGACCTGTACCTACGTTTCGTCGGCGGCACCGGCAACCTGTTCAACGTCAACTGGTGGCAGTTCGGCGGCGGGACCGCAGCGACGCCGTACCGCCTCACCAACCGCAACAGCGGGCAGGTCGTCGACGTCCAGCAACCCAACCTCGACAACCTCGCCGTGATCGGGCAGTGGACCAGCAACGGCGCGGCATGGCAGCAGTGGTACCTCCTCGACGCCGGCAACGGCAACGTACGGCTCCAGAGCGTCCACAGCGGCAAGTGCGCCGACGTGCTGGACTTCTCCACCGCCGACGGCGCCCGCGTCGTCCAGTACACCTGCCACGACGGCCTGAACCAGGTGTTCAGCTGGCGGCCGGTCGACGGCGGCCACCACCAGCTGGTCAACGTCAACAGCAACAAGTGCCTGAACGTGGTCGGCGGCTCGACCACTGCCGGTGCCGCCCTGGAGCAGCGGACCTGTGGCTCCGCGACCAGCATGCAGTGGTCCCGCGCCTGAGCTGACGCGGGAAGGGCGGTGTGGCGTCGGGTGAGCCGTCGCCGCACCGCCCTCGTCCACGTTCCGCGCGCCCGACGGCACTGCTTCTCAGCGCCCGGCAGGCACACAAAAAGGGAGGCAGATTTCCCTCCCACTCTCAAGGTATAGCGCACCGGGGGTCTTGCGGCAAGACCGGGGCGGTGCCGCACAATCGTCGACCGAACCCGGAAAACGGGGCCCAGAAACCGCAGAAATGTTGTTCGACCGGCTGGCAGGCCGGACCGAATCCTGATTGCCATGGGCATCAGGGCACGTCACGCGGTGACACGCACCGTTTCGCGTACCGGGCGGCACCCGACCCAGATCGGAATCGAGAATTTGGACCACCTCACCACCAGCGCATTCGACCTTCCGGAAAATCTCGCCGAAAAGGCCGACCCGACACTGATCGCCACCGACGAGTGGCACTTCGCCGCCATTGCCGGCAGCCTCGGCCAGTCGATCGCCGACCTGTCCGACCGCCTCGACGTCGAACGCCGGGCGCCCGGCGGCATCGGCCGGCGTGCGCTGGACCGGGACAACGAGGTCCGCCGGCTGACCGCGCGCCTGCGCGCTCTGCGTCGCTTCGGCGTGGACCTGTGCCTCGGCCGCATGGTCCACGCCGACCGTCCCGAGCCCGGGTACGTCGGGCGGCTGGGTCTCACCGACGGTACGGGTCGTCAACTGCTGCTGGACTGGCGTTCCCCCGCCGCGGAGCCGTTCTTCGGAGCGACCCACGCCAACCCGATGGGTCTGACCAGCCGCCGCCGGTACCGCTGGACCCGTGGCCGGATCACCGACTACTGGGACGAGGTGTTCACCCCGGACGGGCTGGCCGGCCACGCCGCGCTCGACGACCAGTCCGCCTTCGTCGCCAGCCTCGGCGCCCACCGGTCGGCCCGGATGCGGGACGTCCTCGGCACCCTCCAGGCCGACCAGGACGCCATCATCCGCGCCGGATCCCGGGGTGCTCTCGTCGTCGACGGCGGCCCCGGTACGGGCAAGACGGTGGTCGCGCTGCACCGCACCGCGTACCTGCTCTACTCCGATCCGCGCCTCGCGCACCGTCGGGGCGGCGTACTGTTCGTCGGTCCGCACCAGCCCTACCTGGCCTACGTCGCCGACGTGCTGCCCAGCCTCGGTGAGGAGGACGTGCAGACCTGCACCCTGCGGGACCTCGTCGCCGAGGGAGCCACCGCCACGGTCGAGACCGACCCGCGGGTGGCCCGGCTGAAGTCGTCCGCGAGGCTGGTCACGGCGATCGAGGCGGCCGTGCGGTTCTACGAGGAGCCACCGGCCCGGGGGATGACGGTCCCGACCGGCGATTCCGACATCCGGCTGGGCGCCGACGACTGGGCCGAGGCGTTCCAGGCACCGGATCCCGGTACCCCGCACAACGAGGCGCGGGACGTGATCTGGGCGGAACTGCTCAGGATCCTGACCGACCGGTACGACGGCGACGAGCCGGAGAACCTGGTCCGCCGGTCGCTGCTGTGCAACCGGGAACTGCGTACGGCCTTCGACCGGGCGTGGCCGGTGCTCGACCCGGCGGACATCGTCGCAGACCTGTGGTCGGTACCGGCGTACCTGCGCAGGTGTGCCCCCTGGCTCAGCGCCGACGAGGTCCGGGCGTTGCAACGCCCGGAGGCCCGCGCCTGGACGGTGTCCGACCTGCCGCTGCTCGACGCGGCGCGGCAGCGGCTCGGCGACCCGGAGGTGGCACGGCGGCAGCGGCGCCGCGCCGCCGCTGCCGCCGTCGAACGGGCCCGCATGGCCCGGGTCGTCGACGACCTGATCGAGGCCGACACCTACGACGACGGTGAAGGGGTGCTGACGATGCTGCACGGGCAGGACATGCGGGACGCCCTGGTCGACGGGACGGCACTGCCCGACCCGGCACCGGACCGGCTCGCCGGCCCGTTCGCGCACATCGTCGTGGACGAGGCACAGGAACTGACCGACGCGGAGTGGCAGATGCTGCTGCTGCGCTGCCCGTCGCGCAGCTTCACCATCGTCGGTGACCGCGCCCAGGCCCGGCACGGGTTCACCGGCTCGTGGCAGGAGCGGCTCCGGCGGATCGGGCTCGACCGGATCACCCTGGCGTCCCTGACCGTCAACTACCGGACGCCGAGCGAGGTCATGACGGAAGCGGAACCGGTCATCCGGGCCGTGTTCCCGGACGCCAACGTGCCGACCTCCATCCGCAGCACCGGGATCCCGGTCGTACACGGCACGGTCGACGACCTGCATCCGGTCCTCGACGCCTGGCTCGCCACGCACCCCGAGGGGGTCGCCTGCGTCATCGGTGACCCGACGTTCCGGGCGACCCCCCGGGTACGGTCGCTGACCCCCGAACTGTCGAAAGGGCTGGAGTTCGACCTGGTCGTCCTGGTCGATCCGCACCGGTTCGGCACGGGCGTCGAGGGAGCTGTCGACCGGTACGTGGCGATGACCCGGGCGACCCGGCGACTCGTCGTTCTCACGACGTGACCGCTGACGTCGCCCGGTCACCGGCCCAAGCAGGGAGGGGGCGGCCCTGTCGTGGTCAGAGCATCGCGACCCGGAGGTCGTCGACGACCCAGTACCAGTTGTTGCTGGCGTTGTAGTACCGGAACTTCACCCGCACGGTGGTCGCCCCCGACGGCACGGTGACCGTCAACGACTCCACCTTGGCACGGGCGTCGGCGGTGTACCGCTTCACCAACTGGTCCCGCTTGCCGTTGAACGACACCAGCACGTCGCCGGTCTGCCCGCCCTCCTGGAGGTAGTGGGTGACGTAGCGGATCGACAGCGTTCTGCCGCCGGTGACCGGGTACGCGGGGCTGATCAGGGTGGAGTCGTAGGTCGTACCGCCGGGGAGGTCGTCGAACTCGTCGGAGTCGGCGACGGCGAAGACCCCGCGCAGGCGCAGGCCGTTCTCGCGTTCCTGCTCCGCGTGGGTCCGCGCCCAGAACTCCTCGTTGGTGAACGACCAGCCACGCCACTCGGTCACCCCGCCGGTGGGCATCGCCGACCGGTCGACGGTCCATCCGGCCGGACCGGTCGGCGTCCACCCGCGCACCGAGGTCGGGATGTCCGTCTCGTCCACCCGGGGCTGGAGCGTCAGCGAGTCGAACGGGTCGGTGGCCCGCACGTTGAGGGGCTTGCCGTCGAGGTTCCAGGCCGGGTTCACCGGTACGCCCAGGTGGGCGAAGACGGTCGACGCCACGTCGACGAGCCGGGTGTCGACGGGCCGCGCCCCGGCCGCGTGCCCGGTGCCCCTGGCCAGGACCCAGGTACGCCGCTCGTCGTCGGCACCGCAGCCACCGTGGCCGCCGCCCGGGTTGGCGTGGCCGTGGTCGGTGGTCACCACGACCAGCCAGTCCTCGGCGGCGTACGTGGGTCGGGCGGCGATCGCGTCGAGCATCTGCCGGAGCTGCGCGTCCTGGGTCTCGATGGCGGTCCGGTAGGCGGCACCCGTGCCGCTGGCGTGGGCCACCTCGTCGGTGTTGCCGAGGTAGACGAACGCGGCGTCCACGTTGGTGTCGCGCAGTCGGGACACCGCCTCGGTGGTCACCTTCGCGTCTGCGGCGGCGAACCCGCCGACGTAGCCGTCGAAGGTGACGCGGGTGTCGATGGCCGGACCGAACGTGCCCTGGGTGTGCAGCGGCGTCCAGTCCACCACGGACAGTGTGTTGCGGGCCGGGTTCGCCTGTTCCAGCCGGGTGAGGAAGTCCGGGTAGGTGCCGTACTGCGCGCCGGAGAAGCTGTTGTCCCGGACCCCGTGCCGGTCCGGCCAGACGCCGGTCGCCACGGTGGACCAGCCGGGGCCGCTGGACGACGCGGCGACCGCACCGCAGTAGAGCAGACTGCTGCCCAGGGTGCCGGTGGCGGCCAGACCGTCGAGCGTCGGCGCGTCGGCCGCCACCACGTTCGCCCAGTTGAGGCCGTCCATCCCGACCACGAGTACCTTGCGTACCGGCGCGTCCGCCCGGGCGGCGGGACCGGTGGTGGTGAACGCTGCCAGTACGGCCGCCGCCACGGCGGCCACGGTTGTCGCTCTCGTGCGCATCGAAGCTCCTGGTCCTTGCACGGCGGGGGTGGGGGATGGTTCCTACTGTTCGGTGTGTCCGAGGTCGGGTCGTGCGACGAACCGGACCGTCGGGGCTGCGGCGTGCAGTTCCAGTACGACGATCTCGTTGCCCTGCGGTCGCAGCAGCGGGGCGGGGACGTAGAGGGTGCGCTGCGGGCCCCGGTTCCAGTACCGGCCCAGGCAGAACCCGTTGATCCAGGCGACGCCCTTGCCCCACGACGACGTGTCGAGGAACAGGTCCCGGTCGGTCTCGACAGCGGCGAACTCGGCGAGGGAGAACACCGGCCCGGCCAGCGGCGCGTCGACGGGATCACCGTCGCGGAGCCGGCGCAGCACGGTGTCGACGTGGTCGAGCCGCAACGGGCGTACGGTCCACGTGTCGACCGGTGCGCCGTCGAGGGTGGCGGGGCCGATCAGGCCCTTCGGCTCGCCGATGCGCGGGCCGTAGTTGACCCGGCCGAGGTCCTCGACGAGCAGTTCCACGACCGCACCGGCGTCGGCGGAGACACCGATCATGCGTTCGCCGTGGTCCCGGCTGAGCACGCCGTGGCTGCGCCGGTCGACGAACACCTGGGCCCGGTCGCGTACCTCGGCGACGGCGAGCACGCCGTCGCGGGTCGGCGGCAGGTGCGGGGTGTAGAGGGTGAAACCGGTGTAGTGACCGAGGTCGTCGGCGGTGGGCAGATGCGGGTACGTCGTCGGCTCGCCGAGCAGGTCGAGTACGTCCCACC
>NZ_WVUH01000097.1 GCF_017614955.1 Micromonospora echinofusca
GCGCGGGGGGTGCGGCGGACGGGGCCGGCGGGACCTCGGTGTGGCGGGCGATCACCTCCCGGAACGCCCAGTACTTGGCGGTGGGGTCGCCCGCCTCGTCGAGCGGTGCGTCGTAGTCGTAGCTGGTGACGATGGGCTGGTAGGTGCCCTTGTCGTTGGCGCCGTTGGTGAAACCGAAGTTCGTGCCGCCGTGGAACATGTAGATGTTGACCGACGCACCGGTGGACAGCAGGGCGTCGAGGTCTGCGGCGGCTTCGGCGACCGGCGTGGTGTGGTGGTGTTCGCCCCAGTGGTCGAACCAGCCGTCCCAGAACTCGGCGCACATCAGCGGACCGGTGGGCTGGTGTGCGCGCAGGGTGGCGAGACGTTCCACGGAACGGGAACCGAACGAGGCGGTCTTGTGCAGCCCGGGCAGGCTGCCGTTGCGGAGCATGTGGTCGACGGGCTGGTCGACGGTGGTGAGCGGTACGGTGATGCCGGCCTTGCGGGTCAGGTCGGTGAGGGCCTGAAGGTAGTCGCGGTCCGCGCCGTAGGCGCCGTACTCGTTCTCGACCTGCACCAGGATGACCGGGCCGCCACTGTCGACCTGCCGGGGGGCGAGGATCGGGCCGAGCTGCCCGTAGTACTCGGCGATCGCGTCGAGGTACTGCGGCTCGTGGCGCCGGATGCCGGTGGCCGCGTCCCGGAACAGCCAGGCCGGCAGGCCGCCGTTGTCCCACTCGGCGCAGATGTAGGGGCCGGGACGGACGAAGGCGTACATGCCCTCCTCGGCGACGGTGTCGAGGAACCGCCCGAGGTCGAGACCACCGTCGGTGTGGAAGACACCCCGCTGGGGGCTGTGGGCGTTCCAGGCGATGTAGGTCTCGACGGTGTTCAGACCCATCTGGCGGGCCTTGCGGATCCGGTCGCGCCAGAGCTGCGGGTGGACCCGGAAGTAGTGGATGGCTCCCGAGAGCACCCGGAAGGGCCGGCCGTCGAGAAGGAAGTCCGTCTCGCCGATGTCGAAGGTGGTCACTGGTCGGTGCCTTCCTGGGGGGCGTCGACCGGCCCGCCCGTGATGATCGTGTGCAGGTGCCCGGCGTCGGCGGTGGTCGCTTCGAGGTACAGGTCGAGACCGGTGTGCCGCCACGGCCCCGGGACGATGAGCAGGTCCCCGCGCCCGCCGCGCAGGGTCGCGCCGGGCGGTGGACCGCCGATCCAGACCCGCCCGAGGTTGCGGCCGTCGGACAGCGCGGTCGCCAGCAGCCCGGTACCGGCGAACCGGACGGTGAGGTCCGTGGTCGCATCCCCGGGCTCCTCGGCCGGCAGGTGCAGCCACCGGGCCTGGCCGGCCGGTACGACGAGCGGCAGGTCGACGGAGGTGAGCTGCGCCTGCCGGCGGGACGCCAGCAGTTCCCCGGTGGCCTGCCGGGTCACGTCCCAGTCGTCGACCACCCGGCCGCGCAGCAGGCTCAGCCGGCCGACCGGTTCGCCCCAGGTGCGGTGCACGTCGACGGTCAGTTCGTCACCCGGGTGCAGGTCGCCGAGCCACAGCACCGGGGTGAGCGGGGTGAGCGTCCCGACGCGGGTGCCGTTCACGGCGACGTCGAGGCGGGCCTGTCCGTCCTCGGCGCGCAGTGCGGCCGTGCCGGACCACTCGACGGTGCGCCGGTACCGCATGGTCTGCGGGAATCGGCTGGACATCCAGCCGCCGAGGTCACCGCGCGGCGGCAGGCCGGCGCCGACCGCCGGCTGTCCCCAGGATCCGACGAGCCATCCGGTGGACAGGTCGGTCACGTCGGTGACGGCCAGGACTCCCGCGACGCCACGCAGCGACCCGAGCCGCAGCGAGGGTAGGCGACTGTCGTCGAAGTTCGTGTGGCCCCAGATCCGGGCGGTCACGGCGACCTCGGTGCCGGGGTGGGTGACCGGTGCGGTGAACGGTACCCACAGGTCTCCCCCACCGTTGGCGGTCCAGCCCAGGGCGGTCCGGTCGACCCGGACGTCGACCACGTCGGCGGCGGCGCGCAGCACCAGCCCGCACACGTCGCGCAGGTCGGCGGTGATGCGGTAGCGTCCCGCGCCCCGGTACACGCCGAGTCGTTCCAACGGCAGCGCCGGTGTGCGGCGGGCCGTCGCCGTCCAGGCGGTGGGGTCACCGTCGTCGGTGCCGGCGAGGACCGCCGTGACCGTCCGGGACCGGTCGGCCGCTGGTGGCGCCGGTGGCGGTTCGGCGGGCGCGAACCCGACGGTGACGGTGCCGGCGGGTGTCGTGAGCCGGACCGATCCGGCGGTACCGGTGATCCGTACGGTCCCGGGTCCGGAGGTACCGGCCACCGCGTCGCCGTCGGCCCGGGACGACCATGCACCGGTGACCGCCAGCAGCAGGGTCGCCGGGCCACGGCTGGCGACGGTGACCCGTACGCTGCCCGGCTGTGCGACGAGTCCGGTGAGTTCCGCGTCGGTGGCGGTCAGCCGGGCACCGACCTCGGTGAGGGGCAGGTCACGCAGCACCAGCAGGCAGGTGCCGGCGGGTACGGTGACGGGCAGCCCGTTGTTGCGGGCGGTCGCGTCGACGTCGGCCAGGTTGGTCAGCGACAGCAGTTGACCGCCCCCGGCCAGGTCGAGGGCGTACGGGACGACCGTCAGGTCCCCGGCCGCCTCGGTGACCGGCCCGGCGGGGACGGCGGCGGCCAGCCGGGGGCCGAGGGCGTCGACGAGGGCCGCCAGGCGGCGGGCCTCCGCCGCGTCGGCCCGTTCGGCGCCGGTGGGGTCGAGGACGCCCCCGAAGTCGTAGTCGTGGGTCATGAAGCCGAGCAGGTCGCCCCAGTTGTTGACGGCGGTGCCGTACTCGCCGTTCCAGCCGGACGCCTGGAGGTACGGGCCGAGCAGGCGCACCCCGCAGGCCAGCAGACGTTTGAGGGTGCGGTGCAGCCGGTTGGTCTCGGTGACCAGCATCGGCAGGTCCTGCTTGCGCAGTGCGGCCTCGAAGTACGCGGCGTGCTGCTCCATGTCGGGTGCGTCGTCGGACGGGTAGAGGTTCACCGCCGCCACGACGTCGGCCAGGCCACCGGCGGCGCGGGCGATGTCGCCCTGACCGGCGCAGGCCACCAGCGGGACGGTGATGCCGTGGCGGCGGGCCGAGCCGGCCAGCGCGTCGAGGTACCCGGCCGGGTCGTCGCAGTCGAAGAAGTCGAGTTCGTTCTCCACCTGCACCAGCACCACGGGCCCCCCGGTGGGGTACTGGTGGCGGGCCAGGATCGGCACGACCTGCGCGTACCAGCGGTCGACCTCGGCGAGGTAGCGCGGCTCGTTCTGGCGCAGCCGCAGGTCGCCGTCGAGCGACAGCCAGGCGGGCAGGGCCCCGCCGTCCCATTCGGAGCAGATGTACGGCCCCGGCCGGGCCAGCACCAGCAGTCCCGCCTCGCCGGCCAGCCGCAGGAAGTGGTCGAGGTCCCGTTGCCCGGTGAAGTCCCACTGCCCCGGTTCGGTCTCGTGGAAGTTCCACGGCACGTACACGTCGACCGCGTGGTAGCCGAGCCGGGCCACCGCGTCCAGCCGGTCCCGCCACTGTTCACGGGGTACCCGGAAGGGGAACAGCGAGGCGCACAGCAGTACCCGTGGTACGCCGTCGATCCGCAGTTCGGTGCCGGAGAGTTCGACGGTTCTCATTTCAGTCCTGCGCTTCCGCTGACGAGGCCGGCTTCGTAGAGGTACTTCTGGCCGAAGTGGTAGACGGCGACCATCGGCAGGATGAGGATCAGGGCGCCGACCATCACGAGGTTCCAGGGTGGGCTCTGCGCGCCGGAGCTGGTGGCCGAGAGGACCTGGATGCCGAGGGCGAGAGGCATCTTCTCCTCGCTGTTGAGGTAGATCAGCGGGCCGAAGAAGTAGCCCCAGTTGAAGGTGAAGGTGAAGATCGCGACAGCGACCAGGATGGGTTTCATCAGCGGCATGATGATCTTTCGGAAGAGCCCGAAGTGGCCGAGGCCGTCGAGCATGGCCGCCTCGTCGAGTTCGCCCGGGATGCGGGTGATGAACTGCCGCATGAGGAACACGTTGTAGGCGTTGGCGAAGAAGTTCGGCACGATGATCGGCAGCAGCGTGTCGATCCAGCCGAGGTTACGGAACAGGATGAACTGCGGGATGAGCAGTACCTCCGCCGGGATCATCATGGTGGACAGCAGCACGGCGAACATGAGGCCCTTGCCCGGGGCGCGCAGCCGGGCGAAGCCGTAAGCCACCAGGGCGCTGGAAAAGGTCATGCCGATGCAGGAGACCACGACGATCACGGTGCTGTTGACCAGGAACCGGCCGATGGGCAGGTCCGAGGTGAACGCGGTGACGAAGTTGCCGAACTCGAACTCGGTCGGCAGGAAGGTGAAGGACGACTCCCGGGTGGTCTGGTCGCTGGAGAGCGCGATCGACACCATGAACACCAGCGGCGCCAGGAGCACCGCCGACACGACGGTGAGGATCGCGTACCGGGTGGCCGCGCCACCGGCCCGCCGGGCCTGTGCGCTCACCGGCGCACCTCCGTTTCGTAGAAGACCCAGCCCCGCGACGAGCGGAGGACGCCGACACTGAAGATCATGATGATGACGAAGAGGACCCAGGCCAGCGCGGACGCGTAGCCCATGTGGTAGTAGCGGAAGGCGTTGTCGTAGACGTAGGGCACGAGCATGAGGCTGGCGTTGGAGGGGCCGGAGGTGCCGTCGGTCAGCACGTACACCTGGGAGAAGACCTGGAACGCGGCGATCATGCCGGTGATCAGGTTGAAGAACAGGATGGGCGTGACCAGGGGAACCGAGATGCGCCAGAACCGCTGGGCGCGGCTGGCCCCGTCGATCCGGGCCGCCTCGTACAACTCCGGCGGTACGCCCTGCAACGCGGCGATCAGCAGGATGGTGCCCGCACCGACCTGCCACAGGGACAGCAGGATGATCGCCGGGATCACCCAGTCCTCGTCCAGCAGCCAGGCCGGGCCCTCGATGCCGAACAGGGCGAGGAACCCGTTGACCGGCCCGGTCTGCGGGGCCAGCAACCAGCGGAAGATCATCGCGGAGGCGACGAGCGGGACCAGCGCCGGGATGTAGATGACGGTCCGGAAGAACCGCGCGCCCCGCATCGGCCGGCTCAGCAGGTTCGCCAGGAAGAGCGCGATCAGCAGCGACAGCGGCACCGACACGGCCGCGAAGTAGAGCGTGTGGCCCAGCGCGGGCCAGAACAGCGGGTCCTCGGTGAACAGTTCGAGGTAGTTGTCGAAGCCGATGAACCGGGGGGTGGAGAACGAGTCCCAGTCGGTGAACGACAGGCCGAGCGACGCGATCATCGGGATGGCGGTGAAGACCACGAATCCGACGATCCACGGTGACACGAAGGCGTAGAACAGCCACGTCTCGCGGCGGCGGAAGCGGGAACCGGCGCGACGGCGGGCGGGGGTGGCGACGATCGCCATGGCTTTCCTTCCTGGTGCGGTGCCGGGCGGGACGGATCGCCCGGCACCGCGTCGCCGACGTCAGCTGAGGATGCGTTCCAGGGACTTCTGCACCCGGTCCAGGCCGGCCTGGACGGAGTCCTTGCCGTTCCAGACCGGAGCCATCTCGTCGGTGTACGCCTTCTGGATCTCGTTCCACTCGGGCACCAGCGGCGGGCTGTAGATCGCCGACGCGGACTCGGTGAAGGCCGCCAGGTTCACCCCGGTGGTGTTCCACGCGGGCTTCTTGAAGGCGTCGGAGTTGACGACCTCCAGGTTCGACGGGACGTCCAGACCGCTGGTGACGATCGGGGCCTGCCCCTCGGCGGAGGTGAGGAACGCCACGAGCCGGGCTGCGGCGTCCTTGTGCTTGGACTGGCTGGACACGGCCAGACCGCTACCGAACGCCGGAACGGCCTTCTGCTTGCCCTGCCACAGCGGGGCGATGTCCCACTTGAGCTTGGAGTCCTTCAGCGAGGCGATGTTCCAGAACCCGGTGGTCCCCATGGCCAGCTTGCCCTGGGCGAACAGCGCGTCGGGCTGGCCGTTGCTCAGGCCGGCGTTGGCGTAGTCGATCGGGGACGGCGCGGACCTGTCCTTGAGCACGAGGTCGTTGTAGAACTGGATCGCCTCGACGTTGGCCGGCGAGTTGGCCACCGGCTTGCCGGCGGCGTCGAGCACGCTACCGCCGTTCTGGTACATCCAGGTCAGCAGCCAGGGCCACCAGTCACCGGCGGCGTACCCCCAGGACTTGACCTTGCCGCCCTCGCGGACGGTGAGCTTCTGCGCGGCCTCGCGGAACTTCGCCCAGTCCCAGGTGCCGTCGGGGTAGGCCACACCCTGGGCGTCGAAGATGGCCTTGTTGTAGTAGAGGACCATCGCGCCGCCCCGGTCCGGGGCGGCCCACAGCTTTCCGTCGGTGGAGTAGGTGTCCACCGGGCCCTGCCCGAACCGGGCGACCGGGTCGACGTTCGCCTTCTTCAGGTGCGGCGTCAGGTCCTCCAGCTGCCCCTTGCTGGAGTACACGTTGATCTCCTCGGACAGCATGAGCACGTCGGGGGCCTTCCCCCCGGCGAACATGGTCTGCACCTTGGTGTTGTACTCCTCGGAGATCTGCACCAGCTTGACGTCGATCTCGGGCAGCGCCTTCTTCGCCAACGCCAGCCGCTGGTCCATGACGGTCTTGTCGTTCGCGTTGCCCCAGATGGTGAGGGTCAGGCTGGTCGGCCCGCCGGGCTTCTCCTCGTCGGCGCAGGCGGTCAGGCCGGCGACGGCCAGGCCGGCGGCCAGGAGTGCCGCGCCGATGCGGCGGCGCCGCAGACGCGGGAGGGGTTCGGTAGACATCAAGGGTCCCTTCGAGGTGGTGGTGTGGTGGTGTGGTGGTTCAGCCGACGGTGCGTCGGCGGGGGGTGGTCTCCGGGTCGGTCGTGCCGTCCGGGACCGAGTCGAGGTAGCCCTCCAGGGCGAACGTGGCCGAGCCGAGGCTGACCGAGTTGCCCCGGGGGTGTTGCAGTTCGAACGCCACCGCGGCCATCGGTACGGCGAGGGCGTGGGCCTGGAGGTGGGTGCGGGCGCGGTCGAGCAGGTGCTTGCCGAGAAGTTCGGCCACCCAGCTACCCAGTAGCACGATGTCCGGGTTGAGCAGGTTGACGATGGACGCGGTGGCGATGCCCAGGTAGTGGCTGGTGCGTTCGATGACGTCGAGGGCGGCCGGGTCGCCGTCGTCGGCCGCCGCGGCGAGTGCGGCGATGGTGGCGGTCTGGTCGTCGCCGTGCAGCAACGGGCTGTCCGGGTACGCCTCCCGCAGGGTCTGGAGGATCCCCGGGGCACCGACGTACGCCTCGACACAGCCCCGGGAGCCGCACCGGCAGGCACGCCCGTCGGCGACGATCACCATGTGGCCCCACTCGCCGGCACTGTTCATCCGGCCCCGGACCACCCGACCACCGATGGCGATGCCCGCGCCCACGCCGGTGCCCAGGTTGAGCACCACGAAGTCCTGTCCCCTGCGCTCGGGGTGGGCCCACATCTCGGCGATGGCCAGGGACTTGAGCGGGTTGTCGAGGAACAGCGGCGCGTCGACGGAGTCGGCCAGCATGTCCCGTAACGGGACGTCGTGCCAGTCCCAGTTCGGGGCGAACACCGAGGTGCCGCCGACCTGGTCGACCTGCCCGGGCGCGGACACCCCCACCCCGAGCAGGGCGCGACCCTGGTGTCGGGCCCGTTCGGCGGCGATGGCGCTCTTGACCCGTTCGACGACCTGGTCCGGACTGCGTTCGTGCGTGTCGATGTCGTACTGCGTCGACGAGATCGGCTCCAACGCCGCGTCGAACGCCTCGACGTGCACGTAGGTCTCGGCGATGTCGACGCCGAGCAGGAATCCGTGCTCGGGGTTGAGGGACAGTGTCGCCGTGGGACGGCCGGCCGGGGCGCGTTTGCGGGCCACCTCGGCGATGACGCCGAGCTCCAGCAGCTTGGTGCAGATGGCCGCCACCGTCGCGAAGCTCAGTCCGGTGATGTCGACCAGTTCGCGACGGCTGGCCCCGCCGTTGGCGTGGATCGCCCGGACGACGGCGAACGAGTTCATCCGGCGGATGTCGGCGGCAGTACGCATCAACGCTCCCAGCAGGGTCAGGGTCGGAGGGTTATTTTTGGTCTCGGAAATACTTCTGTCAAGACTAGTTATTTCCCTCGGAATAATGCACCGTGTATTCCGCCGCCCCCGGTGACCTGCCCGGGTCGCCCCGCGCGGGCGGTCGTCCCGGCCCGGGTGGCCACACCCCCACCACCACCGGCCACCTGGGACCGGACGCGGACGTGCTGATGGAGGCACAACAGATGAGACGTACCACCCTGTTAGGAACAGTGCTCCTGACTGTGGCCGCCGGCGCCGTCGGCCTCAACCCGTCCCCCGCTGCGGCCTCGGTCGCGATCACCTCCCCGGTCAACCCCAACCTGGTGCTCCAGGACGAGTTCCAGGGGTTCGGCACCTCGCTGGCCTGGTGGAGCGACGTCGTCGGTGGGTGGAACGAACCCACCCGCACCCGGCTGATGGACTACCTGTTCTCCGACTCGTTCACCGTCGACGGGCAGACCGTGCAGGGCATCGACCTGGGCATCGTGCGCTACAACGCCGGGGCAAGCGAACCGGGCGTCAGCTACCCGGTCGTCGACCCGCACCTGCCACCCCGCAACGGCGCCTGGATCGACAGCCTCATCCAGGCCGACGGCAGCTACAACTGGACCGTCGACGCCAACCAGCGCTGGGTCCTCGCCCAGGCCGCCCAGCGCGGCGTGGGCACCTTCGAACTCTTCGCCAACTCGGCACCCTGGTTCATGACCCACAGCGGCCACCCCGCCGGGCGCTACTCGTACAACTCCTGGCAGGGCTGCTCACACAGCAACCTGCGCTCCGACCAACAGGACGACTTCGCCGCCTACCTGGCCACCGTGGCGCAGCGTTTCGCCACCGTCGGCGTCGACGGCGCCGGCAGCCCCAAGGTCAACTTCCGGACCATCGAACCGTTCAACGAGCCGTCCAACGGCTGGTGGTGCTGGGGCAACAACCAGGAGGGCACCTACCTGACCGCCGGTGAGCAGAGCGCGATCCTCACCAACCTGCGGTCGGCCCTGACCAGCCGGGGCATGAACACCGAACTCGCCGCCACCGACAGCAACAACTACTGGCTGATGGTCTCCGAGTACGACGCCCTGTCCGAGGCCGCCCGCAACGAGGTCCGCCAGGTCAACGCGCACGGCTACGCCGGCTCCGACGCCGCGCCGATCCGCGACCGGGTCCGCGCCCGCGACATGCGGTTCTGGCAGTCCGAGTGGGGACCGGCCGACTGGGGTGGCTACAACATCACCTCCGAGCTCGACGCCGGCCTCGAACTGGCCACCCGGGTCACCAACGACCTGTCCTACGTCGGCGCCAACGGCTGGCTCTACTGGCAGGCGATCGAGGACAGCTCCCGGGGCAGCGGCCCCGGGTACTGGGGCCTGATCCAGGCGCCCATGGACGGTTCGGCGCAGACCTACGACATCCAGAAGCAGTTCTACACGCTCGGCCAGTACAGCAAGTTCATCAAGCCCGGCTACAAGATCATCGACGCCGGTAACGGCAAGTCCGTCGCCGCCTTCGACCCGGTCACCCGCAAGCTGGTCCTGGTCACCTACAACGACACCGCAGAGAACCTGCCCGTCAACTTCGACCTCAGCCGGTTCACCACCACCGGCGCCACCGCGCAGGTGTGGCGCACCTCCGCCACCGAGAACCTCGCCCAGCTCCCCTCGGTCACCGTCGGCTCCACGCTGGCCGCGAACGTGCCTGCCAACTCGGTCGTGTCGTACGTGATCAGCAACGTCGACCACAACGCCGCCGCCACCACCGCCGAGATCGTCAACGACTCCGCCGCCAGCTACGCCGGATCCTGGTCCGACAACGGCTACAGCGGCGGCGCAATCGGCGCGTACGGGCTGTGGGACCAGGACGAGCACTCCTCCCAGTCCACCGGGGCCACCGCCACCTACACCTTCCACGGCACGAAGGCCACCCTCTTCTCCACCCTCGCCCCGACCAGCGGGCGCATCGGCGTCTCCGTCGACGGCGGGGCCGAGACCACCGTCAACCTCTACAACACCGTCCGGCTCGACGGCGTACATGCCTGGACCAGCGCCAACCTGCCCGCCGGCCGGCACACCCTGCGCGTCCGCGTCCTCGGCCAGACCGGCGGAGCCGGCGGCGGGGTCTGGGGGAACGTCGACCGGATCGTGGTCGAGGACTCCTCCTGGACGCAGTGCGCCACCGAGGGGCAGACCTGCGCGTTCACCGGTACCTCCGAGGTCCGATACGGTGCCGACGGCAACGAGGTCCGCGCCGTGCACACCGGGGGCGTCTCCTGCACCGGCGCCGCCTTCGGCCACAGCACCCCCGGCGCCGAGCGCTGCTGGCGCCGTGACGTGACCAACACCCAGCTCGTGGCACAGCACAGCCAGCAGTGCGTCGGGGTGGCCAACAGCAACCCGGCCGCCGGGGGCGACGTCATCCAGTGGCCGTGCACGAGCACGACCGACCAGCGGTGGGCGCTGGAGAAGACGGCCAACGGCTACCGCCTCAAGCCGTCCCACGCCCCGACGATGTGCCTCGACGTGGCGGGCGCCTCCGGGACCGACGGCGCCGACGTGGTGCAGTGGACCTGCGGCACCGGCGCCAACCAGGAGTGGGACCTCACCTACGTCCGCGACGGCTACTACCAGGTGAGCCCCAACCACGTCAGCGGTAAGTGCCTGGACGTGGCCGGTGCCGGCTGGACCGGCGCGGACATCGTCCAGTACGGCTGCAACGGCTACCCCAACCAGCTCTGGAAGCTCGGTAAGGCGTAGCCCGCACCGGTCGACCCGGGGCCGTCCGCGTGAGGTGCACTCGCGCGGGCGGCCCCGATCCGGTCCGGCACCGCGCACCACCACGAGGGCTCGGCGCATCCGTCACCCGAACCTCCGCGCGTGACCGGTCTCCGGCCCGGGTTTACCGGCCCGGTGTCCGGGAAGTCGCACGCCGGGAGCCAAAAGGAATGGGGAAGCGATGTCCCGGCAGCCACCGCGGTCCGCCCGGGCCGCCGGCCAGTGAACAGCGGGAGGACGGGTGGCGGTCGAACGGCTGCGTCCCGGTCTGCGGCCGGTCACCGAGCAGTCCCGGGCCACCCCGGCGGAACTCTTCTTCGACCTGGTCTTCGTGTTCGCCTTCCTCCAGGTCACCACCCTGGTGGTCGACGAGGGCGACGCCCTCGGCGTCCTGCACGGGCTCCTCGTGCTGGTCATGCTCTGGTGGTCGTGGTCGTTGTTCGCCTGGCTGGGCAACCGGGTACGCGCCGACTACGGCCTGGCCCGGTTCACCCTCCTGGCGGCGACACCGGTGATGTTCGTCCTGGCGGTCGCCACCCGGGAGGCGTTCGAGGACTTTCCCGGTGGCGCCTTCACCCCGGTCTGGTTCGTCGGCTGCTTCTTCCTGCTCCGGCTGATGTACCTGGCCCTCCGGATGTACGCGACCCCGGGGCTGCGGTTCCGGGACGTGGTCGCCCTGACCGTGCCGATGTGCGTCGCGGCGGGCCTGCTCCTCGCCGCCGCGCTGCTCCCCGGGAGTGCGGCCGGCGCCCGTACCGTCGCCACCGGTCAGGTGCTGCTCTGGGTGCTGGCGATCGGCGTGGACTACGCCGCCGGCATGGCCCTGCCCTTCCCCGATCGCGCCATCCACTCCGCACGCCACTGGGCTGAACGACACAACCTGATCATCATCGTGGCGCTCGGCGAGGTGCTGGTGGCCATCGGCATCGCCGGCACCGATCTACCCGGTTCGGCCGGCCTGTTCATCGCCTCCGCACTCGCCGTCGTCATCGCGGGCGCCCTGGAGTGGATCTACTTCGACCTCACCACCCTGGCTGGTGAGCACGCCCTGTACTCGGCGGACCTGGCCGGCCGGGTGGCCCTCGCCCGCAGCGGGTACACCTTCCTGCACCTGCCGATGATCATCGGGGTGATCCTGCTGGCCCTCGGGCTGAAACACATGACCACCCTCGTCGGGGAACGGCAGGACCCACGGCTCGACATCCCGCTGCACGACCTCGGCCGGTACGCCATGTACGGCGGGGTGGCGCTCTACCTGCTGGCCCACGCCGCGTTCCAGTTACGGCTGAGGCAGGTGACCCGCGCTCTCGTCTGGCCCCGGCTCGGCGCGGTCGCGGTTCTCCTGGCACTGCTGCCCCTGACGGCGGCGACCCACGCGCTGGGGGCACTGGGCTGGCTCGCCGGGGTCTGCGTGGCCACCGCACTCACCGAGTTCGTACTCAGCCGGCCACAACGGCGGCAGCTACGACGTCTCCTGCTCGACGACGAGGAGAACATGGCGGCCCGGCCGGATCAGGAAGGGCTGATCAACGGTACGTAGTCGGCACGCGTCAGCGGCTCGGTGGACAGCGAACCGTCCGCCCTGGGCACCTCCAGCGGGCTCCCGTCCCGCACGAAACTGACGGTGGTGACATCCGGACCGTCGGTCAGGGTACAGACGATCTGGCCGTAGGCGAGCACCTCGTCACTGCGGCCGGTCTCCCCACCCGCCTCGTCCACCACCACCCGGGCGGCGGTCCCGGTCACCGTGACCGAAGCCGTGGTGACCGCCCCGGGCAGGGCACTGCCCAGCCCACGGTCCCGCTCTGCCGCACTCGGCCCGGCCAGCAGGTGACCGAGCTGTTCCTGCGGGGTCGACGGCCGGTCGGCCCGCCGCCGGACCGGCACCAGCCGGTCGTCGCGTACCAGGCACAGCGTCTCCCCCACCCCGGCACCGGTGCCCGTCGCGGTCGGCTCGACCGGACCGGGAAAGGCGAACGGACCCGGCGGGGGCTGCACGACCCGGGGCCCCTCGTCGGTGGGTACCCCGCAGCCGGCCAGCACCGCCACCACGGTGAGCAGCGCCAGCGGTCGGCGGCTCACCGCAGGCTCCCGGGCAGCACGACCCGGAAGCGGGCCCCGCCGCCGGGCCGGTCCCCCACGTCCGCGTGCCCGCCGTGAGCGGCGGCGTGCTGGGCGACCAGCGCCAGCCCCAGCCCGGTACCGTCACCGGTTCCGCGCCCGTGCGCGGCCCGGCCCCGGACGAACCGGTCGAAGATCGCCTCGCGGTCCTCGACCGGCACCCCCCGACCGGCGTCGTCGACCTCCACCACCCCGGCGTCACCGGTCCGGCCGAGCCGGACAGCGGTCGGCCCGCCGCCGTAGGTGACGGCGTTGTCCAGCAGGTTAGCCAGGATCTGCGCCACCCGGCGCCGGTCCACCTGCCACGTCCCCGGCAGCTCCGCCCCGACCTCGACCAGCGAGACCGGCAGGCCCCGGTCCGTACAGGCGTTCCGGGCCAGCCCGGCCACGTCGACCGGGGTACGGTGCGCGGCCTGATCGCCACGGGCCAGGTCGATGAGATCGTTGACCAACCGCTGGAACCGGTCGATCTCGTCGGCGACCAGCCGGGACGCGATGGCCGTCCGCTCGTCCTGGTGCTCCCGCCGACGCGCCAGGACACTGGCCGCGGCGGAGAGCGTCTGCAACGGTGAGCGCAGCTCGTGGGCGACGTCCGCGGCGAACCGGCGGTCCCGCTCGATACGCCGCGCGAGCTGGTCCACCATCTGGTTGAACGAGGTGGCGAGGCGGTCCAGGTCGGGGTCGGTGGCCGGACTGAGCCGGGTGGCGACCTCACCGGCGGCGATACGGGCCGCCGCATCGGCCACCGCAGTCAGCGGACGCAGACTGTGCCGGGTCACGTACCACCCCATCGCGGCACCGGAGCCGGCGACCGTGATCGCGACCGCGGTCAGCGCGACGGCCAGCACCCGCAGGGTCTGCTCCAGCTCCGCCAGGGAGGTCACCTCGTAGTAGGTCGCCGAGGCGGACAACGGCACCCCGACCAGCAGCGCGGGCCGACCCTCGACCCGGACCCGCTGCACCGCCGGTTCCCCGGCGGCGACGATCCGTTGCAGCCGTTCCGGGATCGCGGCGGTGAGCCCCGACTCGGCGGTCCGCACGTACCAGCGACCGTCGAGGCGCAGCACCGGACGGCGGCTGCTACCGGTGTCCAGCGACCGCAGCACCTGCACCACGTCCGGATCGTCGGTGTCCAGCCCGGCCCGCACCACGCTCGCGTCGAAGTAGGCCGAGCGCACCGCGGTGCGTTCCCGCTCGTCGAGCAGGGACCGCCGGGTCAGCTCGTACGACACCAGGGCCATCAGGGTCGACAGCAGCAGGGCACCGACGGCGAAGGCGGCGCTGACCTGGGTACGCAGTCCGGGGCGTCTCATCGCTGCAACTTGTAGCCCAGCCCCCGCAGGGTGACCACGTGACGGGGACTGCCCGGATCCGGTTCGATCTTCTGCCGCAGCCGGCCGACGTGCACGTCGACCAGCCGCTCGTCGCCGTGGTCGTACCCCCACACCCGTTGCAGCAGCTGCTGGCGGGACAGCACCCGGCCGGCGTGCTCGGCCAGCTCGCACAGCAGCCGGAACTCGGTACGGGTCAGGGACACCGCCACACCGCCCCGGAACACCTCCCCGGCCTGGGGGCTGATCCGCAGCTCACCGACCGTGTACCCCGGCGGGTCGGCCGGCGCCACCGGCCGGGCCCGACGACGCAACGCCCGCAACCGGGCGGTCAGCTCCTTGATCGCCACCGGCTTCACCACGTAGTCGTCGGCCCCGGCCTCCAGCCCGGCCACGATGTCGTGGGTGTCGTCACGGGCACTGACCACCACGATCGGCACGTCGTCGTCACGGCGGAGCTGCCGGATGCATTCGAAGCCGTCCATCCCGGGCAGCATCAGGTCCACCAGGACGTAGTCGGCCGGCTGCCGTCGCTGCGTCCGCAGCCCCTCCTCGGCGGTGGCCGCGCCACAGGCGTCGTACCCCTCGTCCTCCAGGGCCAGTTGCAGCGCCAGGCGGATCCGGTCGTCGTCCTCGATCACCAGTACCGCGCTCATGCCGCGCATCATCCCCGCTGCCCGGGGCCGGTCGCCAACCGTGCCGGCCGGTCCGGGGATTTGTCACGCAACTGTCATGGTTCCGCGCGGTGACCGCCAAGCCCGACCGGCAGGGTGGAGCCGTCCCGGTACGCGAGGAAGGGAGCGCCGGATGACCGTCGGCAGCCTGCTCAGCGCCCTCGCCGTCGGCGCGCTGGTCGGGGCGCTCGGCCGACTCGCCATTCCCGGCCCCCGGCGCGTACCACGGTGGCTCGGCCCGACCATCGGCGTCGCCGCCGCCCTGGCCGGCACGATCGCCACCCGCCTGGCCGGCGTCGACATCGACACCGGGGCCGATGCCGGCGTTCCGGGCCTCCGCGAGCTGCTGGTACAGACCGGCGCAGCCGGCGCGGCGGTGGGCTTCGCCGTCACCGCCACCGGCCGCGCTCCCCGCACCCACCCCCGGTACCCGACCGCCGAACCGTCATCCTCCCGGCGGCCCCAGGAAGGACCCACCCGATGACCGTCGTGCCCGACGACACCCGGATGACCCTGATCTGCGACAGCTGCGGAACCAGCGTCACCGGCACCGCCTGCGTGCTACCCGACGCCGAGGTGGTGTGGACCCTGATCGCCGAGCACGGCTGGAGCGGCTCGCCGTTCGCCACCGGGCCGCACCGCTGCCCGCCCTGCACTCCGCTGCCGGCCGGGACCGCACCGGACCGGGACGTGGACCGGACGCCGGGCGGGATCCTCGGCATCGACCACCTCGACGACACGACGGTGGTCACCGCCGACGGCAACCTCGACGTGGACAGCGGCGACACGCTCCGCACCGCGCTGCGCCATGCCGAGGACATGGGCGGGCACATCGTGGTGGACCTCGGCCGGGTACCCCTGATCGACCCGACCGGCCTGGGCCTGCTGGTACGGGCCCACCGCGACGCCCGCGACCGGGGTGCGGTGCTCTGCCTGGCGGCCCCGTCCCGGTTCGTGCGCACCGTCCTGCACACCATGCGCCTGGACGGTGCCTTCCCGATCTTCGACAGCCGGGAGGCCGCCCTCACCCACCTGGCTCACGCGTCCCGCCCGGCCAGGCAGGCACCGCCCGCCCTGTCCGGTCGGCCCTGACCGACCCGCGCTGTCCGGTCGACGTCGATCGGACCACCGTTTCCGCAGCTTCGAGGAGCAACCCCGACATGGTGATGCCCTGGCCGTTCCCGGACCACCAGCCCTGGGACGCGCAACCGCAGCCGTCCGCGCCGGTCGACGCGGACGGGCGGCTCGCGGTGCTCGTCGCGCAGCGACTCGCCGGTGACTGGTCCACCCGTCGGCGGCGGATCGTGGTGACCGTGCAGAACGGCGTGGTCATCCTCACCGGCGTCGTCACCGACCCGCAGACCCGTCGCGCCGCCGCCGAACTCGCCTGGGACACCCACGGCGTCGTCGACGTGTGCAACGCGCTGCGGCTGGCCGGCTCCCGCCGGCACCGGTGACCGCCGGGCCCTCGGGAGCGCCGGCCCTCGGGACAGCCGGCCGGTGGGCGTCGGTCAGCGCTGCCCGGAGGGGCAGTTGTTGCTCTTACGCCGGACCGTGTACTCGGTGTCGTCGTGGGTGATGCCGGACGGTACGCCGTCGAAGTGCGTCTCGACCTTCTCCCAGCCCCGACGCTGCTCGTAGTGCAGGTGCGGCGCGCCGGAGTTGCCGGTACTGCCGACCCGTCCGATCTGCTGGCCCTGCACGACCCGCTGGCCGACCTCCACCATCGGGGGTTCGAGCAGGTGCAGGTACTGCGTCTCCCATCGGCCACCGTGGTCGATCTTCACCCAGTAGCCACCGCCCCGGCCGCGTGGCCCGTCCGGGTTGTCCGGGGTACGACCACCCAACGACCCGTTGATGCCCGCCACGGTGACCTCACCGGCGTACGACGCGAGCACCGGCCGCCCCCACGCCTCGCCCCTGGTCGGGAAGAGGTCCACGTCGTAGTCGTCGTGCCCCGGGTACGTGCCGAGCTGCCAGGTCTCACCGCAGGCGACCGGAAGCTGGAACAGCGGACGCGGACCCGGCGGCAGCAGCAGCGGCACGACGACCACGGCAGCGGCGGCGAGGATCCCGACCGCGCCGAGCGCGAGCACGATCCAGAGGGCCCGGCGGCGGGTACGGCGGGGGCGGGGTGGCTGGCCGGTCGTCACCGCCCCGAGAATGGCAGATCCCGGCAAGACGCCGACCTCCGGGTACCACCCGGGTCCCGGCAGTAGGGATGCTGGGGAAGGTCAGCTCCGCAGGGCCGTCTCGGCGCGGGCGATCGTCGCGTCCCGTCGGGTCGCCAGGTCCGCCAGCATCCGACGGTCGGCCTCGGGCAGTTCCGCGACCAGCCTGCGGCGGGCGGTCAACTCGGCGGTGGGCAGGTGAACCTGAGTGGCACATTCGCCGCCCGACTGGTCTTGGACCTGGCGCCGGCCCATGGCTACTCGCCGAATTTCCTGGCCCTGGCACGGCTCGGTGACGTGCAGGCGTGCCTGGAGCAGGTCCGGTCCACACCCCGGTCCGGGATCCACCGGGAGATGGCGCGCTTCGCCGGGGAACGACCGGTGCCGGGCTGGGCGTGCCGGCTCGGCGAGGACCCCGGGATCCTCCAACGTCTCGCCGATGTCCTCGGTCAGCTACATGCCACGCTGGTCGCCCCCTCCTGGGACCAGGTGACCGCCCTGGTTGCCGCCGACCGGGCCACCCGGGCCCGGGACCTGGCCGACCACGGGATCGACCACCTGTGTCCGCCGGAGATCCACTGGAACCCACCCGTCCTGGAGATTCCCACCGGGCTCACCGGTGAGCTGCACCTCGGCGGCCCACCGGCCCGGCTGCACCACCAGTGAACTCGGCGCGACCGCCCGGATCAGCCTCAGCAGCGCCAGCGAACACGCCACCGTGCTCCGCGCCGCCGGGCTCATCACCACCACCCGCCGCCGGCAGAGCGTCCTGCACGTCCTCACCCCGACCGGCCGTTCCCTCCTGAACGCCTCCGACTGACCCTGACCGAGGCTTCAGCGCCAGCCCTGACGGACGCCGGAACCAGGGACCACCGCACGGTGTCCGGCGTCGTGCGGCTGCCGGCAACCCCGACACCCGGAACGACGGGAGGATGTCCTCTGTGGACTCCGACGGATGTCGTCCGCGCTCAACTGTTAGGACAGTTATCTATACTGTTAGGACTACTTACACTTTCTCGGAGCGCTCACTATCGTGGGTCCGACGCCGGGCTCGGTCAGCCAGGCTCCCCCGCTCCACCGCAGCCCCCCGCTCACCGTGCGTGTCCCGGCGCCGGATGTGACCTGACGCAGCAGCCGACGGGCCGGCACACGGGCGGGCCAGACCAGCGACGAGGCAGACGAGAGGCCGTCATGCTGACCCATCCCGTGGACACCGGCCACACGCTGTTCGAGGTCGGGGATCTCGAACAGGACCCGCCGGAGCCGGCCGTACGACCCTGGCTGGAACCGCTGCGCACGGTGGTGACCTGGGCCCGGGAGTACCTGTGCCACCCACACCCGCAGCTCGGCCGCGCCGGCAACGTCTGTCCGTACGCGGCCGTGTCGTTGGACCGGTCGGCGTTCTACCTGGCCGTCTGTCCGGGACGCACGCACCCGCCCGCCAGCCTGGAACGGCGGCTGCTGGTCTACCGGGACTGGTTTCCGGGGCTGAGCCGGCAACACGGTGCGGACGCCCGGCTCACCACGATCCTGCTGGCCCTTCCCGACCTGCGGGACGAGGATCTGCCCGAGGTCGTCGACGCGACACAGGCCCGACTCAAGTCGCAGTACGTACGGCACGGCCTGATGCTCGGCGAGTTCCACGCCGGCCCGCCGGCCAAGCCGGGACTGTGGAACGAGTCGTTCCGGCCGTTGCGCTGCCCGGTACCGCTGCTCGTCATCCGGCACATGGTGCCGACCGATTTCATGTTCCTGCGGGACGACCCGGAACACCTCCGTGCCTACCTGGACCGGTTCGGCCACCAGGTACCGACCGGCCTGCACGCGGCGGTGCGTACGGCGGCCCGGCGGTTCGGGCTGCCACTGCCCGGGGCCGGCGACCGGCCGCCCCGACCGGCCATCCCGCCTGTCGACCACGTTCCGGCCCTGGACACGGCCGGTGGTACCGGTGGCCACTGAACCCCCCACCACCGTGCCGGCCCTGCTCACCGCCCGGGCCGAGGCCGAGCCGGACCAGGTCGGCCTGCTCGTGCCCGGACCGCAGGACAGCGACGAGTTGACCTTCGCCCGGTGGCGGAGCCGGGCCGACTCGGTCGCACACGGGCTGCTGCGGCACGGGGTCGGCCGGGGCGACCGGATCGGCCTGCACGTCGGCGGGGCGGACTGGACCGCGTTCGCGGTCGCCTACGGCGCCGTCGTCTCGGTCGGCGCGGTCGCGGTACCACTACCGGAACGGGCCGCCCCGCCCCAGCTACAGGACCTGCTGGAACGGTGCGGCGCCAGTGGCCTGATCCGCGTCGCCGGGCCCGACCCGGAGCCCACGCCCATACCGTTCGGCGGCTGGACCGCGCTCCTCACCGACCTCGACGAGGGGCCGGCGGAACCTGTCGACCGCCGGGTCGACCCGGACGACCTGGCCCAGATCATCTTCACCTCGGGAACCACCGGCACCCCCAAGGGGGTGGCCGCCAGCCACGCGAACCTGACGTTCGGCCTCACCCCCCGGCCGCGCCGCCGACCGCTCGCCCACTCCCGGCACTTCCTGCACGCCTTCCCGATCGGCACCAACGCGGCGCAGACCATGCTGCTGCACGCGCTCGTCGCCCGGCCGACCGCGGTGGTCCTGCCCCGGTTCGCGGCGGCACCGTTCGCCGCGCTGATCGAGCGGTACCGGATCGGCACCGTCTTCGTCGTCCCGGCAATGGCGATCGAGCTGGCCCGGCCGGACGTCACGCACCGGTTCGACCTGTCCAGCGTCCTGCTGCTCGCCTCGTCCGCGGCACCGCTGCCGGCGGCGGTCGCCCGGACGTTGCAGGCCGCCCTGCCCGGCGCGACCATCGTGAACAACTACACCTCCACCGAGGCCGCCCCGGCACACACCACCGTGGTCTTCGACCCGGACCGCCCGGCCGCGCTGGGGCGACCCGCCGCCGGGGCCGAACTCATGATCAGCGACCCGGACGGGGTACGGCTGCCAGCCGGCACGGTGGGCGAGGTCCGGCTCCGCTCGGCGACCACGCCCCGCGCGTACTACCGGGACCCGGAGACGAGCGCGGCCGTGTTCCAGGACGGCTGGGTCCGGATGGGCGACCTCGGCTACCTGGACGACGACGGGTACCTGCACCTGGTCGACCGGGAGAGCGACGTGGTGAAGTCCGGGGCGTTCAAGGTGTCCACACCCCAGGTCGAGGCGGCCCTGTTCGAGCACCCGGCGGTCGGCGACGCGGCCGTGGTCGGGGTACCGCACCCGACGATGGGCACGATGCTCGCGGCGGCGGTGGTCGCCCGGACACCGGTGGAACCGGCCGTCCTGCGGGCCTTCCTCGCCGAACGGCTCGCCCCGCACGAGCGGCCGACCCGGCTGATCCTGGTCGACTCCCTGCCCCGCAACGACGGCGGCAAGGTCCGCAAGGCAGAACTGCGGGCGCTGTTCACCGCCCAGGCGCAACCCACCGGAGAACCACCGACGACCCCCGTCGAGTCCGCCCTCTGCCTGCTCTGGGCCCGGGTCCTCACCGTCGCCCGGGTCGGCCGCGACGACGACTTCTTCGCCCTCGGCGGCGACTCGCTGAAGGCCACCCAACTCGGCACCCTCGCCACCCAGGCGTTCGGGGTCGAGGTACCGGCCGCACTCGTCTTCGACCAGCCGGTGCTGCACGCCCAGGCCCGCTGGTTGGACGCCGCCGTCGCCACCCGCACACCGACGCCGGACCCCGGGCCGGACGACCCGCCACCACCCGCGACCGCCCCGAC
>NZ_WVUH01000098.1 GCF_017614955.1 Micromonospora echinofusca
GTTCGACGCTGCGCCGCACCTGCTTACGGGCCTGCCCGAGGTAGCGCAGGTAGTCCCGGCGTTCCCCCTTCAACTTCGCCTTGCGCTCGGTGCCCGCCCGCAGCAGCAGAGCGACCGCCATGACGATGGCGGAGAGCCCCATCAGACCCGACGTGAGGTAGAGCATGACGCGGTTCTCGCCGGGCTGGAGGTAGAAGAGCGCCATCGCGCCCGAGCCCATGATCATGGGCAGGTAGGTCAACAGGTTGGTCAACTGACCGCCGGTCGTCTCCGGCAGGCCCGGTGGCTCCTGCAACGGGAACTCGCCCTTGTCGATCGTCGGGGCGGATCGGCGGGGGGACCTCGTCACCTGGGTCGTACTCATCCGGCCCTCCCGTCCCGGGCCGGGGCGTCGCCGGAGTCGCCGACGCTGCGCCAGTCGCGGCGCGTGCCGAGCGGGATCAGATACGCCAGCAGGGCGACGAGGCCAGCCAGCACGGCAGCCGTCACACTGAACTCGATCGCGCTGCTCCGGTGGTCAGGACCGCCCCCCGGTGGCGCGACCGGTGGGATCGGCGGTTGACCGGCGGGGGCGGCCAACCGGGTGTGTTCCTCGGCCAGGATCGCGGTGACCGCCTGGTACGGGTTCACCACCCCCCAGCCGACCTGCGGATCCGGAAGCTTCCCGCCGGGATGGTCGGCGGTCCGTTCCAGCCGCCGTTTGACCTGGGCCGCCGTCAGGTTCGGGTGGTAGGAGCGGACCAGCGCGGCGGTAGCGGCCACGAACGGGGTGGCGTAGCTGGTGCCGCTGTCCACCAGATGCCCGATTCCGCCCCGGCTCAGGCTCACCACGTCCACACCCGGGGCGACCAGGTCCAGGTACGAGCCGACCTCGGAGAACTCACTACGCCGTCCGTCCGGCCCGATCGCGCCCACCGCCAGGACCTCGGGATAGGCCGCCGGGTAGGCGGTCGGATTCCCCTGCTGTGCCTCGTTCGCGACCGCCGCGACGACGAGTACGTCCTGCTCGGCGGCGTACTCGACCGCTTGGCGCAACTCGTCACTGGGAAAGAAGGAACTCGCCGACACGTTGATCACCGAGGCACCACCGTCGACCGCGGCGCGGATCGCGCGGGCCAGGCCCGAGGTCGTGCCGTCGGTGGGCCCGTACGCCTGGCGGACCGGCAGGATCCTCGCACCCGGCGCGAGGCCCACCATGCCGGTGCCGGGGGCCGGCTGGGCGGCGATGATGCCGGCGACGAAGGTGCCGTGGCCGTAGCAGTCGTCATCGGCGAAGGCGCCCCTGGTCAGTACGTCGACCCCCCGCCGCACCCGGCCCGCGAGCTGGGGCACCGCGCCGTCCACACCGGTGTCGACGACTGCCACCAGCACCCCGTCGCCCCTGGTCAGCGGCCAGACCCGCTGCGGCGCCAGCCGCCGGTGTGTCCAGGGCACCTCGGGTAGCAGCTGCTGCGAGGGGGTCGTGCAGCGGATCGCCGGCGCGGCGGTCACCGGTGCCGTCACCGTGAACGGAGCCGACAGGGCGACCAGCGCGGCCCCGGCGAGCAGGCGGGCCAGGACGGGCGCACCAACGCGCCGTCGCGTCACTGTCTCCGGCCGACGTGGTATCACGCCGTCACTACGTCGGGGCGAGCCCGATGGTTCACGGTGATTGCGCGGAGTGGGTCGGCGTGGCCGCGCTCATGCCGCGCCGAGCGTCCTGGTGTCGAGGACACGGACCAGCTCGACCCGGGAACGGATGCAGAACCTGCGGTAGATCTGGGTGAGCGAGGCCTCCACCGTGGTCACGCCGATGCAGAGGACGGCGGCGATCTCCCGATTGGTGGCACCGTCGACGACCAGGGCGGCGATCCGCTCCTGCATCGGTGTCAGGGTCGTTCCGCCGTCCCTGGGCCTGGGCGTGAGCCGGGCGCGTTCCTCCTCGATCCGGTGGATCCATGCCGTGGCCCCGGCGGCTCGGCAGATCTGGGCCGCCTCGTCGAGCAGCGCCCGCGCGGCCGCCCGTCGCCGTCGGCGGCGTTGCATTCCGGCAGCGAGCAGCAGGATCCGGGACAGCTCGAAGGGCGACCCGCTGCTCCGGCAGGTGTCCGCCGCTGCGGCGAGCAGCGTCAGGGCGGTGTCGGCCCGACCTTCGGCGAAGGCGACCACCGCTGCGGCCCGTTGTCGGGCGGCGGTGGCGGTGCCGGATGCCTGGTCCGGACCGATCCGGTGCAGCTCGTCGAGCAGGGCTGCTGCCGCCGCGTGGTCGCCCACGCCGACGAGCGCCTCGATGAGATCGGCGGTCAGCTTGCGCCGCTGGTTGGTGGTGGGGAGGTCGCTGAGGCAGGTGTGCGCATCTCGCAGCACCGCCACCGCTCGTGCCGGGTCGCTCAGGACGAGGCACCAGGTTCCCAGGGCATGCCGGAGCGGGGCGAGTCGACGCTTCGCGCCGGTCGCCTCCAGTTCCGCGATCACCTGCCCGGCGATCCCGACCGCCTCGGTGAGGCTGCCGGTGAACGCCTGCGCCTCGGCCGAGGTCCAGCGTCTCAGGTACCCGTTCGCCGGCTCGGCATCCACCACCAACTGCTGGAGCCGGGCCACGGTCGCGAGCCCCGCAGCGCACCGCCCACGCCGCCAGTCCACCTGGGCCAGCAGATGCAGGACCGCGTCGAGCCCGCCGAGCATTCCCGATTCCTCGGCCTGTCGAACCGCTCGGTGCAGTACGCCAGCCGCCTCGTCGTAGCGATCAGCGTCGAGGTAGGAGCAGGCCAGTCCGTGGTGGACGAGGTTGATGGCCGGGCCGACGTCGATGCGCTGGGCCAACAACCGACCGATCCGGGCCGTCTCCTCCCCGTGCGGTAGCCCGAGGCGGGTCTTCGCGGTGAGCAGCACGTGCAGGGCCCGAACCTCGGCTCGCCGATCGCCCACTTCGACCGCCATCCGTACCGCCCGTTCGGCCTCGGCCAGCGCCTGCTCGGCGTGCCCGGCGGCTTCCTGGTGGAGCGCGGCGTAGAGGCGCATCCATGGTTGGAGATGCGGATCGCCCTCGGCGTCGGCGAGCGCTGCGGTGACCTGCGCACCCATCTGACCGATGGTCGTGCCACTGGTGTCGAACAGCACCATCCAGGCGTCGACCCGTATCCGCGCCGGTACATCGGCGGCAAGTACCGACTCGGCGGCTTCGCGTGCCTCACCGGGCAGACCGGCATGATGGGCGTACCGGGCCTCGGCGAGCTTGCGCTCCGCCCAGCCGGCCTGGTCGGTGGCGGGTGTGCGCATTGCCGCCAGGCTGACCAGTTCACGGGCGGCAGCGGTGGCGCCTCGGCGGCCGGCGAGTTCAGCCGCAGCGCTCAACGCCGCCGCCACCTTCTCGTCCTCGCGGCCCGTCGCCAGCGCCAGGTGCCAGGCTCGCTCGATCGGATCGGTGGTTACCTGGACGAGCCGGGCATGCAACGCCATGCGGACGATCGACGGAGGGCCGGCGTAGACGGCGGCACGGAGCATCGGGTGCCCGAACGAGACGACGCCGTGGCTGTCGAGGTCACATATGCCCACCTCGGATGCGACCATGAGTTCGGCCAGGGCATTGGACCGGCCGGCCCGGATGAGCAGTCCCAGCGTCGGGCGATGCGCGGTGGCCGCCAGTCGGACGGTGTCCCGAACAGCCGTGGGCAGTTCCCCGAGACGGTGGCGCATCAGTGTCTCCAGATGTACGGGCACCGGCAGGGGCTGCCCGGGAACGGACCGTAGACCCCTGCGCTGAACCGCGTCGGCGATCTCCAGCGCGAACAGCGGGTTCCCGCCGGACAGCGCACAGATCTCGTCCGCGACAGGGCGCCCGATCAGCCCCTGCGCGCGCGCCATGACGACCGGGACCAGGACGTCCGCAGGCAGCGGGCCGACCGTCAGCGTGACGGACTCCGGAGGGTCGAAGCGGATGCTGTCGCCGGAGCGGACGGCCGCCACCACCGTCAGCCGTCCTACCTCGATACGCCGGACGACGAACGAGAGCACCTCGGCGCTGGCCGGGTCGACCCACTGCAGGTCGTCCACGACCAGGGTGACGGGTGTCACCTCCGTGACGGCGCGGAGCAGGTCGAGCAGCGCGAGGCAGACCGCGAGAGTGTCCACTCCACCGTGGGCGGGATCCCGGCGCCTCAGGGCCAACTCCACGATCCGCAGGGCCGGTGCCGGCAGCTTCTCGAAGTGTTCGCCGGGCATGCCCGAGAGAAGGTCGATCAGTGTCACGAACGGCATACGAGCGTCGGACTCGGCCGGGCTGGCCGACAGCGTCAACCCCGGACGCCGGCCTATCGCTGCGGCGACCGCGCTGAGCAGGGTGGTTTTCCCCATACCGGGGTCACCCTCGAGAATGACGCTGCGGCCGTTCTCCCACCGCGCCAACGCCCGAGCGGTGAGTTCCGGTCGACCGGCATCGACGGCGGCGGTCACGACGTCGTCACCTGGCTGTCGGCCGACTCGGCGCGCGACCGACGGGGGAGGTCGGTGACGGCTGACCACTGCGGCGCGATTGTCCCGTCAACACGACGTCGGCCTCCTACCAACCGGGCATCAGCTCAGTGGACGATGTTTCGGCCAGGCTAAGAACGTATGAACGGCCGGTGGGTGACGGCCAGGTGAACGACGGTGAGAGTGCTGTCACCTAGGGGCCTTCCGCGTGCGGGTCATCTGGTCACGTCCACAGACGACGACCGGCAACCCTGGCCATGGCAGGGACCGGACATGTCGGGTGGTCGCCACTCCCCCGGCCGGGCAGACTCACCGCACCACCGAGCCCCGCCAGTGGACAGCTCATGCACCCTCACCCGGGCCCCTTCGGGCCCGCCGGTCCCGTACGGGTACGGAGCGCCGACGAACCGATGGTGTCCAGGTCGTACCGACGGGTCGGTCCGGCCGGGGAACGGCCAACGGCACGTCGGTCAGGCGGCCGGCCAACCCCTGGATTTCAGCGGGGCGTCACCGGAGCGACACCTGGTCCGCGAGCGACCCGGACCCACTGCTGGCTGCGAGCGAAAACCCACGTCATCTAGGCTTCAGCGGGTGGCGGCGCGATCCGTGGTCCGCATCTCGGAGGAGTCTTGCTCAGCCGTCGGAAGCGACCCGGGAAAGGCTCCGTCGTAGCTGGTACTGAGGTCGGGTACGTCGTGACGGAGCGGTCGTGATCATCCCAGTGAGGTGGCGGACCGGTGGGCGAGGAGGCATCGGTGAGTGAGCCCACCTTCGGTTCGTTGCTGCGGTCCTACCGGCACGCCGCCGGCCTGACCCTCGAACAGTTCTCGGAAGCGTCCGGGGTCAGCACCCGGGCGATCAGCGACATGGAACGCGGTCACAGCCGGGCACCACAGCAGCGTACGCTCGCCGCTCTCGCCGATGCCCTCGGTCTGTCGCCGCAAAGCCGTCGGGCCCTGGTCGGGGCGGCGAACGAGGGCCGTACCCGTGGCAGTGGCGGCGCCGGCACCTGCGAGCCGCCCCGGGCGGTACCGGACTTCGTCGGCAGGACCGTCGAGCTGGACAGGTTGCGCCGCTACGCGGCAGACGCCACGCCTGACGGACCAGCACCGGTGGCGGTGGTCCACGGCCCGCCGGGCCTCGGCAAGAGCACGCTGGCCGTGCACGCCGCCAGCCAGCTACGGGACACCTTTCCCGACGGGGTGTTCTTTCTCGACCTGCGTGGCATCGACGCCACACCGGTCCCGCCGGCCGAGGGCCTGGCGCGGCTGCTGCTGGCGCTGGGCATCGGTCCCCGCCGCATGTCCGCCGACCTCGCCGAACGGTCGGCGCAGTTCCGTGCCGCACTGCGCGAGCGGCGCAGCATCGTGGTCCTCGACAACGCCGGCAGCGAGGCGCAGGTCCGGCCGCTGCTGCCCGGGGCCGGCAGCAGTCTGCTCCTGATCACCAGCCGTCGCGCACTGACCGGTCTGGACGGAGTGCTCCGGTTACCGCTGTCCCCGTTCTCCGCCACGGAGTCGGCAGAGCTCCTGGTCGGCATGGTCGGCCGGAACTCCGACCGGGTGACGCCACCCGCGCTGGCCGAGGTCGCCGGGCTCTGCGAGAACCTACCGTTGGCTCTGCGACTCGCGGGGAACCGGCTGGTCAGCCGACCTGGCTGGACGATGGCGCACCTCGCCGCGCGGTTGTCCGACGCCGATCGCCGGTTGGCCACCCTGACCGCTGGGGACCTCGGCGTGGAAGCGGCTTTCGGCCTGTCGTACGCGCAGCTCACCGACTCGGCTCGGCAGACCTTTCGGCGGCTCTCTCTCGTGCCGGGTGAGGACTTCGCCGCACCGCTGGCTGCCGTGCTGGCGCAGTGCAGCGTATCGGCCGTGGAGGACCACCTCGACGAGCTCGCCGACCTCGGCCTGCTCCAGGCGGATCGCGGGGACCGGTTCCGGTTCCACGACCTGATCCGGCTCTTCGCCCGGAACCGGCTGCGGAACGAGGAGCCGGACAGCTACCAGCGGGCGGCCCGGGACCGGATGGTCCGCTGGCTACTGGAGACCGTCGTCGCAGCCGGCCGCTGGTTCGATACCGGCGGGGACGTCGAGCCGGTCGGCGGGCCGGCGGCGGTCGACCTGAACAGCATCGAGGCCGCCGACGAATGGTTGCAGGTCGAGCGGGCGAACTGGCTCGCCGCGCTACGCATCGCGGCGAGCGGCGGCGAGCACCGTCTGGTCGTCGAGGTCGCCGAGGCGATGCACTGGTACTCGGACCGGACGACACACTGGGGTGTGTGGCCGGAGGTGTACGCGAGGTCTCAGGAGGCGGCCGCTCAGCTCGGCGACGAACGCCTGCTCGCCGTGCACCTCAACTACCTGTCGTGGGCGCTGTCCTACTGTGAGCAGCGGCACGAGGAGTCCGTCACGGCAGCCGCCGAGGCGTTCGAGGTGGCCGTCCGGGTGGGCGACCGGAGCCAGCAGGCATGGGCGCTGGAGTACATGGCGCGAGCCCGCCGAGCACTGGGCGATTTCCAGGGCGCGTTGGACACCGCCCGTGAGGCCGTCCCGTTGTTCGACGCCGCCACCGATCACGAGGGCTACGTTCAGGCGTTCATCGGGATCGGCCATACGCTGTTCGAGCTGGGCCGGTTCGCCGAGGCGGCCGACAGCCACCAGATCGCGTTGCAGGCGGCGGAGGAACGACCTTTGCGGCCGACCGTGGCGCTGTTCAGCCGCGCCCAGACCCGGCTCCAGATCGGCAAGTGCCTCGCGGTGCAGGAACGATGGGCGGAGGCGGAGCGTTACCTGCTCCAGGCGATGCCCCTGCTCGAGGAATTCGGCGCCCCCATCATCCTCGGTCAGGGCCACTACTGGCTGGGCCAGACGAAGCATGCGTTGGAGGCGCCGGACGAAGCCCGGTCGCATCTCGCCAGGGCCGTGGAGCAGTACCAGGCGGCGGACTCGGAGAGCCTAGCCCAGCGGGCCCGAGAGGCGCTGGCCGAACTCGACAGAGCGGACGACCTCCCGGCCAGGTGACGATCCGCCCCATCCGGTGTGGACGCGGCTGGTGCCACGGTAGCCGGAGGCCGGCCACACGGTAGGGCACCGTCGACGGTGAACGTGGGCCATGCGACGCATCGCCCGTCCGACGGTGGCAGCCTGGGCGGCGCGCGTTCCTTCCTGCCATTCCGGGCAACCGTGTCCCGACCGGCAGTGTTGCTCCGGCAGTGCTACTTCTGCATGTTTCCCGCATGGTGTCGCCACGAGGACCCTGGTTGCATGGTCCACGGCGAACGGAAGGGGCTTGACCAGCGTTTACCCGGAATCGCCAATCATTCCAGCGACCGAGGGTAACGATGGCTTGGCTGACTGTGGGGGAAGAGAATGGCATCCCGATCGACCTTCACTACGAGGACTACGGCGACGGGCGGCCCGTGGTCCTCGTGCACGGCTGGCCGCTCGGCGGGCAGGCATGGGAGCACCAACTTCCTCCCCTGGTCGACGCCGGGTACCGGGTCATCACCTACGACCGACGGGGCTCCGGCCGCTCCGCGCAGCCCTGGCACGGATACGACTACGACACACTCGCGGCAGACCTGCACGCGCTGATCACCCGACTCGACCTGGTGGACCTGGCGCTGGTCAGCGCATCCACCGGCAGCGGGCAGGTCGCTCGCTTCGTCCGCACCTACGGACAGGACCGACTACGGCGGCTGGTCTTCGTCTCAGCGCCACCACCATATCTCCGTAACTCGTACGACAATCCGGACGGCCGGTTCGACGACTCGGCGATAGAGCAGTTGACCTCGGCGATCCGGCAGGACCGACTGGCGTTTCTCGACCACGAAATCCGCACCGCGTTCCGCGCCGGTGCGCACGACAATCTGATCAGCGATGTCCAGCACGCCTATCACGTGTCCATCGCCGCCGCAGATTCCCCGAAGGCAACGCTGGACTTCCTGCTGGCCTCCATCCGTACGGACTTTCGCCCGGATCTGCCGCACATCACCATGCCCGCACTTGTGGTCCATGGCTGCGACGACGCGGTGTTCCCCGCGGAGACTCCCAGCCATCAGGTCCACCGCTCGCTCCACGACAGCCGGCTCGTGGTGCTGCCCGGCGCACCGCACGCGCTGACCATCACCCACCCGGACGTGTTCAACCGCACGCTCCTGGCCTTCCTCAACGACTGAGAGCCGTTCACCCGGCCGCACACCACCCACAGCCACCACTGCTTTGCCCGTCAACCGGGAGGGAGACCGCAGGCATGCGAGGCGGGTACGAAACGATCGCACCCCAGCACGACAGCGAAACCGATGAATGGATGACCGAGCTCTACGTGGCCCACGCGGAGGCTCTGCGTCGCTTTCTGCGCCGACTCACGCTCGGTGATCTCCAGGCCGCCGAGGATCTGCTGCAGGAGACGCTGCTGCGCGCCTGGCGGCACCTCGACCAGCTACCAACCGACGTCGCGTCCCTCCGCCCGTGGTTGTTCACCGTGGCGCGGCGGCTCGCGATCGACGCCGCCCGGACCCGGCAGGTACGGCCCACCGAGGTCGGTTCGGTGGATCTGACCTGGTTCGCGGCCGACGACAACGGCATCGACCAGGTTCTTGCCGCCGAGACGATCCGGGCCGCGCTGGCCCGACTCACCGAGGAACATCGGCGGGTTCTGCTCGAGGTCTACATCCAGGAACGGTCCACCCGGGAGGCCGCGGCCATCCTCGGGATCCCCGAGGGCACCGTCAAGTCCCGCACCCACCAGGCGCTACGCGCCCTCCGGGCGAAGGTCCGTTGCTGACCGACGTACCGGCCCAGCTTGACGAGGTCCTGTCTTCGGGCAGCGATGTGGAAAGGAAGAAGACGATGTCGCCTGTCGGGAGCAGTCAGGGACGCAGGCGGGAAACCCTCCGCCGCGTCACCCTGGCGTCGCTTGCCATTGCCCTTCTCATACCCGGGTGGTTCCTGTTCACCCAGACGTCCACCGCCACGAAGGACGCGGTTTCGCTCCGGGAACGGCAACAGCAGGGCGTCGAGTACCTCGGTAGCCTCGGTCAGCTCCTCAACGCCCTCACCGAGAACCAGGCCGGCGTCGTGGTGGGACGACCGGTCGGACAGGAGGGCCTGGACCTGGCGGTCGTCAACGTCACCAAGACCGACCAGCGCCTCGGAGCGGCCCTGGGCACCCGGCAACGGTGGCAGGACCTCAGCGCGAAGATCGACGAGGTACGGCGGACGGACGGCAACCCGCAGACCGCCTACCTGGCGTACACCGAGGCGACCGACCTGCTGCTGGCGCTGTACCGAACGGTACGCGACAACTCCGGCCTGTCCACGGACCGGGAACGCGACATCTACCAACTGCAGCAGGCGGTGGGTTACCACCTGCCCGTGGTGGTGGTGCACGCCGCCCGCCTGCTGGATTTGGCGACGCTCGCCGCCCGACGCCAGCCGCCCGGTGGATCAGGCGGGCGCGACCCCAGGCGACAGCCGGCCGCCACCCCGGCCCAGGTGCAGGCCGCCCTGGTACAGGCTGCGGCTGCGCCGGTGGCCGCAGCACAGATGGTCGACAGCACCGTGGACGAGATGACCGACGCGCTGAAGGAAGCGGTCGACGCGACCAGCAGCCGCACGCTGAGCGGCAATCTGCTGAGCCTGCTGGATCGGGTCCGTCGCGCCGCGGACACCATCGTGCTGACTGCCGCGAACCCCGGCGCCGCCGACCCGACCCAACTACCGACGGTGCGTACCGAGCTGCAGAATGCGGCCGGGGATCTCAGCGCTGCCGCGCTGCGTGAGATCGACGGCGTCGTCGACCAACGGCTCGACGACCTGCGTGGCCGCAGCTACCTGTCACTCGGCGCCCTGGTCACCGCGGTCACCTTGACCCTGGCACTGGCGCTGCTCTCGATGCGTGGCGGCAGCTCGGAAGGCCGGGGCGGGGCGGCGGGCGTCGTGCCGGACGCCGGCAGGTCCGACGGGACACTTCCCGGTCCGAACGCGCCGGCCGCCGGGAGGGCCGACGAACTCCCCGGCGGGCGCGTCGCCACCGGCGGGCCCGACCGCCGCAGCCTCGACCTGCCATGGCGGGAGGGGTCCCATGCTGTTCGGTAGGTTGCGGATCACGGGGAAACTCGCGCTGCTCATACTCGTACCGCTCATCGGCGTGGTCGCGCTGACCGTGCCGATCGTGACGAACCGCCTCGACATGATCAGGCGGGCGCACGAGACGTCCGACGCGGTCAACCTGGCCGGCCGAATGGGCTCGGCACTGCAGGAGATGCAGGAAGAGCGGATCCTGTCGCTGGGCTACCTGTTCGGGCTTGTCCAACGGCCGGTCCTCGCGGCCCAGAGCGCCAAGACCACCAACGCGCTCGCTGACTTCGGCCGGTCGTCCGACATCCCGATTCCTGCTCCGCTCGCGGAGGCCGCCGCCCGGGCCGAGGGACTGCACAAGCTCCGCGCCCAGGTGATCGCCAGGACCGCCCGGCCGGACGAGATCATCGACCGCTTCGGCGCGGTGATCGGGCCGATCATCGAGGCACTGGACCTGGTCCGGCATGCCGACATGGCCACGTCCGCAGGTCGGCAGGTGGTGGCCCTCGACTCGTTGTTCCGCAACGACGAGGCGATCAGCCAGGCAGCCTGCTTCATGCTCGCCACCCTCGGTACCGGCGTTCCCCAGTTCGCCACCCGCGCGTTCCAGGCGCTGACCACCGCCGAAGCCGACCTTCGACGGGTGACCACGTACGCGACCCCGGAGCAGGCGGAGCTCTACCTCAAGGTCCAGAAGGCCTTCAACCTGCGGGTCGGCCCGGAGTTCTTCGTACTCTTCTTCGTCGACCCGATCCGGGCCATGAAAATGCTCCCGCTGGCCACCGCCCTGCCGTCGCTGAGCTCGGTCGTCGTGCTCGGCCGATTCGTCGAGGCGAAGATAACCGTCGACGTCATCGCGGCCGTGGCCGAGCAACGCAGGCAGGCGGCGGCCACCGCGTACACCGTGTCGGGCCTCTCGGTGCTGCTCCTGGCCGTGGTGACGGCGCTCGGCGTGGCGATGACCAGGTCGGTCGCCCGGCCGCTGCGTCGGCTCACCGGCACCGCCGACCGCATCGTACGAGCCGCCGAAGAGGAACTACGGCGGGTCGCCGACGACGATTCGTACTTCAACGAGCCGATCCGGCTCGACCCACTCGATATCGTCGCCCGGGACGAGATAGGTGACCTGGCCCGAGCGTTCGACAAGGTCCAGAGCACCGCTGTCCAACTGGTGGAACGGCAGATCACCAGCCGCCGCAACGTCGCCCAGATGTTCGGTCACGTCGGGCGGCGCGCCCAGAACCTCGTCAGCCGGCAACTCGCGTTGATCGACCAGCTGGAACGCGACGAGACCGACACCGACCGGCTGCGCGAACTCTACCGCCTCGACCACATGTCCAGCCGGCTACGCCGCAACGCGAGCAGCCTCGTGGTGTTGTCCGGAGCGGACGGATCCGACGAGCACATCCTCCCGCTTCCGCTGGTCGACGTGGTACGCCTGGCACTCGCCGAGATCGAGGACTACACCCGCGTCAACGTGGATGTGCCGGCCGACATCACCGTGGCACCGGCTGTGGTCGGCGACCTGACGCTGCTGTTCGCCGAACTGATGGAGAACGCCACCGTCTTCTCCCCGCCGCACCGCGACGTCGCCGTCACCGCGGTTCTCGGCAACTACGGCGTGCAGTTGGGAATCGTCGACCACGGGCTCGGGCTCTCCGACGAGCGGTTGGCTGAGGAGAATGCCCGGATACACCGCCGTGAACGGCTGGACCTCGTACCCACCGAGGTACTCGGCCTGTTCGTGGTCGGTCGGCTCGCCCGGCGGCACGGCATCGCCGTCACACTGGACCACACCCCGGGCGGCGGCCTGACGGCCACCGTGGAGCTGTCCGCCGAGCATCTGACGGCCACGCCACCGGAGGCTCTGATCGCCAGCGGCACGCTGACCGGCTGGGCCGCGCCCGCTCCCCTGGTAACGGCCGGGCCCGGGAGCCGGGCGACCGCAGTACCGCAGTGGAGCGGCACAGCGCCGGTCCAGGTGCCGCACCCGCACCCGATGGCGCCGGTGGAACCACCCGCAGCGCCGCTCACCGGGCCGTTCGACCACAACCTGCTGGAACGGGCGGGCCGGATGCTGGCTACGGCCGGCCCCTGGAACGGATTCGCCGCCCCCGGACAGCACCCCGCACAGGTGGTCACGGTACCCGCGCAGCCGGCGTATTCCCTGGCATCGATCACCAGACCGGTGCCGGCGCCGTCGGGTCCGCCGGAGTCGCGGGGCGGACTGACCCGTCGCGTACCCGGCGCGACGCTGGTCGACGCACTACCCCCTGTGACGCCGCGTCAGGACCGGTCGGCACCACGGCTCGACCCGGACGAGGCCCGCAACCTCATGGAGCAGTTCGAATCAGGCGTTGCCCTTGCCCTGAGCGAGGGCCCACCACGATGAGGGGACAACCGAGATGAGCATTTCCTACCCCGCCAACACCGGCGCGACGCCGTTCCCGTACGACTACGCCCCGCCACAGTTGAGCAACGAAGGCGCGACCTTCAACTGGCTGCTCGATTCGTTCACCTCGGGCACTGCCGGGGTCATCGAGGCGATCGCGGTCTCCTCGGACGGGTTGCTGATGGCGATGTCGGCCACCCGGGACCGGGCGAACGCCGAGCGGCTCGCCGCCGTGATCTCCGGTCTGACCAGCCTTGCCGGAGGTGCGGCAGCGTGGTACGCCCTCGGCGGTCTCAACCGGGTGATCATCGACATGGCCGACGGCTACCTGCTGACCACCGCGATCAGCAGCGGCTCGGTACTGGGTGTGATCGCCGATCGCTCCGCGAATCTCGGCACGCTGGCGTACGAGATGACCCTGTTCGCCACCCGTGCCGGTGGCGCACTCACCCCGCAACTGATCGCCGAGCTGAAGAACTTCGTGCAGTCGTGACCTCCGCAGGGAGGCGCAAGGAGCCGGACCCGATGGAGCCGCGAGGTGTCCCTCCGTACCTGTCGGACCCCGCGGCGACACGGCCCTCCCCCAACTGCCCCGACCGGCCGGCCGATCCGGCGGCGACGCTCGCCCTGCGACCGTTCGTCATCACCGCCGGTCGTGTCATCGGCGATGACACCAGGATGGGATTCGAAACCCAGGTCAGTGCGCTGCCCGGTGCCCGGCCTGCACGTCTGACCCCGGAGGCGAATGCGATCATCGCGATCTGCCAGCGTCCCATCTCGGTCGCGGAGGTATCCGCACGCCTTCGGCTGCATTTCGGCGTGACCAAGATCCTCATAGGCGATCTGCACAGCGCCGGCCACATCATCATCCATGCGGTCGATGACGAATCTCCCGACCCCGACACCATCCTGCGAGTGATCCATGGACTTCGTGCCATCTTCTGACCGCGCCCTCGCGACCACCTACGATGCGCACCTGATGCGCCGACAGACCCCCTCGGCACCCATACCCATCAAGATCATCATCGCGGGCGGTTTTGGCGTCGGCAAGACAACGACCGTTGGCGCCATCTCCGAAATCAGCCCGCTGACCACAGAAGCCGAGATGACCTCGGCGTCGGTCGGAATCGACGATCCCGGCCCGACATCAGCCAAGTCCACCACCACCGTCGCGATGGACTTCGGCTGCGTGACCATCGATCAGACGCTGAAGCTCTACCTCTTCGGCACTCCGGGCCAGTCTCGCTTCGCGTTCATGTGGGACGAGCTGATCCGCGGCGCCGTCGGCGCACTCGTCATAGCCGACAGCAACCGCCTCAACGACTGCTATGCCAGCATCGACTATTTCGAACGCGCCGACATGCCGTTCGCGGTCGGGGTCAACGCCTTCGACGGCCACCTCGCCCATGATCTGGACGAGATACGGTGGGCCCTCGCCATCAACGAGAACATCCCGGTCCTGCGTTTCGACGCCCGCGACCGGGTGTCGGTACGTGACGCCCTCCTTGTCGTACTCGAACGGGCCCTCGACCACGCCGTCAGGAGAAAGCCGATTCGAGGAGACGCCGGGCCCGTCCACATGGGGCTCCCGTGAATTGCCGTGGCCGGGCTGCGCCAAAGGCCCGCCCACCTCGGGGTCCGGACCAACCTCCGGGCGCCGAGCAGCGGAACGCTGCCCGGGCGAACAGTTCGAGCCGCGGCGCCCTTACCTACGCTCACCGGTCCGCTGGCCCGTTCACGTCAGGCCGCTGACCGGCGGGTGGGGGCAGGACGATCCCCCGCATGTCCCGACCCATGACCACCGGCCCGCCGAACCGGCCACCCTCGATCGTGTTGGCCACCCCGCCGGGCTGCGACGCATCCGGCTGCGGCTGGCCGACGGCCGGATCCGGCACCGGTCCGCCTGCGGCGTCGACCCGCTCCAGATCCCGGCCCATGAGCACCGGCCCGGTGAAGTCCCCCCGACCGATGCGGTTGTCCACCTGTCCATCCGCCACCGCCCGTGCGGTGGGAACCCGGCGGGCCTGCACCGCGCTGTACCCGGCCACGGCCAGTCCCGCGAGGTTCAGGAACACCGAGATCACGCTGGCCCACCGGTCGGCGTCCGCCAGACCCGCCCGCCTCAGCAGAAACCCCAGGACGCACACCACCAGCCCGACGGCTACACCCGCCAGCCACCAACCCCTACCACCACGCACCGTCATCAACCCATTGTCGACGCAGACGCCACCCAGCGCGGGAACCGCACCACCGCGCGGACAGCTCACGGCCGCTCAGGCCGGATCGACAGCGTGGTCTACGGCGGTACGCTGGCGGGGCACGTCACGCAGCGACGCGATGTGCTCTCCCTACGGTCACAACCTGAGGGGTTGGCATGAGCCACGGGCCTGATTCGGTGTCCAACAGGATCACGGGCGGGGTGTTCCTCAACACCGTGATCATGGGGCGTGACATCACCGTGCAGCTACCCCCGGCGGTCACCCCGGCAGTGTCCGGCCTCCCACCGGCGTCGGAGACGTTCACCGGCCGGGGCGACGACCTGGACACGCTGCTCGATGCCTTGAGACCGGGCGGTGCGGGCAAAGCGGCCCTGGTCTCGGCAGTAGCAGGGTTGGCCGGGGTCGGTAAGACCGAACTGGTGGTGCAAGCCGCCACCCGGGCCGCCCGTGAACCGGACTGGTTCCCCGGTGGCGTGCTGTTCGTCGACATGTTCGGCTACGACACAGAGCGGTACCTCTCCGCCGGTGAGGCACTGCTCGGGCTCCTACAGGCGGTGGGCATGCCCGGTGAGCACATTCCCACCGACGAGCAGGACCGCAGTCGTCTGTTCCGAAGCGTACTGGCGGCCTACGCCGAACAGGGCCGACGCATCCTGCTGGTCGTCGACAACGCCGCCACGGTGGAACAGGTCGCACCGCTGCTGCCGAGCGACGGGAACACGGCGACCCTGATCACCTCCCGCCACACCCTCGACGTCGGTGCACGGCTACATGATTTGCACGTTCTGGACCGTGCGGCGTCGGTACAGGTACTGGCTGACGTGCTTCTCCGGGCTCGCGGCCGGGGTGACGCTCGCGTGGACAGGGAGCCCGAGGCTGCGGCGGAGATCGCCGAGTTGTGCGCGGACCTGCCGTTGGCGCTGCGTATCGCCGCCGCGTTGCTGGCCGATGCCCCGACCCGCCCGCTGGCCTCCCTCGCCGGGGCACTGCGGGACGTGCACACCCGGCTGGACCGGCTGCGGCGGGAGGATCGTGCGGTACGCGCCGCGTTCGACCTGTCGTACCAGCGTCTGGATTCCGAGCAGTCCCGAATGTTCCGGCTGTTTCCGGTCAACCCCGGCCCGGACACCTCCACCGAGGCCGCCGCCTGTCTCGTCGGCGTCGACGCGTACCAGGCCGAACAGATCCTGCAGGATCTGGCCCGTAGCCATCTGATCGAACCGGGACACGTCTGGGGCCGCTGGCGGATGCACGATCTGGTTCGCCTGTACGCCAGTGAACGTGGACCCGGCCAGGGCGAGGCTGACCAGCGTGAGGCAGCTTGCGTCCGTCTCTTCGAGCACTACCGCGTCACCGCTACCGCCGCGGACGCCCGGCTGGGGCCGTCGTCGACGGCCACCCCGTCACGATTCGTCGACCAGACCGCCGCACTGGCCTGGCTCGACAGCGAGCGCCTCAGCCTGCTGGCCACCTGCGTCGTCGCATCGGACACCGCACACTGTTCCACCACTGTCGCGCTGGCATCCGCGCTCGCCACGTTCCTCAATCACCGCCGCTACTTCGACGATCTGACCACTGTCAGCAACGCCGCCCTTGGTGTCCTTCGTAGAGTCCGTGACCGTCCTGGTGAGGCTGCGGCACTGTGCAACCTCGGCGTGGCTCTGACCCAACTGCGACGCTTCGACGATGCCGTCGATGTCTACGGACAGGCTGTCGCCATCTACGAGGAAGTAGGCGACCGGCACGGCGTGGGTCAGGCACTGAACGGCCTTGGCCCGGCGCTGACCTCGTTGCGGCGCTTCACCGACGCTGTCGACGCCTATCAGCGGGCTTGCGTCATCTTCGCGGAGGTCGGCGACCGGCGCGCCGAAGCTGTCAGCTTCGGTAACCTCGGCTCGACTCTGCGGCAGGCGCGGCGTTTCGGTGAGGCTCTTGACGCCCTCCGGAAAGCGGTCGACATGTACGGAGAGGTCGACGACGCCCACGGGCTGGCAGTGGCGTTGAACAACCTCGGGTCGGTTCTGTTCGACATGCGAATGTTCGACGGTGCGGTCGAGATTCGCGAGCGGGCCAAAGCCATCCTCCGTGAGGCGGGTGACCGTCACGGCGAGGCCATGACGGTCGACAACATAGGCTCCGCCCTGGCTCAGATGCGGTTGTTCGATCGGGCCGTGGATGCTCACCGGCAGGCGATCGTCATCTTCCACGAACTTGGTGATCGGCACGGCGAGGGCCGCTCCCTGAGCAATCTCGGCATGGCCCTGGCCGAGATGCGAAACTTCGACGAAGCCATCGACGTCTACCGGAAGGCGTGCGTCATCGCCAGGGCGACCGGTGGCCGACACGAAGAAGCCGGGACACTGAACGCTCTTGGCCTGGCCCTGCAGAAGGTACGAAAGATCGACGAAGCCGTGGATGCCCACCGGCAGGCGATCGTCATCTACCGCGATCTTGGCGATCGCCACGGCGAGGGTAACGCACTGACCAACCTCGGCATGGCCTTGACCACGACGGGAAAACTCACTGAGGCCAGGAATGCCCATCAGCGGGCCGCCACCATCTACCGGGAGACCAACGACCGGCACGGAGAAGGCATCGCACTGAACAATCTCGGCATGACCCTGGTCGAGATGGGCCGGATCGTCGATGCCGTGGACGCTCACCAGCAAGCCGCCACGATCTACCAGGAGACCAACGACCGGCACGGAGAAGGTACGGCACTGGTCAACCTCGGCGCCGCTCTGCTCAACATGGAGCGTCCCGGGGAAGCGTCGACCGCACTCCGGCAGGCTGTCGCCCTGTTCCGCGACATTGGCGACCGCTACCACGAAGGCAACGCGTTGATCAATGCGGGCATGGCTCTGGCGCAGATGCGACGCCTTGCCGACGCCATCGACACCTACCGGCAAGCGGATGTCATCTGCGGGGAAGCCGGAAACATGCAGGGGCGAGCCATGGTGCTGAACAACCTGGGCATCGCACTGGCGGAGACGAACCGCCACCACGATGCAATCGATGCCTTCCGGCAGGCCGTCACGGCCTGCCAGGAAGCCGGCGATCGCCAGACGGAAGCAAACGCGTGGTGCAATCTCGGGTTCACCCTCATCAAGGTACGACGTTTCGACGAGGCGGTGGACGCCTATCACCGGGCCGTCGACACCCACCGAAAAGCCGGCGACCGCGAAGGTGAACGCGCCGTGCGGAAGGACCTCGATCTGATCCTGCGGCACCTGCGCCGGGTGGACGGGTCTCGCAGACCCTGAGAGGTCAGCTCGGCCACCGCGAGGCGGGGTCAACACCCCCACCGGCCCGCCGACCGGCGCACGCTCACCGGATCGACGGGCCATCCGACGGTTCCCCCCAACCGCCGGGCCGTCGGACGCGCACCTGGGTGTCACCGGCGCCAGCGGACAGAACGGTCGCCACCGGTCGGATCGACGGGCGCCGCCGTCAGAAGAGGGTGTAACCGCCGTCGATGACCACGACCGAACCGGTCATGAAGCTGGACGCGTCACTGGCCAGGAAGACGGTCGCCGGACCGAGTTCCTCGGGCAGCCCGTACCGCTTCATCGGCGCCGGTTCCACGCACCAGGGCTGGTACTCGGGCTGGTCGACCGGGGACGCCTCGGTGAGGATGTAGCCGGGGGCGAGCGCGTTCACTCGTACCCCGTGCGGCGCCCATTCGGCGGCGAGCGCCTTGGTGAGTTGGTGCACCGCCGCCTTGGACGCGAGGTAGGGGGCCTGCCAGCGGGGCCGGTTGACGATCATCGCGGACATCGAGCCGACGTTGACGATCGTGCCGGTACCGCGCGCGACCATCTGCCGGCCGACGGTCTGCGTGACACGCCACACGCCGTTCAGGTTCACATCGAGTACGGCCTGCCACTGCTCGTCGGTCATCTCGACCGCGGTCGCGCCGAAGCTGATTCCGGCGTTGTTGACCAGCACGTCGATCGGGCCGAGCTGCTCGATGATCCGGTCCACCGCCTCGGTCACCTGCTCCGGTCGGGTGACGTCCGCGTCGAGCGCCATCGCCCGTACGCCGAGGGAGGTCAGGTGGGTCAGTGCCCGCGCGGCGAGGTCGGGTTCCCGCGCGGTGATGGCGACGTCGGCTCCGGCCTCGGCGAGCGCGACGGCGAGCGCGGCGCCGATGCCCCGGCTGCCCCCGGTCACCAGCGCGACCTTGTTGTCGAGCCGGAACGTGTCCAGTACGCCCATGGATGTCTCCTCGGTGGTCAGACGGCGAGTTGCAGCGAGTGGGATAGAACCAGGCCGGCCCCGCCGAGCAGGGTCGCGCGGTCCTGGAGTTCGGAGAAGGCGATGCGGGGCTCACTGCCGGGGTGCGGTGGCAGTGCGGCGCGGACGTTGCGCTCGATGGCGCTCCGGAACGCCTCGCCGCCGAAGACCGCGTCGCCGTGCAGGATGAACAGGCCCGGGGCGAGGATCTGTTGCAGGTTCGCGATGCCGAGGGCGAGGTTGTACGCGTATTTTTCGAACAGTTCCGCTGCCCCGGGGTGCCCTTTCGCGGCGAGACGGGCCAGCGGGCCGGTGGTCATGGTCCGGGCCGCCGGTAGCCCGAGCCGTCCTGCCTCACTGCGTAGCCACCGGTGGGTGGCGATGGTCTCCCAGCATCCGTGTCGGCCGCACCGGCACTGCTGCCCGCCGGCGTGCACGGTGGTGTGCCCGATCTCGCCGCCGGAGCCCTTCGGTCCCCGGTGGATGGCGCCGTCGAGCACCATGCCGACGCCGATGGCCTCGCCCGTGTAGATCGAGGCGAACGAGCCGACACCTCGGCCCTGGCCGAACCAGCGGTCGCCCAGCGCCTGGGCTCGGGGATGCAGGTCCAGGAAGACCGGCAGCCCGATCCGTTCCGACACCAGCGGGCCCAGCGGTAGCCCGGCCAGTCCGGGGGCGAGGTTGATGGCGACTATCGTGCCCGCGTCGGTGTCGACCATGCCGCCGACGGCGATACCGACGCCGACCAGATCGTCGCGCTCCTGCGGCAGCACCGCCTCCAGCGCACGGACCACCGCGTCCACCACGCTGCCGGCGTCCCGCGTCCGGGCCGGGAACTGTTCATGTGCCGTGGCCAGGACGTTGCCGCCCGCACTGACCAGCGCCGTGTCGATGCGTCCGGGGCGTAGGTGTACCGCCCCGATCGGCCAACTGGTCGGAGAGAAGTACAGCGGTCGGGCTGGCTTGCCGCCGCCGGCGGCGACCGGCGCGGGCTCCCGTTCGACCAGCAGTCCCCGCTCGATCAGCGGCAGCACGATGGCGCCGATGGTGGCCCGGGTGGCGCCGGTGAGGCGGGCCAGATCGGCCCGGGACAGCGGTCCGATGTCGTAGAGCGCCTGCAACACCCGGGCGCGGTTGGCTTCGACCGCCATCGCGGGTGACACCAGGGTGGGCGTCGGTCGGTTCGTCCCCGTCTCCGTCAGTGTCATCGGGACAGCCGACGGGGGCTGGGACGGGACAGGTCGGCACAGGCCAGCGCTGGACGGACGGGCACAGACCAGGCGCGGATTCGAGAAGACCCCTACGGTAGGTGCCGCTCAGACAGCACAGCGTGAGGGATGTTCGGGTAGGCACGTCGCGCGGGTACCCGTTCGTGGTTCGCGGTGGAACGCCCGGGCGACGACCCGCCCACGCT
>NZ_WVUH01000099.1 GCF_017614955.1 Micromonospora echinofusca
CCCTGGCAACAGACACCGCAACCCGCCCCGGCTCAGCATCCGGGTGTGCACCCGGTGCCGCAGCAGCCGTACCAGGAGACACCCGGCGTGGTCCGGGTGCCGGCGGCCGGTCAGCCGGAGCCGGCCTGGCCAGCGGCCGGTCAGCCCGAGCCGGCCTGGCCGGCGGAGGGAGCCGCCCCCACGGCGGAGGACTTCGCCCGGCGGCGGGCGGCCCGACCGGTGGACCCGGTCGCCACGATGGGGATCCGGGCAGCGGTCAACAAGACCACGCTCGGCCTGGTCAAGCTCGCCCCCGGACGGCAGGAGCAGGAACTCAAGCGGGACATCGACATGGTCCGGCGCAACTTCGGCGGGCTGCGCCAGGTGACCGTGGTCAACCCGAAGGGCGGCGCCGGAAAGACGGTGGCCATCCTGCTGCTCGCCATGACCTTCGGGCAGAAACGTGGCGGGTACGTGCTGGCCTGGGACAACAACGAGACCCAGGGCACCCTCGGCATGCGCGCCCAGCAGGACTTCCACTCCCGGACCGTCCGGGACATGCTGCGCGACCTGGGGCAGTTCCAGGGAGCCCACGGCCGGGTCGGTGACCTGTCGCAGTACGTCCGCTCGCAGGGCGAGGGGATGTTCGACGTGCTGGCCTCCGACGAGTCGGCCACCGGCGGCGAGATGCTCACCGCCAGCGCGTTCGCCGAGATCCGTGAGGTGGTCAGCCGGTTCTACAAGCTGATCTTCGTGGACACCGGGAACAACGTCCGGGCCCAGAACTGGCAGGCCGCGATGGACGCCACCGACCAGCTCGTGATCACCATGTCCGCCCGGAACGACTCCGCCGAGACCGCCGCCCGGATGCTCGACCACCTGGAGCAGAGCGGCCGGCAACGGCTGGTCCGGCAGGCGGTCACCGTGGTCTCGATGCCCCCGTCCCGCAAGGAGATCGACCTGCCCGCCATCGAGCAGCACTTCGCCGCCCGGACCAGGGCGGTCCTGCTGGCGCCGTACGAGCGGCTGATCGACACGGGTGAGCCGATCCGGTACGGGCAGCTCTCCGCAGCGACCCGGGATGCCTGGCTGAAGATCGCAGCGGCGGTCGCCGAGGGCCTCTGACGGCGTCCCGTCCTCGGTCGGGCCACCGGTCCGGTCCCGGTCAGGCGCGCGACGCGACCGGGTCGGCGGGGCGACGCCCCGGGTCAGCTGCTGGACAGGGCGTCCGCCGCCGCCGGGTCGCAGTCCCGCAGGAACTGGGCGCAGCGGGCCGCCTCGTCCGCCTCACCGATCGCGTCGGCGGCCCGGGAGAGCAGGTAGAGGCAGCGCAGGAAACCCCGGTTCGGGGTGTGCGACCACGGTACCGGGCCGTGCCCGCGCCAGCCGTTGCGGCGCAGCTGGTCCAGGCCCCGGTGGTAGCCGGTACGCGCGAACGCGTACGCGGTCACCGTCGCGCCCTCGGCCAGCGCGCGTGCCCCCAGCGCACCCCAGGCGGCGCACGAGGTGGGGAAGCGGGCGGCAACCGAGGCGTACGCCTCGTCGGTGTCCGTCCCGCGGGCCTCCGCGAGCGCCGCCTCGGCGGCCTCGTCGGCGGGCAGGAGCGTGGCCGGTGGTTCAGGCAACAGGTTCTGCATCTGCCCATTCAACCCGTCCCGACGGTGGCCCGGTGCGCGGGGCGGCCCGTTGACGCTGGCTGAACGGTTGACCACCGGTTGCGCGTGCGGCCGGTGTGGCGGGCGACGGCGTCGACTACAAATGAAGATCCGGAGCCTCCCCAGGAACCGGTTGAAAGGGAGCCCGGTGGCGTCAGCCACCGGGCTCTCGACGTTTCCGCCGGGCTCTCGACATTCCAGTCGGCGGATGCATGGCGGTTGCCCGTGCAGGGCACGATGACCGGATGCCGACCCCACCCCCTGTCGACGTGATCGACCTGCACGACACCACCGAACACGAGATCGAGAGCCGGGCGGAACTGGACCGTCACCTCGCCGCCGGCAGCCTCGCCGGACTGACCGTGCAGGGGCTGTACCTGGACGTCGCCCCGGCACCGGACCTCTCCACCGTCGACCTGACCGACACGCTCTTCGTCGGGTGCCACTTCCCGTCGGTGGAGGTCGAGGCGGAGATGGTCCGCCGGGGTGCCCACGTCGTACCCCCGTTCCGTGACCTGCCGTACCCGACCCAGCCGACCCACCTGTACCGGCCGGAGGAACTCGCCGAGGGCTTCGCCGCCGGGGGCTTCGACGGCATGTACGACACCCGGGTGTACCGGCACTTCCGGGAGCAGGGCGGGGCGGTCCCGGAGGTCCGGGAGGCGCTCGCCCAACGGATGCACGACCACGGCATCGACAACGCGCTCGCCGACGCGACCCGCTCCTGGCTGGCCGTACACGGCCCGCAGTCGGTGGTCGGGGTGATGGGTGGGCACGCGGTCCCCCGGGGCAGTGCCGCGTACCGGCTGGCCGCGCGGCTGGGCTGGGAACTGGCCCGCGCCGACCGGCTGGTGGTCACCGGCGGTGGGCCGGGCGTGATGGAGGCGGCGAACCTGGGCGCGTATCTCGCCGGGCAGGACGTCGACGCGCTGGCCGAGGCGATCGACCTGCTCGCCTCGGCGCCGGACTTCACCGACCACGGACGGTACACGGCCACCGCACTCGCGGTCCGGGAGCGGTTCGGCGATTCGGGGGCACCGGACCGGGACCCCGGTTTCGTCAGCGGCCCGCACGACTGGGCCCGCAGCGGTGGGCTGGCCATCCCCACCTGGTTGTACGGCCACGAGCCGGCGAACCTCTTCGCCGGCCGGATCGCCAAGTACTTCTCGAACGCGATCCGGGAGGACACCATCCTGCGGCTGGCCCGGGGTGGGATCGTCTTCGCCCCCGGCCGGGCCGGCACGGTCCAGGAGGTCTTCCAGGCGGCCACCAAGACGTACTACGGCACGGACGGCGCGAGCGGGGCGTACGTCTTCCTGGACCGGGAGTTCTGGACCACCACCCTGCCGATCGGTGCCCTGCTCCAGCCGTTGCTGGCCGCGTCCCCGTTCGGGGACCTGTCCGGCACGGTGCACCTGACCGACGACGTGCACGAGGCGGTCCGGCTGCTCACCGCCACGGGATGACGGCCGCCGGCCCCTGCGCCGGAAACGGCCGTGCGGCCGTCCCCGGAGGGGGACGGCCGCACGGACCGGGAAGAAAGGACTACTTCGCCAGGGTGGTACCGGTGGAGCGCAGGTGCTCGCACGCCTCGGCGACGCGCGCGGCCATCCCCGCCTCGGCGGCCTTGCCCCAGACCCGGGGGTCGTACAGCTTCTTGTTGCCGACCTCGCCGTCGACCTTGAGCACGCCGTCGTAGTTGCGGAACATGTGGTCCGCGACCGGGCGGGTGAAGGTGTACTGCGTGTCGGTGTCGATGTTCATCTTGACCACGCCGTAGTCGAGCGCCTCGCGGATCTCGGACAGCAGCGAGCCGGATCCACCGTGGAAGACCAGGCTGAGCGGCTTCTCCTTGCCGTACTTGGCGCCGACCGCCTCCTGGATCTGGTTGAGGATCTCGGGGCGGAGCTTCACGTTGCCCGGCTTGTAGACGCCGTGCACGTTGCCGAAGGTCAGCGCCGCCATGTAGCGGCCCTTCTCGCCGAGGCCGAGCGCCTCGACCATGGCCAGTCCGTCCTCGACGGTGGTGTAGAGCTTGTCGTTGATGGCGTTCTCGACGCCGTCCTCCTCACCGCCGACGACACCCACCTCGATCTCCAGGACGATCTTGGCCTGGGCGGCGTCGTCGAGGAGCTGCGCGGCGATCTCCAGGTTCTCCGCGACCGGCACGGCCGAGCCGTCCCACATGTGCGACTGGAACAGCGGCTGCTCGCCCCGGGCCACCCGCTCCTTGGAGAGGGCCATCAACGGCCGGACGAACTTGTCCAGCTTGTCCTTCGGGCAGTGGTCGGTGTGCAGCGCGATGTTCACGTCGTACTTCTTGGCCACCTCGGTGGCGTACGCGGCGAACGCCACGGCGCCGGTGACCATGTCCTTGACGGTCGGGCCGGAGAGGTACTCCGCGCCACCGGTGGAGACCTGGATGATGCCGTCGCTCTCGGCGTCGGCGAAGCCCCGCAGCGCCGCGTTGAGGGTCTGCGAGGACGTCACGTTGATCGCGGGGTACGCGAACCGGCCGGCCTTGGCGCGGTCGAGCATCTCGGCGTAGACCTCAGGGGAAGCGATGGGCATGTCAAACGCTCCTTACTTACCGCTCTCGGCCGTGTCGGCCGCTGTCGTTCCATGGCTGCGCCGGACCGCGCTGTCCTCCGCCGGAAGTATCCCGTAGTCGGCCTGCACCGGCACAACCGGGCCGGTACGGGCCCACCGGCCCGGTCGGCGCGCCCCGGCCGGTACCGGCCCACCGGCCGGCCGGCTCCGCGCCAGCCGCCGGTCAGCTCCGTTCCAGCCGGTCCGGTACCACGACGCTGATCAACCAGCTCACCACCGCCATCACGATGGCGCCCCAGAACGCCGGCCAGAAGCCGTCCACCTGGAACGGCAGCTGGAGCTTGCCGGCTATCCAGTCGGTCAGCAGGAACAGCAACGCGTTGACCACGAGCGCGAACAGGCCGAGGGTGACCAGGTACAGGACACAGCCGATCAGATGGATGGCCGGTTTGAGTACGGCGTTGACGACGCCGAAGATCAGGGCGACGGCGAGCAGGGTCAACGCCCTGTTGCCGCCGGTCCGACCGCCCACCTCGATCCCGCTGACCACCAGGGTGGTGATCCACAGCGCGATCGCGTTGATCACGAGCCTGACCAGGAATCCCACCGCCCCATCGTGGCACCGTCCGGCGTCCAGGGGAGGCCAATCGGGCGACTGGCGTTTGCCGTGGCCTCCCGGCGGGCAGCAGCCTCTACCCGTACGGTGGGTTGGACTGCCGAGATCTCAGGGAGGCGACATGGGTCAGCCCGACGAGGACTTCGCCCCGGGTGACCATCTGAGCCCGGACGAGCGGGACCCGGAGGCACCGGCGCACGACGCCGTCGAGCAGGCGATGGTGGCCGATCCGGCCGAGGAGGAGCCGGTACCGCACCGGGGCCTGGAGGTGGACGACTGGGATGCCATGGAGCAGGCCCGGGTGGTCGGCCCGGACGACGACTACCGCTGACCCGACCTACTCCACGGTCGCCCGGTCCGGGTGCGCACGGGCCCAGTCCGCCAGCCGGCCGGTCCGCAACGCGGCCAGCAACGGGTCGGCTGAGCTGGTGTCGAGGCGCATCGCGAAGGGCTGCCCGGCCCCGCTCACCGTCACCGGCAGGTCGACCGCGACCACCGGGATGCCGTCGGCCAGCCGGGGCGCCTCGGCGACCAGCCGTTCGACCCCTGTCTCACCGCCCGCCACGGTGAGGTGGTCACCGAGCGTACGGAGCAGGGTGAAGAGTCCGGCCGGTTCGCTCAGCAGGTCACGGTCCCCGGCCCGGCGGAACAGCGCGGCGGCGAAGATCTGGGCGTGCCGGTCCCGGTCCTGGGCCCCGTCGGGCAGGCCCAGTCGCTGCCGGAGCAGGTCGAGCGCCGCCGCCCCGTCGAGGTGCTGGCAACCGGCCGGGAAGGTCCGTCCGGTGTGCACCGAGCGGACCTTCCGGGGCAGGCAGAGCGGTACCCCGTCGAGTTCGTCGGTCAGTTTCCGCAGTGCGGGGTAGGTGAGCGTGGCGCCGGCGTCGATCGGTACGCCGGTCAGGTCGGTGACGGCCTGCCGGGTCAGTTCCCATCCGGCGCTGCGGTCGGCGGCGCCGCCCATGCCGACCGTGAACACGCTGTTCAACTTCCGTTCCCCGCCCCCGGGGACCGGCACGGTCAGGTCCCGGGGCAGGGCGATGAGGTACATTCCGCTGCGGTCGGCCGGCAGGTGCACGAGCAGTACCGAGTCGGCCCGCAGGGCCGGGTCGTCGCTCCCCCCGTCCAGACCGAGCAGCAGCAGGTTCAGCGGCCCGGCCGGTGCCGCCGGGGTGGCCCGGTCACCGAGCAGGTTGCCCGGTCCGGCCGGTACCCGCTCCCGGTCGGCGACCGCCAGCGGTACGCCCACCGCGACCGCCAGCAGCACGGCCAGTGCCGCACCGGCCACCCGTAGCCGGGACCGCTGCCGGCGGCGGCGCTGCACGGCCAGGTCGATGGCCGCACGCAGCGGCCCGACGGGCGGGATCGACCGCTCGTGCCGGACGAAGGCCGAACGGAGCTCGTCCTCGATCATCTAAGCCTCCACGAGTTCGGCGCGCAGGGTGGCCAGGGCACGGGAGATGGAGGCGCGGACGGTCCCGACCGCGCATCCGAGGATCTCCGCGATCTCCGCGTCGGGCAGGTCCTCGTAGTAGCGCAGCACGAGGGTGGCGCGCTGGCGGCGGGGCAGCCGGGCCAGCCAGGACCAGACCTGGTCGCGGTCCGCGGTGGCCTGGGCGTGGTCGACGGGTACCACGACCGTCTCCGCCGGCTCGGCCCGCAGCAGTACCCGGCGCATCCAGGAGCCACGCCGCCAGTCGACGTACTGGTTGGTGAGCATCCGGCGGACGTACCGCTCCGGCGAGTCCGCCCGGGCGACCCGGCGCCAGTTGAGCTGGACCCGGACCATCGTCTCCTGCACCAGGTCCTGCGCCTGGTGCGGATCCCCGGTCAGCATGACCGCGTACCGCAACAGCGCGGTCAGCCGCGAGTCGGCGAACTCCTCGTACGTCACTGCACCTCCCAGGCCTCACCCTGCTGACGGGTGGTGGGGCCGGAACCGTTGCAGCTGGCACGAAATCGGGAGGACGCAAGATCGAACCGGCTGCCACCATGATGCGGTGCTGCTCACCGTCACCACCACCCACCGGCCGGCGACCGACCTGGGCTACCTGCTGGTCAAGCACCCGGACCGGATGCACGCGTTCGACCTGCCCACCGGTACGGCGTACGTGTTCTACGCCGAGGCGAGCGAGGAGTGCTGCACTGCGGCCCTGCTGCTCGACGTCGATCCACAGCGGCTGCTGACCGGGACGAGGAACCGGGGCGGCGCGAAGGGTTCCGCCCCGGACGGCTTCACCCTCGGCCAGTACGTCAACGACCGCCCGTACGCGACGTCGAGCCTGCTCGCCTCGGCGCTGGCGAAGGTGTTCCGGTCGGCGCTGCGCGGTGAGTCCCGGGACCGGCCGGAGCTGGCCGGTACGCCGATCCCCCTGGAGGTGCGGGTGCCGGTGCTGCGCTGCCAGGGCGGTCCGGAACTGGTCGGGCGGCTCTTCGCCCCGCTCGGCTGGACGGTGACCGCGACCGCCGTGGGGCTGGACGAGGAGCACCCGGAGTGGGGGGCGAGCCGGTACGTGGACCTCACCCTGACCGGCACGCTCCGCCTGGCCGACGCGCTGAACCACCTCTACGTGCTGCTGCCGGTGCTGGACGACGCGAAGCACTACTGGGTCGCCCCGGAGGAGATCGACAAGCTGCTCCGGGCCGGTGCGGGCTGGCTGGCCGACCATCCGGAACGGGCCCTGGTGACCCGGCGTTACCTGGCCCACCAGCGGGCTCTCGCCCAGTCGGCGCTGGACCGCCTGGCCGAGCTGCGGCTGGCCGACGAGCCGGCCGACGCGGACACGGTCACCGACTCCGAAACCGACAGCCATGGTGACGGTGGTGCCGGTACGGCACCGGACCCGGTCACCGGGGCGGAGCCCGCGAACGGGCCGGACACGCCCGTCCGGCTGCCGTCGCTGGCTGCCCAGCGGCGGACCGCCGTCCTGGCCGCGCTCGCCGACAGCGGCGCCAGCCGGGTACTGGACCTGGGCTGTGGTGGTGGTGCGCTGCTGGTGGACCTGGTCGCCGACCGCCGGTACACCGAGATCGTCGGTACCGACGTGTCGACCGCCGCACTGGCCATGGCCGAGCGACGGCTGCGCCTGGACCGGCTGCCCGAACGGCAGCGGGACCGGATCCGGCTGTGGCAGTCCGCGCTGACCTACCGGGACGACCGGCTGCGCGGGTACGACGCGGCCGTGCTGATGGAGGTGATCGAGCACGTCGACCCGTCCCGGCTGGACGCGCTGGAGGCGGCGGTCTTCGGGCACGCCCAACCGGGCGCCGTCGTCGTGACCACCCCGAACGTCGAGTACAACGTCCGGTACGAGGGACTGCCGGCCGGGCAGGCCCGGCACCACGACCACCGGTTCGAGTGGACCCGGGCCGAGTTCGCCGACTGGGCGCACCGGGTCGCCGACACGTACGGCTACCGGGTCGCGTTGAGCGGCATCGGCGGGGACGATCCGGAGGTGGGCGCCCCCACCCAGCTCGCCGTCCTCACCCGCGCCACCACCACCGCAGCCGGGCAGCAGACCGTCGGCACCGTCGCTGAGCAGCAGGCCACCGGCACCGTCGGCGACGACGAGAAGGAGGTACCGGCATGACCGTCGTCGAGATTCCCGAACTCGCCCTGGTCGCCCTGGTCGGGGTCTCCGGCTCCGGCAAGACGACCTTCGCCCGACGGCACTTCGCCCCGACCCAGGTGCTCTCCTCGGACGCCTTCCGGGCGATGGTCGCCGACGACGAGAACGACCAGTCGGCGTCGGCGACCGCCTTCGACGTGCTGCACTACGTGGCCGGCAAGCGGCTGCGCGGCGGACGGTTGACCGTGGTGGACGCCACCAACCTCCAGCCGCACGCCCGGCAGGCCCTGGTGAAGGTGGCCCGCGACCACGACGTGCTGCCGGTGGCGATCGTGCTGGACGTACCGGAGGCGGTCGCCTGGGAGCGGACCGAGGCGCGTACGGACCGGACGTTCGACCGGCGGGTGATCACCCGGATGCAGCGGGACCTGCGGCAGTCCCTCGGCCGGTTGGCCCGGGAGGGCTTCCGCAAGGTGTACGTGCTGCGCGGGGTCGACGAGATCGACGCCGCCGAGATCCGGTACGAGAAGCTCTTCAACGACCGGCGGGAGCTGACCGGGCCGTTCGACATCATCGGTGACGTGCACGGCTGCCGGGCCGAGCTGGAGACACTGCTGGTCCGGCTCGGCTGGACGCTGCGCACCGACGCCGACGGGCGTCCGGTCGGCGCCGTCCACCCGGAGGGTCGTACCGCGGTCTTCGTGGGGGACCTGGTGGACCGCGGCCCGGACTCGCCCGGGGTGCTCCGCCTGGTGATGGGCATGGTGGCCGCCGGTACCGCGATCTGCGTGCCCGGCAACCACGAGCAGAAACTGCTGCGCCGGCTGCGCGGCCGGGACGTGAAGCTCACCCACGGGCTGGCCGAGACGGTGGCCCAGCTCGACGCCGAGGACCCGGCGTTCGTGGCCGGGGTGGCGGCCTTCATCGACGGACTGGTCAGCCACTACGTGCTCGACGGCGGGCGGCTGGTGGTCGCCCACGCCGGGTTGAAGGAGGAGTACCAGGGCCGCGCGTCCGGCCGGGTCCGTTCGTTCGCGCTCTACGGGGAGACCACCGGCGAAACCGACGAGTACGGCCTGCCGGTGCGCTACCCGTGGGCCCGGGACTACCGGGGTTCGGCGATGGTCGTGTACGGCCACACCCCGACCCCGGTCCCGGAGTGGGTGAACAACACCATCTGCATCGACACCGGCTGTGTCTTCGGTGGTGCGCTGACCGCGCTGCGGTACCCGGACCGGGAACTGGTCTCGGTCCCGGCCGAGAAGGAGCACTACCCGCCGGTCCGGCCGCTGGTACCGACCGGCAGCCAGCGGACCGACGACACGCTGGAACTGACCGACGTGACGGGGCGCCGGCACGTCGACTACGGCTACGGGAAGGTGACCGTACCGGCGGAGAACTCGGCGGCGGCCCTGGAGGTGATGAGCCGCTTCGCGGTCGACCCCCGGTGGCTGGTCTGGCTGCCGCCGACCATGGCGCCCTGCTCGACCTCCACCGTGCCCGGCTACCTGGAGCACCCGGCCGAGGCGTTCGCCGACTTCCGGGCGGCCGGGGTGGACCGGGTGGTCTGCGAGGAGAAGCACATGGGTTCCCGGGCGGTGGTCCTGGTCCGGCGGGAGCCGGACGCCGGCCCGTTCGGTCCGGGCGGCGGGGTGGTGTACACCCGGACGGGCCGGCCGTTCTTCGGTGACCCGCTCGACGGGCAGCTCCTCGACCGGGTCCGCCGGGCGGTGGACGTCACCGGCCTCTGGGCCGAGCTGGACACCGACTGGCTGCTGCTCGACTGCGAGCTGCTGCCCTGGTCGGCCAAGGCGGGCGGGCTGATCCGCAGCCGGTACGCCAGCGTCGGCGCGGCGGGGCGGCACGTCCTGCCGGCGGTGGACCAGGTGCTGGCCTCCGCCGGGCGACGAGGGCTCGACGTGGCGGCGCTGCGGGACCGGATGGCCCGCCGGGCGGCGGACGTGGCCCGCTACTCGGCCGCCTACCGGCGCTACGTGGGGCCCACCGACGGGCTGGCCGGGGTGACCCTGGCGCCGTTCGCGGTGCTCGCCGGGGCGGGCCGGTCGTACGCCGACCGGGACCACGGCTGGCACCTGGCCCTGGCCGACCGGCTCTGTGCGGTGGATCCGGAGCTGTTCACGCCAACCCGCCGGCTGGTGGTGGAGCTGGCCGACGGCACGGCGGTGGCTGCCGCGACGGACTGGTGGCTGGCGCTGACTGCCGACGGCGGTGAGGGCATGGTGGTGAAGCCGTACGCCGGTCCCGGTGCGGTCAACGCGAAGGGCCGGTTGCTCCAGCCGGGCATCAAGTGCCGGGGCCGGGAGTACCTGCGGATCATCTACGGGCCGGAGTACACCGAGCCGGCGCAGCTCGCCGCGCTGCGGAAGCGGTCGCTGGGGCGGAAACGGGGCCTGGCGCTGACCGAGCACGGGCTGGGGCTGGCCGCCCTGGACCGGCTCGCCGAGGGGGCCCCGCTGTGGCGCCGGCACGAGTTGGTCTTCGCCATCCTGGCGTCCGAGTCGGAGCCGGTGGATCCGCGACTGTGAACCGGCCGGCGTCGGTGTCCCCCTGGCGGGGCGCCGACGCCGCTGGCGTCACACCCGGGGCCGCGCCTGCACCCACCGCCATGGGCCCGGCCCGGGGTGTGTGACGTCGAGCACCGGCTGACCTGGCGGCCACCTAGACTACGGGCGTGCCGACGCCGGGGGCGGACAGTCCGCCCGGACGGCAGACATCGGAGGTCAACTCGTGTCGACGCCCACCACCGTGCTGGCTCTGGGTCCTGACTGGCTCGACCCGGAGTGGCTGATTTCGACGTTCGGGCTGCTCGGCATCCTGGCGATCGTCTTCGCCGAGTCCGGCCTGCTGATCGGGTTCTTCCTGCCGGGCGACTCGCTGCTCTTCACCGCCGGCCTGCTCACCGCCGACGGGAAGTACGTCACCTACCCGCTCTGGCTGGTCTGCCTGCTGATCACCGTCGCGGCGGTGGCCGGTGACCAGGTGGGCTACCTGTTCGGCAAGAAGGTGGGTCCGGCGCTCTTCCGGCGGCCGAACTCGCGCATGTTCAAGCAGGAGAACGTGATCAAGGCGCACGACTTCTTCGAGAAGTACGGCGCCCGGTCGATCGTGCTGGCCCGGTTCGTGCCCATCGTGCGGACCTTCACGCCGATCGTGGCCGGGATCAGTGGGATGCGGTACCGCACCTTCGTGATCTACAACATCATCGGCGGGGTCCTCTGGGGCACGGGTGTCACCGTGCTCGGCTACTTCCTCGGCCAGATCCCGTTCGTCAAGGCGAACATCGAGCTGATCCTGATCGGCATCGTGCTCGTGTCGGTGGTGCCGATCGTGATCGAGCTGCTCCGGGCGCGCATGGCGGCGAAGCGTGGCACCACCGCTGCGGAGCGCGCGGCAGCCGAGGAGGCGATCCGGGAGACCCGCGAGCACTACGGCCGGTACTGACCGACCGGTCGACGGGCAGCGCACCGCCCACCGGGGTCCGGTCGGAGACCGTCCGTCCGGGTACCCACCGACGGGTGGTGTCACCACACCGGCGGTACCCGCACCCGGGTCAGGTCCGGTGTCCCCTCACGAGGGGACACCGGACAACCGGATGATGAGTCAGCGAGCCTTCTTGGTGGCGCGCTTACGGGGCGGGGTCAGCAGATCCGCGATCGTCGCGATCGCGGTCGGCACCAGCCGGTAGTACGCCCAGACACCACGCTTCTCCCGCTCGAGCAGGCCGGCCTCGGTGAGGATCCGCAGGTGGTGGCTGACCGTCGGCTGCGAGAGGCCGAGCGGTGCGGTCAGGTCGCACACGCACGCCTCGCCCTCGGGCGCCGACTGGATCAGGCTGAGCAGCCGCAGCCGAGCAGGGTCGGCGAGGGCCTTGAGCACCCCCGCGAGCCGCTCAGCGTCGGCACGTTCGATCGGCTCGCCGGCAAGCGGCGAGATCTGAGGCATAGTCATTTCAGCCAACGCAGTTCCCACGTAATACATCCTTCCACCAGCAGCATCGACCCGCCTGCATATCCGCAGATCCGAATCGGCAAATTTTTAGGCCACAAGGCCGAGGTCAGCCAACGTGTAGGCAGCGCGATAAGGCAATCCGGCGGCTTGCACCGCGTCGCCAGCACCTCGATCAACAATAACCGCCACGCCCACGACCTCAGCCCCGGCCTCTTGTAGTGCCTCGACCGCGGTGAGCACACTGCCACCCGTTGTCGAGGTATCTTCCACCGCCAATACCCGGCGACCGGCTACTTCAGGCCCCTCAATCCGCCGTTGCAGACCGTGCGCCTTACCTGCCTTGCGAACCACGAAGGCATCGAGCTGGCGTCGCGTCCCGGCAGCGGCGTGCAGCATCGCGCACGCCACCGGGTCCGCCCCCAGCGTCAGTCCTCCGACCGCGTCGTAGTCCCAGTCAGCGGTCAGATCCAGCAGCACCTGCCCTACCAACGGTGCCGCCGCGTGATGAAGTGTCACCCGCCGGAGATCGACGTACCAATCCGCTTCTCGGCCGGAGGAGAGCACCACCCGGCCATGCACCACAGCCAGGTCGGAGATGAATTTACGCAGGTCGTCGTGGGCCCCCATGGCGCCCAAGGGTACTGCGCAAGTCTGGGAGACGTACGCAGGGTCCACCGGGATCAGCCTTTAAGGCGACCGGTACGCGTCGATGAGCGGTCACGCTCCGCAACGGACGGTCCGGTTCCGGTGTCGGGTCGACCGTCCGCAGCGGCCCGGCACGGACCGGCTCCCGCCGGGTTACGGGTCAGTAACCGTCCCGGTCGATACGACCTCTGGCATCCCGGGTCACCGCGTGCACCAACCGCTGCGGGGCGACCCGCAGGGCCGCGACGGCGAGCTTGTACTTCCAGTCCGGGACGCTGACCAGCCGGCCTTTCCGCAGGTCACGAAGGCTTTCCGCGACCACGTCGTCGGCCGCCAGCCAGATCCAGCGGGGCATCTTCGACATGTTGATGCCGGCCCGCTGGTGGAACTCGGTACGGGTGTAGCCCGGGCAGAGGGCCATCACCCGCACCCCGTACGGCCGGACGGACTGACCGACCGACTCGCTGAAGTTGGTCACCCACGCCTTGCTGGCGGAGTACGTCGAGCCGGGCATCACCGGACCGAAGCCGGCCACGGAAGAGACATTTATCACTGCCCCGTGTCGCCGCGCGGTCATCCCCGGCAGGGCGGCGAGGGTGAGTCGGAGCACCGCGTGCACGTTCAACCGGAGCAACCGGGTCTCGTCGGCGACGCTGGAACGCAGGAAGGGCTGGTTGAGGCTGATCCCGGCGTTGTTGACCAGCAGGTCGACCGGTGGATCGGCACCGAGTCGCTGCTCCACCGCCGCGCAGCCGTCATCGGTGGACAGGTCGGCCGGGAGGGTCGCCACCGAGATCCCGTGCCGTCCGCTCAACTCCTCGGCGAAACCGGTCAGCCGGACGGCATCCCGGGCCACCAGCACCAGGTCGTGGCCCTCCGCCGCCAGCCGGCGGGCGAAGGCGGCCCCGATCCCGGCGGTCGCCCCGGTGACCAGGGCGGTACGTCCGGTCGCGGGCGGGCCGGCGACGGGCGATGGGCCTTGGTCCGGCGATGCGGGCACGGCTGGTCCTCACTGCGGCGGCGTCGTCCGCTCCGGGTACGACGGCTCGGTGGTCGAGGGCTGCTGCGGTACGGCGGTCGGTGCGGGCTGCTGCCCGGGTGGCCGACGACGGAAGTAGCCGTTCGCCGGAGGCGACCCCAGCAGCAGGGCTACCACAAGGTAACCGAGCGCCTGGGCCACCGAAAGCCCCGCGTTGAGCGGAAGCCACCACGACGGGTACGCGCCGGTCGCCGCAGCGACCAGGTCCGCCGTCACCGCGCTGTCGGTCCCGAGGCGCAACGGCACCGCGCGCTGCACGCCCGACAGGGTGAGGGCACCGCAGCCGCAGAGCAGGCCCAGGCCGCAGACCCCCCAGGTCGCGGCCCGACTGCCGGCACCACCGCGCAGCAGTCCGAGTGCCAAGACCACCAGCAGCACCGCGGCGGCCACGGAGAGCAGGGTGGCCGCGGTGGCCAGCCCGCGCAGCAGCAGGACCATCCCGTCGACCTGGTCCGGGTCGGCGGCCGTACCGGCGGCAGCCGCCCGGAACCGGTCGACGGTGCCGTTGAGGCTGAGCAGCACCACGACCGAGGCGAGCAGCCCACCGGCTGCCAGCACCACCAGCAGCCCGGCAGCAGCCGTGACCACGGCGGGCCGACGCACCGGCACCGCCGGTTCCGCCGGGACCGGGGCCGGCGTCCAGTTCGGGTACGACATCGCCGATCCCTCCGAGCAGTCGTTCTGCTGGAACCTACCCGGAGGGACCGGCGCAACCGGTGATTTCGGTCAGCTCGTCGGCGGCGGAGCCGACGGGCCCGGCCGGTCACCCGGCGGGTTGTCGCCCCCGGGCGGCGGGTACCCGGGCCCACCCGACGGCGGTTCCTGCTGCGGGTACCCGGGCTGGCCGGGGGTCGGCGGGTACCCGGGCGCACCCGACTGCGGGTACCCCGGCGTGCCGTGCTGCGGATATCCGGGCGTGCCGGTCGACGGGTAACCCGGGTAGTTGGCGCCCGGCACCGGCGGCTCCCAGACCGTCTGCGGCTTGCGGAAGAACTCGTTCGACGCCGGCAGGGCGAGCAGGATCAGTGCCACCAGCAGGGCGAGCAGGGCGAGCACGGTCAGCAGGTTGCTCACCGGCTCGTACCAGGACGGCAGCGCCGCGTCGAGCCGACGGTTGATCTCCTGCTGGCTGGGTACGTCGCCGCCGGTCTGGCCGCTCATCATGCCGTTGAGCGCGTTGCCGGCCAGCCCCACACCCGTGCAGCAGAGTGCGATGCCGCCGAGTACCCAGGTGATGATCCGGGAGACGTTCTTGCCCCGGTTGTTGAGTACAGCCAGCACCACGAACCCGATGGCGAGGAGCAGTCCGACGACCGCCGCGCCGATGCCGGAGACCGTCGCGATCGTCTCGGCGCCCTCCAGCGACGTCCCGGCGTAGGCGTCCCGGAAGACCTCCTGCATCGTGCTGAGCACGGTCAGCCCGACGATCAGGGTGATCACCTGGAGCACGGCGAACAGGATGAGCAGATAGCTGGAAATCGTCACGCTGCTCGGGCGTGTCCTGGCCGGCGGGGCGGCGGGGTTCCTGGGGTCCGTCACGACTCTCCCTTCGTGGATTGATGACTCACAGTATCGATACCCGACCAGTCAACCTCACGAAACGGCAGGTGGCAGCTCAGTAACCGCGCCACTCCGCGCGGGCGTACTCCAGCACCCGGGGTTGCAGCAGAGTGGACTCGGGAACGTCGAGCCGGCGCCGGTCGGCCGGGAAGTTCCCGGCCAGTCGCAACGTCTCCGGATCGAGGAAGCGCAGCGCCGGGGCACCGGCCGGCAACTCCAGCGCGGGTGGGGTGGCTCCCGGCGCGGCGAGCAGGAAACCCCAGTCGCCGAAGGAGGGCACGTCCACGTGGTACGGCGTGGTGGCGAAGCCGGCCGCCCGCAGCGACCGTTCGATCGACCAGTACGACCGGGGTGCGAAGTACGGCGAACCGGCCTGCACCACGATCCGGGCGTCCGGGGCGAGGACCGCCCGCACCAGCGCGTAGAACTCGACGGTGTAGAGCTTCGCGGTGGCCGTCTCGTCCGGGTCGGGCAGGTCGATGACCACCGTGTCGAAGCGTTCCGTGGCGGTACGCAGCCAGGCGAACGCGTCGGTGTGCACCAGACGGACCCGGGGGTCGTCGAACGCGCCCCGGTTCAGCTCCCGCAGCACCGGCTCGGTACGCGCCAACGCCACCACCGCCGGGTCCAGCTCCACCACGGTCACCCGGGCCACGTCCGGATAGCGCAGCACCTCGCGTACCCCGAGCCCGTCGCCACCGCCGAGGACCAGCACCTCGGCGTGCCGGCCGCGCAGCACCGGATGCACCAGGGCCTCGTGGTAGCGGTACTCGTCGGTGGAGCTGAACTGGAGGTCGCCGTTGAGGTAGAGCCGCAGGTCGGTGCCGCTGCGACCGGGCTCGGAAACGGACCGGGTGAGCACGATCTCCTGGTACCGGCTGCGTTCGGCGTGCACCACCGGATCCCGGTAGAGCTGCTGCCGGGCGGTCACCTCGAAGTCCTGAGCGGTCAGGTAGGCGTACCCGAGACAGAGCGCCACCACGACGGAGCCGGCGGTCAGCGCGGCGCGGGCCCGCCGGCTCAGCTCCCGGCGGAACACGGTGAAGACCAACGCGAGTCCGGCCAGCGCGTTCACCGCCCCGACCACCAGCGCACCCTTGAGCTGACCGAAGACCGGCATCAGCAGGAAGGGGAAGGCCAGGCCGCCGAGCAGGGCGCCCACGTAGTCGGCGGCGAAGAGGTCGGCCACCGCGCTGCCGGCGGCCTGCTTCCGGATGCGTTGCAGCAGCACCATCAGCAGCGGGATCTCCGCACCGATCAGCAGTCCGAGGACGAACGCGGTGGCCACCAGGGCGGGGGCGTACAGGTCCAGCCAGGCGAACGCGGCGTAGAGACCCAGCACGGAGAGCCCGCCGAGCAGGGCGAGCAGCAGTTCGATGGCGGCGAACGCGGCAGCGGCCCGGGGCTGCAACGGCTTGGCGGCCAGGGCACCGACGCCCATCGCGAAGACCATCACACCGAGCACGATGGACGCCTGCCCGACGGTGTCCCCGATCAGGTAGCTGCCGAGGGCGACCAGGGCCAGCTCGTAGACCAGCCCGCACGCGGCGCAGACGAAGACCGCAGCGAGCACGCCGGCCCGGGCCAGCCGTCGGTACGGCCGGGCCGGGCCGGTCGGTTCCGCCACGTCGATCTGCGCGGCCCCGGCGGTCACGCCCGGGACCGCTGCCGGCTGACCAGCCCTACGACCAGCAGCAGTACCGTGATCAGCAGGATCACCCCACCGGCGATGAAGAACCCCCGCCGGTCCCGCCAGTAGTCGTTCCCGGCGTCCGGCAGTGCCTGCACCGACGCGGGCGGCCCACCGGTGACCACCGGCGCCGGGCTGGCGTCCCCGGTCTCGGCGGTGAGCAGCGGCAGCATGGTCGCCGCCCGGGTGATCGCCCAACCCGGATCGTCGACGAACACCTTGTCGTCCAGCCCGAACCGTTGCAGACCTGCGGCGATCCGGTACTCGGCCACATCGCCCGAGCTGTTCACCTCGACGCTGGCCGAGTCTTCGAGCTCGCTGTTCGACGAGTAGTAGTAGACGACCGCCGAGATCTCGACCCAGCGGGGGCAGCGTTCCTGGTCCTCGACCGGCACCCCGTCGCCGAGGTTCGAGCCGACACTGACCACGTCGTTGTAGCTCTCCTGGAGCCGCCAGCCGTAGCAGATGCCCTGGGCCTGCGCGGCGCGCTGGAGGATCGGTACGGTGTCGGCGCGCTGGGCGTCGGTCGGCGGCGGTACGACCGTGCTGGCATCGCTGCTGCCACAGGCGCCGACGGCCAGCAGTGCGGCCGCCGCCAGGGCCAGTCCGGACCAGCGCCGTCCCCGTGCCCGACGCCCCGGCACGGCGGTCGTCCCGCGCCCCGACCCGGCGGCTGTCATCCGGTCGCTCCGCCCGTCCGGGCGCTTCGGGGCGCCCATCAGCTGATCGCGGCGGCGATGACCGCCCCGGTGGCCAGGTGCACGACGGCGGAGACCCAGACGGCCGGGTGCGGCTCCGACTCCACCAGGATCTCCCCCAGCTTTCCGGGGGTCGCCACGTCGAGCAGCACGAACGCGCCGGCCATGATGACCAGACCGAGGATGCCGTACGCCGAGGCGCTGACGATGCCGGCCACGAAGTCGTCCTCGCTGGCCGCGATCGCGGCCACCACGATGATGCCCACGCCGGCCAGGTTCGAGGCCAGCAGCAGGGCGGCGTTGCGGTTGCGCTGTACCCAGATCAGTTCGTTCAGCCGACCGGGCGTGGCCACGTCGACAAGCGCGTAGCCGATGCCCATCAGCACCACACCCACGACTCCGTAGGCGAGTGTGACCAGCAGGTCGGTGGCGAGGTTCGGCAACATCTCAACTCCCGGGGGTGGGTTCTGCTCGTACGAGGGGTGTCACGTGCCGCTGGGGCCGGTGTCACGTGCCGCTGGGGCCGGTGTCACATGCCGCTGGGGCCGGTGTCACGTGCCGCTGGGGCCGGTGTCACTTGCCGCTGCCGGGGCCGCCACCCCGGACGGTGTTGCCCCGGCCCCAACCCCAGCCGTTGCCGACCGTCGAGTGGTAGCGCGGATAGGCGGTCGAGACCTTCTCCAGCAGGATCAGCGAGCCGGCGGCGAGCGGCAGGATCACCACGGAGTCGTCGTCGTAGCGGAGGTAGACACCGCTGCCGTCGACGTACTGGTCAGCCGGCTGCCAGGCGTCGGTGACCTCCTTGGCCACCTGACTCGGCTGCTTCGCTGAGGTGTACGCGACGGCGTTGCCCGTGATGTCGTACTGGGCTGTCCGGCGGTACCGGTCCTCCACGTAGCCACGGGGGGAGAAGTTGCCGTAGAAGATGGCGAAGGCGGCGATCAGGGCGCCCACCAGGGCGAAGATCGTCCCCAGTACGAACCATCTGCGGTAGGTCATGACAGGTTCACCGCCGTTTCGGTCTGGACCAGCTCACCGGTCTGTGGGTACGCGTGCCAGGTCTGCCAGCGCACCGTGGCCTGCGCCTCCGGCGTCCCCTCGGCGGACCCGGCGGTCTCCAGGCGGACCCGCAGCGCGGTGATCGCGTCCTGGTCGCCGGGGAAGACCCCGACGAGGGCGTACGGGTCGTCGACGAGTTCGGTGCGCAGGACGGCCATCCGGGCGGCCAGTTCGGCCCGGCTCAGCCGCAGCACCTCGGCGGCGAATCGGTACCGGCCGTCCGGCTCCTCCACCCGGGAGGGCAGACTGGGCGGGCTGCCCGGCAGGCAGGCCACCGTCTCGGAGCGGCTGGTCCCGGGCGCGTCGAGCAGGACCTGATGGGAGGCGCCGAGCAGGCGCAGTCGTACCGCCACCCGGCCGGGCAGGTCGACCGTCAGTACGTGCAGGGCCGGGCGCTCCGGCCCGTCGAGCGCGAGGGAGAGGTCGGCGGCGGTGGTGTCGGCGTACGGGGTGTCCAGGCTGACCAGCATCGGGTCGTCAGGGCCTTTCGGTCATCGGTCGGCGGCCTGCGGATAGATCCGGACCTCGGCCCGGTGCAGCACCTCACCCCGGGCCACCTCCCAGGCACCGCCCTCGAAGGACTCGAAGGAGAGCCGGGTGCCGTTGGGGCCCCGGTAGTCGTGGTAGCGCATCGACCCGGAGGGGTTGAGCCCGGTGTTGCCGGTCCCCCTGAACCGGGCCTGGCCGGTCTCCTTGCTGGTGTACCGCTGGCCGTCGAGGGTCACCTTCGCCGCGCCGGGGGTGAGTCGGCTGTCCGGCACGACCGTCCAGAGCACCAGCTCCAGGTCCGGGTCCTCCTCCACGGAGACCCAGCACTTCGTGCCGTTGGCGTCGTCGAGCAGGTGCTCGTACCAGACCCAGGCGCCCTCGTTGATCCGCAGGCTGCCGCGTACCCCGTACGGGGTCTGCCGGATCTCGACGATGTCGCCGGGGCGTACCTTCCGAGGGTCGCCACGAAGCGCGTCCGCGTCGTCGTCCACGAAACGGAACGGATCCCGGGGCGCCCACCGGTGCGTGACCGGCGCAACGCCAGGACGGCGATCACCACTCCGGCCACCCCGGTCAGACAACCGGCCGTGGCCACCAGGTACGCCATTGCACCGTCCATCGCCCCCGCCTCCCCGAACCCCGCTCGGCCGAAGACGGTAACAAGCCCGCGCACCTGCGTAAACGCGGGCACATCTGAGCTATCACTCAACTACGATGAGTGATGAACACCGATCAGTGCGGGTGGTCGACGGCGTACTCCCCGACCGTGGCGCGGTGCATGACACATCCACTGAAAAGGGTGAACTCGGCCGGATCGGCACGCAGGGCCGCCCAGGCGGACCGGCCCTCCTCCGGGTCGAGCCGGTCGAGCAGGGTGGCCGCGTACACCCGACCGGCCGGGGAACCCTCGGTGAGCAGGGCGGTCAGCCGGGGCCTCAACCGGTCGCCCTGGTCGGAGAGGAGCCGCTCGACCGTCCGGTACGCCTCGGTGACCGGCAGGACCGTCGACGCGATGCCCACGCCACCGAAGGCCACGGTCTCCGCCGCCGACAGTTCCTGGAACGCTGCCTCGACTTCCGGACCCACCACCGCACCGCCCTCCCGGCGCGCGTCGATCGCCGGCTTCCGGTTCCGCTTCCCTCGTCCCAGCATGACTCCATCCCTACCC
>NZ_WVUH01000009.1 GCF_017614955.1 Micromonospora echinofusca
GCTCGGGGGCGCGTTTCCGGAGACAGGACTGGGGCACCGACGGCGACGGCCCCGACCGTCCGGTCGGGGCCGCACTCCGCTTCGCGGGTCGGGTCAGGAGGTGGCGCTCGGCTCCGGCTCCGCCGCCGGGCTCTCCTCGGCCGCCGCCGGCTCGTACGGCAGGGCGCTGCCCTTGACGTACTCCTCCCAGCTCATGTTCCAGTCGGTCCAGCCGTTGCCGTTCTGGAGCTTGCGTTCGGTGCCCTTGACCGTGATTGGGTCACCGACCCGGGTCTGGTTGAACAGCCAGGCACCCTCGGCCATCGACACGTTCACGCAGCCGTGCGACACGTTCACCCGGCCCTGCTGCCCCTCCGACCACGGCGCGGCGTGGATGAACTCGCCACCCCAGGTCAGCCGCTGGGCGAAGTCGATGTCGGTGCGGTAGCCCTCCTCCGGCCCGAGCTCGGCGAAGGTGTCGAAGACCGTCTCCTTGAGCTTCTCGATGACCACCATCGTGCCGCTCGACGACGGGGTGCTCTTCTTGCCCAGGCTGACCGGGATGGTGCGGATCACCTTGCCGTCCCGGGTGACCGTCATCCGCTTGGTCCTGTTGTCCACCGTCATGATCAACGCGGGGCCGATGGTGACGTCGACGGTCAGGTCGGCGCGGCCGTACCAGCCGTCGCCCATCGGCAGGCCACCGGTCTGCACCTTGTACGACACCTTCGAGCCGGCCTGCCAGAACTCCTTCGGGCGGAAGCGCACCTCGGTGGGGCTGACCCAGTGCCAGATGCCCTCCTGGGCCGGCTTCGAACGCACCGTCATCCGGCGCTGCACGTCGTCGCGGTAGTCCTCCGGGACCGCCCGGCCGAACTTCACGATCAGCGGCATGCCGACCCCCACCACCTGACCGTCACCGAGGAAACTGGTCACCCGGACCTGCTTCGACGGCTTGGCCATGGTGGTGAAGCTGCTGGTGGCGGTGACCGGCTTACCGTCGTCACCGGTCGCCGTCACGGTGGCCGTGTACGTCTCGCCGTACTTCAGCGCGCCCCCCGGCAACCAGCTCGTGCCGGCCGGGTCGAGGGCCCCCTCGACGGCCTTGCCGGTGGAATCCTTCACCTCGACCGTGGTCTCGGTGGCGTCCTTCGCCTCGAAGGTGATCGCCGTCGAGGCGGGTACGTCCTTCGCGTCGGCCGCCGGAGCGGTGATCGTCGCGCTGGCCTTGGGCGGTTTCTCCCCGCCACCCTGCCAGTTGCCCGGGCCGCCACCCGGGTCGTTCCCGCCGGTGCAGGCCGAGGTGACGGCCAGCACACCGGCGAGCACCACCGCAACGAGGGTGCGGACCGGCGCCGGACGTCGGCCGGTGGCACGCTGGGTCAGCTGGTCCTGGCTAGCTCGCATGGTCCCCTCACAGTCCGTCCTCACGCCATCGTCTCTCACTGACGCGCGAGGACACGTACCCGTTGCCCCGGGTGAAGAGAACCACTATCCCGCAACGTGCAGATAGCGGGAATAACGCCCAGCCGGCCCAGCGTGCCGGAGGCCGAGGTCAGCGGGGCGGGTCAGCCGAGCGCGGCGGCGTTCTGCTCGGCGACCGGGACCGCACTGCCCTTCACGAACTCGTCCCAGCTCATGCTCCAGGCCGTCCAGCCGTTACCCGGGGTCAGCTTGCGTTCGGTACCCCGGATGGTGATCGGATCACCGACCTTGGTCTTGCCGAACAGCCACTTCGCGTTCTCCATCGACACGTTCACGCAGCCGTGCGAGACGTTGCGCCGCCCCTGGTGCTGCACCGACCAGGGCGCGGCGTGGATGTACTCGCCACCCCAGGTCAGCCGCTGCGCGAAGTCGATGTCGGTGACGTAGCGGTTCGCTGGGTCCGGATCGTCCCGGGTGTCGAAGACGGTCGACTCCTTCTTCTCCATCACCACCATCGTGCCGCTGGAGGAGGGGGTCGACTTCTTGCCCAGGCTCACCGGCAGGGTCTTGACGAGGTTGCCGTTCTCGTAGACCGTCATCTGCTTCGTGGTGTTGTCGACCTTCATCTCGAACCGGCTGCCGATCTTCCCGGTCGCGACCCGGTCGACGTTGCCGTACTTGCCGTTGCTCAACGGGATGCCCTCCAGGGCGATCCGGACGCTGAGCGTGGTACCCGACTGCCAGTACTCCGGCGCCCGGTAGTAGGCCTGCGTGCCGTTGTCCACCCAGTGCCACGCTCCGGGCTGTGGGGGATCGGTGCGGACGAACATCCGCCGCTGCACCGCCGCCCGGTCCTTCTTCGCGATGCCCGGGGAGAACTCCACCACGACCGGCATGGCCACCCCGTACGTCTTGTCGTCGAAGAGGTAGAGCCCGGAACCGATCAGCGACCGGGGCTTGGCCATCGTGGTGAACGTGGTCGTGCCGGTACGCCGCTGGCCGTCCGCCGTGGTGGCGGTGACGGTGGCGGTGTACGTCCGGTTGTACTTCAGCGGCTTGGCCGGTACCCAGGACGAGCCGTCCGCCCGGGCGGCTCCGGTCACCTTCTCGCCGTCCTGTCCGGTGAGGGCGACCTCGGTCACCTTCGCCCCGGCGGTGGCCGCGCCGATCTCCACGCTGACCGGCTGTTTCTTGGCGCCGGTGGCGGGCGTCACGTCCAGACCACCCGTGGCGGCGGGCGCGTTGCCGCCGTCCGGAGACGCGCTCGTCGACGGGTCACCCGTACCCGCCGACGGTGCCGTGCTCTCGCTCACGAACTGCGGTGCCACCTCGCCACCGCAGGCGGTCAGCGCCAGCGGTGCGACCAGGGCCAGGGCGGCCAGCATCGCCCGAGCCCGTGTGAACTTGCCCATCCCCACCTCGTTCACTCGGTTCTGGCGCACATCGTGCCGTACTCCCGCCCACCGCCATGACCCGTCACCGGGACTGCCGGACGATTTGTGCTATTTACCCGATAAGCTCAACCGAAGAGGTGAGCCGGTATCCGATTGGAGTGCCCCGGGAGGGCCGTGCTAGTGTTCTCCCCGTTGCCAACGAGCGCCGCTAGCTCAACTGGCAGAGCAGCGGACTCTTAATCCGCGGGTTCGGGGTTCGAGTCCCTGGCGGCGCACCAGTAGTAACAGAGCAGGCCCGGTCCATCTGGATCGGGCCTGACCCCTTTTTCTGACCCCTACGTCAGGCGTCGAAGAGATAACCCAGCTTGTCCGTGGTCGACCGCTGAGCCTGCCGGTCGACCTCCACGCGACGGCCGCCGCATCGTCTGCGGTGCGGGACGCCTGCCGGTACTGGGGGCGTCGGCGGTCGCGTCGTCTGGTGACGTCCGTGGTGTGCGGGTAGGTTCGACCTCCTGAAGGCTTTTGTCGCCAGGTGGAGGATTCCGGCAGCGTGTCGCACGTCGAGAAGATCACTACGGAGCTGCGTACGTTGGCCACCGGGGTCGAACGCGCGCAGGGTCTGGCTGCCGCTGCCGACCAGCAGGCGCAGGAGATCGCGTTACGGGCTGCGGGTGCCGGGTTCGCTGCGGTGGCTGCCGGGGTGGCCCGGATTCGAGGCGTGATCACCACCGTCCGGGGTGGCCTGGGTGGTCTCGCCGGTGCGGTCGGTGATGCTACGAAGGCGACTGCTGCTGTCCCGGAGCAGGCCAGTCCGGAGGAGACGATCGCCGGGCTGACGCCGGTACGTAGTGCGGTCGACGGCATCCGTGATCAGACGGCTGCGACGATCACGTACGTCGGTGAGGCGCAGCAGCTCGTCGTGGTGGTCCTCCAGGGTGGGCAGCCCGGGCCGCTGTTGCAGGCTCTGGAGAGCGTCAAGCAGGTGCTCGTCATGCTGGTCCAGCGCACCGCCACCACCGGCCAGGTTGTCGATGCGGCGATCGCCGAGGCGCGGCAGTTGGGGTCGTCGGGTAACTGAGCGGGGCTGCCGGCGCCGCACCGACCAGCCCTGCCCAGACCACCCACGGTGATCCGACTCCCACGGTTGCCGTCTCGACGGACGCCGAGGGGATGGCGCCTTGGAGTAGGCGGCCCACGGGCGTGCCAGGTGGATCGCCGACCGGGCCACGAACCAGAATCAGGCCGAGGCTGGATGCCGACGAGCGGCGTCCGTTGGAGTTGGAGAACGAGTGCGCCGATACGGTGGCCCACGGGGGCTACCGAGTCCATCAGAACCCCGCGAGGCCGGAGATCGCCGAGGCACGCCGTCGTCCTCTGGGCGCCATCCGCGATGTGGCGGCGGCGCCCGTTCGGCTCAAAGAGACGCGCGGGGTGGGGTGCACGTTCCGCATAGCGAGGTCTTCGTTGAAGGCCCGTCCTGGGCCAACCGCGTCATGGAGCTGGCTGCCCCGCCAAGGCGGTTGCCAGTCGTTGTACGGGGGCGCGGAAGTCAACTTCATCGCCGCGGTAGTAGCGCACGTAGAAAAGCCGGCTCGGTGCTCGTGGTGCCCGGGAGCGGGTGCTAAACAGCGCGTCCTGTACTTGGCGCGATAGCGCCAACAGTGCGTCCTCAGTCGCCGCCTCCTTGACCCGCCGTGCGGCTCTCAGTGCCTCGTCCTCCGCGAAGGTGCACACGCGATCCCGCTCCTTCGCGATTGCCCGCTGCTGTCGAAAGGTGTCGATCCCGAGCAATAGGCCACCGAGTGACGGGACGAACCAGCGCAGGATGATCTCGCCGATGGTGAAGCCACCAATGATGCCGACTGCGAGCCCTGCGACGGTCCACGCCACGATGATTCCGAGGACGACGTTGGCGTACCTGCGACAGATCCGTGACCTCCACCCCAGGTTCTGTATCTGACGTGCGAGGACGTCGAATGGTCTCGGCAGGTTTGGTACTTTGTCCCATTCATCGGCTATTCGTTGGCTTTTGAACTTTTTGCTCAGTCGACTCGCGTCCTCCCACCGGACCTGTGGGCCGGCGATCACGGTGTTCCACGGAAGCTGAAACAGTTCTACCTCGAACATCTCCTGCAGCTTGGCCGCGCGAAGCAGTTCTCCGTCCAGCCATGATGCGAGCCCGATCGAGTATGCGCCGGCCCACAATGCGCCAGCGACGGTGACCCAAGTCGCTGGGAGCGCAGACAGCGTCACCACGGCGCCGGCCGCAGCAATGATCGCCGATACCGTAAGCCGAACTCCGGAGAGGATGCGAACCCTCTGATGCGAGACGGACATTGCCTGCAAAGCAGTGACCTCTGAGGGCGTGATGATGGCTTTCACGAACAGGGGTGCGGGCTGGGACACGCGGGTACTCTACCGGGCAACGGCGACGACGGCCGCTCAGCCGAAGCCGGGTAGTGTCGAAGCTGATGAACAGGGATGCAGGGCGGGTAGCTTCAGGGGTTGGTCTATACCTCGGTGACCCTGTGGTGGTCCGGGCGGCTGAGGCGTGGGCGCGCGATCATGCCGTGACGGTAGAAATTCCAGACGAACCATGGCGGCGGCAAGGCGGAAGCGGCGCCCTGTTGGCACGGCTCCGAATCGTTCCTACCTCAGGGCGCCAAGGTCCGTCGGATGTGCTCATGAAGGTTTGCTCTAAAGGAAGCCCTGCGCGCGAGCCGGCGAATCACGAAGACGCCTGGATCCGTTCACCGAATTTCGCCGACCGGCACCTTTTCCGGCAGAATTTTGCTCCAAGATTTGTCGAAGATGGCCGGGTTCTGATGTTCCTCGACTCATCTGAGACGCTGTCCAGTAGCCGGACACTCGGCGAGCTGCCGGTTGCGTTGCAGTCGGACGGCGCGGCTGCAACCGCCCGGCTGGTCTTGGGTGAATGGAACTCGTCCACCACTTGGCAACGCAAGACCATTTCAGCCGACGCCTTCCTCCGTATCGAGCTTCGCGGAGCGTTGGACGCGGGCCGGTCGGCCTATCGGTGGGCTGAGCGTGCTGGGCTTTTGGCTGTCGGTATGGACTGGATCAATACGCCGATCGGGGGTCACCGTCGTGCGCCCAACCCGATTCAACTCTCCAAACTCGACTCCGTCGTCAGTAAGCTCGAAGTCGAGTACTTGTGCGGGAATACTCACGGCGACCTGCACGTCGACAACATTATTGTCCCGCTGGCGGCCGATGGATCACCGGAGTATGACCAAATCCGGCTCATCGACCTATCCGGGTTTGATCCCTCCGCGCCGCTATCGCGGGATGTAGCCACCCTCCTCCTGTCCTCGATCCTGCCAACCGTCCAGGCGGGGATCTCCGAGGCTGACACGCGCACCCTCGTGCATCTGTTGACCAGGACCGATCGGACCGGCGTAAAGGCGGACTCGCTGGCAGTTGCCCGCATCGTTCGAGCAGTTCACGCCGCTGTCGCGGCAGGGCTCGGCGCCGACCTGCGCCGCATTTTCCACGCGCAGTACCTGTTGTCGCTTCTGGCGCAAGCGATTGTCTACACCTCCTACAGCAACCTCGGCGTGGCTGGCCGTCGCTGGTATTTTTCCCTGGGCGTCGAGGCAGCCAACGCGTTCTTGGATGTCGCCAAAGCGTGATAATTTCTGACCGCGATCCGTGCGTCGCGCGTTCCGGTGGCGTCTTTGATCGGAACGGTGGTTCGGCTAGCCCTTGACCCCGGCTACGAGTCGCGCGCCGATATGGTGCTGATTCGCCCCGATCCCACTCACGCGGCACCACCGCCACTCAGCCGGATCGGGCCTGCTCCCTTTTTGGCCCTACGTCAGGCAGCCAGCGGTGGGCCGCGCTCAGAAGAGGGTCAGCGGTTCGACCGGTACCGGTTCGGGCAGGGCCGCGAGGCCGGGAACGCGCGCGCGTACCTCGTCGTGGAACCGGCGGGCGAGGGCCGGCGCGTCGGCGTTGTCGGGAGTGTGGATGAACATGGTCGGTGAGCGGCCCTCGCGCAGCCATCCGGCGGTGGTGTCGACCCAGTGCTGCCAGCCGGCGACCGTCCGCGCGGTGTCGTCCCGACCGAGGTACCGGACGATCGGCCGGTCGGTCAGCGCATGCGTGCGCAGCGGCATCCGCGGTTTCCTGGTCCACGCCTCCCGTTCCGCGTCGCTGGTCGGCGGGCTCTGGAAGAACGCGGTGGTGTCGAAGGGAATCCACTCGGCGGCGGCCGTGCCGAGTACATCCTCCAGGAGCCGCGCCGAGCGGGGGTCGTCGAAGAACGCCGGGTGGCGGACCTCCACGGCGTACCGGTGGGAGGTGGGGAGCCGGCGCAGGAACCGGGCGAGGACGGGGACGTCGGTGGGTGCGAAAGAGCCCGGCAACTGGATCCAGAGGGCCTCGGCCCGGGGGCCGAGCGGCTCGATGGCCGTCAGGAAGGCCTGTAGCGGCTCGTCGACCCCGGTGAGCCGGCCCTCGTGGGTGATCAGCTTCGGTAGCTTCACCACGAACCGGAAGTCGGGGTCGGTCTGCTGCGTCCACGAGGCGACGGTGTCGCGGGCCGGGGTGGCGTAGAAGGTGGTGTTCCCCTCCACCGCGTTGCACCAGCCGGCGTAGTGCCGCAGCCGCTCCTGCGCCGGCAGGGGGTGTGGCAGGAAACGTCCCTGCCACGACTTGAGCGTCCACATCGCGCATCCCACGTGAAGACGCATGACCGGCGACCCCTCCCACAGTTGACCGCGCCCGACGAACGGTATCCGGCGGGGATCGGTCCCCGCACGGTGCCTCACCGTCACCGTCACCGTCACCGTCGCCGGGGACGGTGCGGTGCCACGGGCCGGCGCAGCGCCGACGGCGGACGGCCGAAGTGGGCGGCGAACGACCGGGTGAGATGTGCGTGGTCGGTGAAACCGCAGGTCGCGGCGATCTCGCTCAGCCCGAGATCGGTACGCAGGACCAACCCCCGGGCGATCGCCAGGCGGGTACCGGTCACGAGTTCGCGGAACCCCGTCCCGTCGTCGCCGAGGAGGCGTTGCAGGGTACGGGTCGAGAGTGCCCACCGGGCGGCGACCGCGTCGAGCCGCCAGCGCCGGGCCGGGTCCTCGGCGACGGTCTCCCGGACGGCCGCCGCCCAGGACGGCGGGAGCCCGGGCGGGTCGGTGAGGTCGAGGTGCCAACCGGTCAGCGGGCCGGCGGTGCGGTCGGCACCGGCCGGCAGCCTCCGGCCGTCCGTGTGGTGGAGGGTGACGGCGGGGGTGGTACCGACGCAGGCGCCGACCAGCGTCCGGTGGATGGCCGCGACGAAGTGGCTCTCCGCCGCCCCGGGTACGGCACCGAGCAGGGCCCGGTGTGTGACGGTGATCCGCCCCCGGTGCAGCCGTACCGCCGTGGTGTGCCCGACGTGGAAGCGGAGTTGCAGCGCCGGGATCTGGTCGACCAGTTCGGTGATGGCGCCCCGCTCGACGACCGCGACGATGTCCGCCTCCCGGGGCCGGTCGAGCAGGTGGGCCGCCGCGCCGGTGAACGCCGGCCAGCCGTACGGGAGCAACTCGGTCAGCAGGGCGTGGTGCAGGGCCTCCGGGACCGGCGCGTCCGCGTCGAGCAACCGGTCCACCTCGTCGGCGGCGGGACCGCCGCCGTACCGGCGGACCCCGAGCAGGGCCGCACGGGCCAGGTGGGGGTGCACGGTGCGGTGGTGCGCCGGGGTCGGCACCAGCATGGCGGAATCGTACAAGCCTGACGCCGGCCGGTACGGAGATCCTTTGGCGTATGTCCCTCTCCGGTAGACGCATCCTCATCACCGGCGGCACCAGCGGTATCGGCGCCGAACTGGTGAGCCAGTTGACCGACTGTGGCGCCCGGGTCGCCACCTGCGGCCGTGATCCGCAGCGGCTCGCCACCGTGACCCGCCGCACCGGTGCCCTCGGCTGGGCCGGTGACCTGGCCGACCCGACCTGGTGCGCCTCGCTGGTGCACGACACGGCCGAGGCCCTGGGCGGCCTCGACATCGTGATCGCCAACGCCGCGGTCCAGCACCAGCAGTGGTTCACCGACGACTGGAGCGCGGAGCGGGCCGCTGCCGTGGTCGGGGAGGTACAGGTGAACCTGGTCGCCCCGGTGGTCCTGGCCGGCGCGGCGGTACCGCACCTGCGCCGCTCGGCGGGGAGGTTCGTGGCGGTCTCCTCGGCGCTCGGCTACTCGCCGAAGAAGAGCGCGCCGGTCTACTGCGCGAGCAAGGCCGGGCTGGGGGTGTTCCTGAAGGCACTGCGGTACCAGATGCAGGACGACCGGTCCGGGGTCACCGTCCAGGAGGTGGTGCTGCCGCTGGTGGCCACCCCGATGACGGCGGGCCGCAACGAGGGGGCGATGCCGGCCGGGGTGGCCGCCGCGCAGATCGTCCGGGGCCTGCGGCGGCGTTCCCCGGTGGTCGCCGTCGGCCGGGCCAGGCAGTTCCGGGCGATCCAGCGGGTCGCGCCGGGCGTCGCCGACGCGATCCTGCGCAACGCCTGAGCCGCCGCGCGCCGCTGACCGGCAGCTCAGTGGCGGCGGCGCAACAGGTACTCGGCCAGCAGCAGATTGGGTACCCAGGACAGGAACGGCACCAGCACGTACGCCCGGAGGAAGGCGTCCTGCTCGGGTACCCCGCCGAGGCTGATCAGCAGCGGGATCAGCACACCCAGCCACAGTCGCAGGGTGACCGCGGCGTACGTCAGCGCGAACGCCCGGACGGCCCACCGTCGGTGGGTACGCATCCGGCCCTGCCGGGCCGACCGGTAGGCGGCCACCGCGAACACCACCCAGAGGACACCCAGCAACCCGAACCCGGCGGTGCCGACCGGCCCGGCGAGACTCATCGGCGCCAGGACCGTCCCCGCCGCCCCGGCCAGCACCATGGCGACGACGGCGACCCGGCCGGCGACCCGGTGCAGCCGGGGTACCCGCCGGCGCAGTGTCGCCGCGAACTGGACCGGGGAGAGGGCCAGCGCGAGCCCACCGAAGACGACGTGCAGGTAGAACGCGACCTGCGCCCACGCCGGGCGGGTGGCGTAGTTGGCCGCCACCGTGTTGTCGGCGGCGGCCTGTGCGTCGAGCGAACTGGTGAGGTACGGCAGAACGGCGAACACCGCGACGGCCACGGCGCTGAGCGTGAGCCACCAGAAGCCGACCACCGCCCGTTTCGGGGTTCCCCGCCGGGCCGGTGCGACTGTGTCGATCATGGTAGCGCCTTCCCTCGGTGTGATCTTCGCGGTGAGCGTAGGAACCACGGGATGCGCTGGTCACCACTCATGTCAGGGATCCGGATCTCCCTCTTCCGAGGGGTACCCGGACCGGCCGGTCACGGTGCAGGATGTGCCGTGACCACCACCCTCCACCGGTTCCGCCCGCCCGTTGCGGACCTCTGGCTCGGCGTCGGTCTGGCCGTGATGCTGGTCGAGGTCGGGAAGTTCGCCGGGGTCGCGCCGCCCTACCGCACCGGGAACCTGCCCGGGATGGCGATCGTGGCCGGGGCCGCGCTGCTCCTGGTCTGGCGTCGCGTCCAGCCGGTGGCGGTGCTCTGCGCGACCGCTGGGCTGCTGGTACTCAACTCGTGGGTCGGGTACCCGCCGCAGTTCGTGCAGTGGCCGGTCTGGATCGCCCTCTTCACCTGCTACTCACTGCTGGGCTGGGGGCCTCGGGCGGTCGCTGCCGTGGTCACCCTGCTCGCGGTGCTCGGCTATGCCCTGCTGGACCGGCTGCACGTCGGCCCGTCGGAACTGTTCTGGATAACGGTGTGCGTCCTCGTCGCCACGTTCACCGGGGATCTGGCGCACAGCCGCCGCGCCACGATCGCCGCCGCCCGGGAACGGTCGGCGATCGAGGCCCGGGAGCGGGCCGTGCAGGCCGAGCGGATGGTGACGCAGGAACGCCGCCGGCTCGCCGGTGAACTGCACGACGCGCTGGGCCACGCGGTCAACGTGATGGTGATGCAGGCCGGGGTCGGTCGTCGGGTCTTCGCCGAGAACCCGCAGTTCGCGCAGGAGGCGCTGCGACACATCGAAACCGTCGGGCGGGGCGCGCTGGACGAACTGGACCGGATGCTGCGCGTCCTGCAACCGATCGAACCGACCGAAAGGGCCGAACCGGTTGAACCGAATCAACCGGATCAGTCGGGAGAGCCGAAGGAACCAAGGGAACCGGACGAACCGGTCCCGGCGGACCTGACCGGGCTGACCGGGCTGGTCGAACAGGTCCGCGCGGCCGGCCGGGAGTTGCAGCTCACCACCGGTGACGTCGACCTGTCCGCCAGCGGTGCGCGTACGCTGCACCGCATCGTCCAGGAGGCGGTCACCAACGCGCTCCGGCACACCGACGCCGGGCGGATCCGGGTGGACCTGGCCCAGATCGGGGACGACGTGCGGGTGGAGGTCGTCAACGAGGGGCGGGACCTGCCCGTCCCGGTAGCCGGCCGAGGACTGGTCAACATGCGGGAGCGGACCCGGCTGGAGGGCGGCCGGTTCGAGGCGGGTCCGGTCGACGGCGGGTTCCGGGTCCGGGCGGTCATCCCGGCCCGGCCGGGCGGCCCGGGCAGCCGACCTGTCCAGCGCCCACGGCGGGCCGAACCGTGATCACGGTGCTGCTCGCCGACGACGACGCGCTGGTCCGGGGCGGACTGCGGGCGCTGCTGTCGGTCGAGGCGGACATCCGGGTCGTCGGGGAGGCGGCCAACGGCGCCGACGCCGTCCGGGAAGCTGCGGCCCTGCGTCCCGACGTGGTCGTGATGGACCTCCGGATGCCGGTGCGCGACGGCACCTCCGCGACCCGCGAGATCACGTCCTGGGCGTCGCCCCGGCCCCGGGTACTCGCCCTCACCACGTTCGACCTCGACGAGATCGTCGACGGTGCGCTCACCGCCGGGGTGGACGGGTTCCTGCTGAAACGGGCGACCCCGGAGGAGGTCGTCGCCGGGATCCGTACCGTGGCCTCGGGTGACGCCCTCGTCTCGCCGTCGGTGACCCGGCGCCTGCTGGCCGTCTACGCCGGCCGGCGGAACGTGGCCACCGGCGACGCGGCGCTGGCCGCGCGGCTGACCGAACGTGAGGCCGACGTGCTGCGGGCGCTGGCCAGCGGGCAGTCGAACACGGAGATCGCGGGTGCGATGTACATCTCGCCGGAGACCGTGAAGAGCCACGTCAAGAACCTGCTGGCCAAGTTGGGGGTCCGGGACCGTACCCAGGCGGTGGTCTGGGCCTACCGGACCGGGTTCGTCGACCGGTAGCACCACCCGCCAGGAAAGGACAATGAGTGGTGTCGATCGGGCCGGTGGTACGGTGGCGCCCGAGATGCCGCAGCTACGGATCCTTGGGCCGGTCGAGGTCGTCGTCGACGGTCGACCGGTGCCGCTGCGCAGTCGACGGCAACGCGGGGTGCTCGCCGTCCTGCTGGCCAACGCCAACCGCACCACGGTCATCGACCAACTGCTCGCCGCCCTCTGGGCCGACGACATCCCGGACACCGCCGTCGGGCAGTTGCACACCCTGGTCTGGCGGCTCCGACACGTCCTCGGTCCGATGATCGTGACCCGACCCGGTGGGTACCAGATCAACCTCGGCCCCGGTGAGCTGGACGCGGACGACTTCGCCCGGTTGACGGCGGAGGCCGGCGAACTGGCCGCCGTCGGGCAGCTCGCCGCCGCCGCCGAACGGTACGCCGGGGCGCTGGCCCTGTGGCGCGGCGTACCCTTCGCCGACGTGGAACTCCCCGGCGACGGGAACGCCTCGGGACTCTTCGCCGCCGCCGTCGAACTGGCCGAACAGCGGTTGGCGGCGGTCCGCGACCACCTCGACGTCGAGCTGGCCCTCGGCCGCCACGCGGAACTGGTACCCCGGCTGCGGGCCCTGGTGGGCGCCGAGCCGCTCCGCGAGGAGCTACGGGAACGGTTGATGATCGCGCTGCACCGGTCGGGTCGCCGGGCGGAGGCGTTGGAGTGCTACCGGGACGGCCGGGCCGCCCTGATCCGGGAACTCGGCCTCGAACCGGGGGACAACCTGCGCCGCCTGCACGACCGGATCCTGTCCAGCGCGGACGGGGAGGACGTGGGGCCGGCCGACCCGGACGGCGGCGACGCCCCGCCCGACCCGCCGGTCCCGCCCGCCTCGGCCCAGCTTCCGGCCGACCTGGTCGACTTCGTCGGCCGGGAGGAGCTGACCGGGGAACTCGCCGGGGCGCTGACCGCCGGGCCGGCGCCCGGCGCGGCGCCGGTGGTGACCATCTCCGGGGCCGCCGGCAGTGGCAAGACCGCGCTCGCCGTGCGGGTCGCCCACCGGGTCCGCGCGGACTTCCCCGACGGGCAGCTCTTCGTCGACCTGCGGGGTGGGTCCGACCCGTTGGACCCCGACGAGGTCCTGGCCCGGTTCCTGCGGGCCCTCGGGGAGGACCCGCGCCGGGTACCGGTCGAACCCGACGAGCGGGCCGCGCTCTTCCGGGCCCGGACCGAGGGCCGCCGGATCCTGCTGGTGCTGGACAACGCGGAGGCGGAGCCGCAGGTCAGGCCACTGCTACCGGCCGAGCCACGGTGTGCGGTGCTGGTGACCAGCCGGCCCCGGCTCGCCGCGCTGGCCGGTACCCACCAGGTCGACCTCGGGGTGTTCACCCCCGGGCAGGCCGTCGAGCTGCTCCGTCGGACCCTCGGCGCGGACCGGGTCGACGCCGAACCGGCGGAATCCGCCCGGATCGTCGACCGGTGCGGGCGACTCCCGCTGGCCATCCGGATCGCCGGGGCCCGGCTCGCCGCCCGACCACACTGGACGGTGTCCCGGTTGGCCGACCAGCTCGCCGACTCCCGGGCCCGACTGGACGTGCTGCGCACCGGGGACCTGGAGGTCCGGTCCAGCCTCGCGGTGAGCTACGGGGCGCTCGGCGGGTCGGAACAGGCCGCGTTCCGGATGCTCGGGGTACCGGAGCTGCCCGAGATCCCCGGCTGGGCGCTGACCCCGCTGCTGGCGGTGCCGCTGCCGGAGGCCGAGGAACTGGTGGAGCGGCTGGTGGAGGTCCGGTTGCTCGACGCCTACCGGCCGGTCGCCGGTTCGTCGGAGGTGCGGTACCGGATGCACGACCTGGTGCACGCCTTCGCCCGGGAGTTGCTCGCGGCCACCACCACCGACCGGGTACGCGCCGCCGCCCGGGCCCGGTTCTGCGGGGCATGGCTGGCCCTCGCCGAGACCGCCACCGCCCGGCTGCCGGCCGGGTTCCGGCGCGGCGGGGTGGGTACCGCCGAACGTTGGGCCGGTTGGACCCCGGCCGACCTGGACGCGGTGATCGGGGACGATCCGTTGGCCTGGTGCGAGCGGGAGCGTGCCACGCTGGTCGCGGTGGTCCGGCAGGCCGCCACGGCCGGCCTGGACGAGCTGGCCTGGGATCTGGCGGCGACCCTGGCGCGCTTCTTCGAGCTGCGGGAACATCTGGAGGACTGGCGGGGTACCCACGAGAGCGCCCTGGCCGCCTGCCGGGCCGCCGGTAACCGGCGGGGTGCCGCGTACCTGCTGCGCGGGCTGGGCGAGCTGCACCTGGACAGCGACCGGTTGACCGAGGCGCTGGACTGCCTGCGACCGGCGTTGGCCGGGCTGGTCGAGCTGGGCGACCGGTTCGGGCAGAGCCTCGTGCTGCGCGCCCTCGGGACCACGTACCGGTTGGCGGGCCGGCCGGACGAGGCGCTCGACGCGTCGACCCGGGCGCTGGCGATCTGCGTCGAGCTGGACGATCCGACCGGACGGGCGCAGATCCTGCACAACCTGGGGGTGCTGCACCGCCGGGCCGGCCGGCTGGCCGAGGCGGAACGGACGTACCGGGCGGCCCTGCTGTTGTTCCGGCAGCTCGGTGACCGGTTCGGTGAGGCGTACACGTTGTGCAGCCTGGGGATCGTGGTGGCGGCCCGGTCGGTGGACCCGGTCCGCGCGGATGCGGTCAGCGAGGCGGAGGCGCAGTTCTCCCGGAGCGTGGCGATCTGCGCCGAGGTCGGCTACCGGCGGGGCGAGGCGATCGCCGTCGGTCACCTCGGCGAGCTGCACCTGCGTGCCGGCCGATACGACCTGGCGCTGGTCGAGTTGCGTCGGGCGGTGGCCGGTTGTCAGGAGGTCGGCGACCGTCCGGGTGTGGCGATCGGGCTGCGCCGGCTCGGGGAGCTGTTCCTGGCCCGGGGCGACCGTTCGGCCGGTCGGGCGGCGTTGCGCCGCTGCCTGGCGCTGAGCCGGCAGTGCGACCTGCCCGAGGAACGGGCGCGGGCGATGGAGCTGCTCGGTACGCTGCGCGCCCCGATAGAGAGCCCGCTGAGACCGGCGTGAGAGGACACCGTCGTCACCTGCTCGCATCCTGATCCAGACGCGACAGGGCCAGGCGAAGGGCGGTACGCGATGCGTGACGACGACGGAACCCCGACGGGGCGGGGCGTCTCCCGGCGGAGACTGCTCGGTGGGGTCGGTGCCGGCGCGGCGGCCCTGACCATCGGTGGGGTCGCCACGGGTGCCAGCCCCGCCTCCGCCGCGTACTACATGAAGTGGGGTGCGGTCTGTTCGCCGCCGGGTGACTGGGCCACCAAGGTGGACCGGTTGCGACGGATGCGCCCGCAGACCGTACGGGTGTCGATGTTCTGGGGCGACCCGTACAACCGCCGGTTCGCCGACTGGCAGCTCGACCAGCTACTGGGTACCGGGCTGAACGAGATGATCATCCAGTCCTCCGAGGACCCGGACTCCGGTCTGGTGTCCCGGCAGTTGGACCAGGTGCTGCCGTACATCGACGCGCACCCGAACATCCTGTTCGTCTTCGAGATCGGCAACGAACCGGACTACCACACCGATCCGTACACGGCGCGGTGGAAGCGGTTGACCGCGCTGCGGGACAACCTGTGGAGCCGCGCGCGGTCCAACCTCTACCTGGCGGTCAACATGCCGGCCGGGCGGTGGCGCAACCCGAACGACCCGAACTTCGGCTACAGCAGTTCCGGCGCCTACTTCGACGCGTTCGTCCGGGACGCCGGGGACGGTCTGGGCGGGATGTTCCACGGTCCGTACTCACCGAAGATCATCACCGCGCACTGCTACAGCTGGGACCACCTGCGCCGGTACCCGTCCCGGGGCGAGGACAACCCGTACAAGATGGTCGACTACGTCCGGGGCTGGAGCACCTCGGTGAACATGAAGATCACCGAAGCCGGGATCAACATCGCCGGGGGTACCGACCGGGGTTCCCGCTACGTCGAGTTCGGCTCCTCGATCGCCAACGAGACCGCGGGGCAGGTGGACAGCGTCATCTTCTACGGCCTGCCGGACGTCGAGTTGTCGTACTCGATCCAGGCCGCCGAGGCCGACCGGATCGGCACGCACCCCTGACCGGTACCCGTCCTCCCGCCGGACCCGGCCGGGCCGGATCGGGTGACGGACGGGGGTCCGGCTCCCTTTGCTCTGCTTCAGTCCCGGCAACACTTCGGGGCCCGGGGTGTTGCCTCCGCTGAAGCAGAGCAAAGGGGGGTGGACAGGGAAGCGCGCCCGCGCCCCTAGCCAATTGGTTAGGTGACCGCCAGCGACGCCGGTTCAGCGGCCCGGCGGCGGTGGTGGGCCCGACTCGTCCACCCGGTGCCAGGGTGGACTGGTCCGGAGACCGTCGTACCGGTCCTGGACGGGAAACCGGGACGGTGGGGGCGACCGGTCACCCCGGTGGTCGTCACGGTGCTGCTCGACGGAGGACATCCCACGACGGTGCCAAATTAATCTGCCCAGGTAGGAACACAAATTTAAATTTCCGGATTATCCGGCAACCGGACCACGAACCGGCATCCGTCGCCGGTGTTCCGGACGTCGACCCGGCCGCCGTGCGCCTCCACCAGACCGCGGACGATGGCCAGGCCCAGCCCACCCGAGCCGTCTCCGGAACCACCACCCCGCCCGGGGGTACGCGCCGGCTCGCCCCGGAACGCCACGTCGAAGAGCCGGGGCAGATCCGTCTCGGGTATTCCACCGCAGGTGTCGGCGACCGAGAACCAGGCGCCGTCGCGTGCCCGGCCCGCGTCGACCCGTACCGTGCCGTCCTCGGGCGTGTAGCGAACCGCGTTGAGCAGCAGATTGCCCACCACCCGGGCCAGTTCCGGCTCGCTGGCGGTGACCACCGGCCAGCCCGACTCGGCGGAAACCAGCCGGATCCGGCGCGCGGCGGCCAACGGTGCCGTACCGGCCAGCGCGTCGGAGACCACGTCCCCGAGCGGCACCCGGGACAGCGACAGCCGCAGCGCCCCGGCGTTGATCCGGGACAGCTCGAACAGGTCGTCGACGAGTCGGGTCATCCGGTCGGTCTCCGTCCGGATCCGCCGGTGGTACTCGTCGACCGTCTCCGGGTCGCGCACCACCCGGTCCTCCAGCGCCTCCGCCATGGCCCGCAACCCGGCCAACGGGGTACGCAGGTCGTGCGAGACCCAGGCGACCAGGTCCCGCCGTCCCTTCTCCACCTGCCGTTCCCGTTCCCGGGCCTGGTCCGCCCAGACGGCGGCGGCGGCCAGCCGGCGGCCGAAGAGCCAACCCACCCCGAGACTCACCGCAGCGGCGGCGGCAACCGTGATCAGCACCACCTCCAGGTCGTGCGGGGAGAGGAACATCGCCTCGGCGACCACCGCCACCCCGGCCACCACGGCGGTCACGGTGATCGCCAGCAGGGCACAGATGTGCACGGTAACCGAGCGGTGCCGCAGCAGCCGGAGCAGGAGGGCACCGGCCAGGCCGACACCGAGGGCCGCACCGAGCGCCATCCCGAAGATCAGCGCCAGGTCACGCATCAGCCGGCTCGTACCGGTAGCCGACGCCCCACACCGTCACGATGCGCCGGGGTTCGGCCGGGTCGGTCTCCACCTTCTCCCGTAGCCGACGGACGTGCACGGTCACCGTGGACCGGTCGCCGAAACTCCAGCCCCACACCCGTTCCAGCAGCTCCGCCCGGCTCAGCGCCCGCCGGGGATGCCGCATCAGGTGGGCGAGCAGGTCGAACTCGCGCAGCGTCAGGGTCAGCTCCCGGCCGTGCAACTGCGCCACCCGGGGGCCGGTCCGCACGACCAGGCCGTCGTCGGTGAGTACCTCCGGCCGGTCGGCCGGTGACCCGCCACCGGCCCGCCGGAGCACCGACTGGACCCGGAGTACGAGTTCCCGGGGGGAGAACGGCTTGGTGAGGTAGTCGTCCGCGCCGAGTTGCAGGCCCAGGACCCGGTCCGCCTCGTCGCCGAGGGCGGTCAGCATGACGATCGGCACCCCGTCCGGCCGGGCCCGCAACCGGCGGCACACCTCCAGGCCGTCGACCTCCGGCAGCATCAGATCGAGTACGACCAGGTGCGGCATCTCCCGGGCCACGGCGGCGAGCGCGGCGGCCCCGTCGCCGACGTGGCTGACCTGGTAGCCGGCGTGTTCCAGGTAGCGGCAGACCACGTCGCTGACCGTCCGGTCGTCGTCGACCACCAGTACCCGCTGCGCCACCGTCACCACCCGACCCGTCCGGCTGCCGCCCGTCGGGTCAGCGTAGTCAGGCGCCACCGGCCATCGGCCGGCCGGAGAGGTTGCGAGGTTCTTACGGCCGTGCTGGCCGGCCCGGCGTACGCTGAAAATGATCACGGCGCCGGCGCGGGAGGGTGGTGCGGACCTGATGGTGGACCGCCGGCTCTATCTGCACCTGGCGACCTGGCTGGGTCAGTGGCCGCCCCGGCAGCCGCTCCAGGTGGTGCGGTCGCACCGGCGGCTCTCGCCCGCCTGGGACGGTCGGGCCCGGCCGGCCGTCGCGGTCGCCGCGCCCGACGGGACGGTGCTGTCGGTGCCGCCGCCCCGGGTGGCGCCGGTCCGCCGGCTGGCCGCCCGTTGCGGTGCCCTGCCCGCCCCGGTCGGGCGCCCCCTGGACCGGCTCCTGGCGGAGTTGCCGGCGGCGGTGGGTTTCGCCGACTGGCCGGTGCACCGGGGCGTGTTCCGGTGGACGCTGGCCCCCACCCCGTTGCCGGACGCCGGCCGCTGGGTGTCGTCCGACGAGCCGGACCTGCCGTCCTGGCTGCGCTGGTTCGACCGGGAGGTGCTGGTGGCCCGGGACGACACCGGTGGTTACCTGGCCGGGGTGGGTATCAAACGGCACGACGCGTACGGCCACGAACTCGCGGTCGGTACCGCCCCGCACGCCCGGGGGCGCGGGCTGGCCCGCCGACTGGCCGCCCAGGCGGCCCGCCGGGTACTGGACGACGGGGCGGTGCCGATCTACCAGCACGACCCGGCGAACGCCGCCTCCGCCCGGGTGGCCGAGGCGGCCGGTTTCGCCGAGCGGGGCTGGCGGTCGTACGGCGTCTTCCCGGAGTGACCGGCCGACTCGTCGGGCGGCCCGGTCAGCGGGCGTCGACCAGACCGAGCACCTCGGCCGCTGCCCGACCGTTGGCGTGGCTGGCGCCGTACGTGGTGACGAAGGCGCGCGCCGCCGTCGGGCGCCACCGGGACGGCCAGCCCATCTCCAGCACCGTCACCGGGTGGGCGGCGGCCAGCGTCTCCACCAGGTCGGCCGCGCCCGGCAGCCGGTGCAGATGCCGGCCGACCAGCAGGATCGGCCGGTCGCCCGCCTGCTCCCGCAGCGCCGCGACCGAGGTGCCGCCGACCGCCACCGGTACCTCCTCGACGCCGTGCGGCCCGAGCCCCCACGGCACCCGCCCCTCGGCGATCGTCGAGTCGCTGACCAGACGCACCACCAGGGGCGTGGTCAGGTCGGCGAGCACCCCCTCCACCCGGACCGCCCGGCGGGCGGCGGCGTACCCGAGGTCCGTGGCGGCGGCCGGCGGACCGACCACCGGTCGCGCCCAGGCGGCGAGTTCGGCGGTGCGGGTGGCGGCCTGCTCCAGCCGGGCCAGCGGGAGCTGCCCGTCGGCGACCCCGGCGAGGATGGCCGTGACCACCTGCTCCACCAGCGCGGCGTCCACCTTCGCCCCGATGCAGAGCAGATCGGCGCCGGCGGCCAGGGCGCGTACCGCCGCCGGCCCGACACCGCCGGCGGCCAGCGCGGCCCCCTTCATCTCCAGCGCGTCGGTGATCACCGTCCCGGTGAAGCCGTACTCGGTGCGCAGCAGATCGACCAGGACGGACCGGCTGAACGTGGCCGGCGCGTCCCCGGTCAGCCCGGGTACCCGGATGTGCGCGGTCATGATCGCGCGGGCGTCGGCGGCGATCACCGCCGCGAAGGGCGGCAGGTCCCGGGCCCGCAGCAGGTCGACCGGTACGTCGACGGTGGGCAGCTCGTGGTGGGAGTCGGCGACCGTGGCGCCGTGCCCGGGGAAGTGCTTGGCGCAGGCGGCCACCCCGGTGGCCTGGAGCCCGGTGACGGCGGCGGCGGCGTGGGCGGCCACCCGGACCGGGTCGGCGCCGAAGGAACGGGTACCGATCACCGGGTTCTCGTCGGCGGTGTTCACGTCCACCGTCGGGGCGAGGTTCACGTTGACGCCCAGTACGGCGAGTTCGGCGCCGATCGCCTCGTACACCCGGCGGGTCAGCGCGGTGTCGCCGATCGCGCCCAGCGCCGCGTTGCCCGGGTACGGGCTGCCGGTGGCGTGGGCGAGCCGGGTGACGTCGCCACCCTCCTCGTCGATGGCGACCAGGACGTCCGGCCGCCCGGCGCGCAGCGCGGCGGTGACCCCGGCGACCTGGTCGGGGTCCACGATGTTGGTGCCGAAGAGGGTGTGCCCGGCCAGGCCCTCGCCGAGCAGCTCGACCGCCCAGTCCGGCGCGGTGGCGCCGGGGAAGGCGGCGAGCAGGGTGCCCAGCGCGAGTCGACGCAGGGCGGGATCGGTCCGCACGGTGGTCATCTTCCCTTCACTGCTCCGGGCGCGCGTGTCGTACCCGGAAGCAGCCGTCCCGCAGGTCGGTGCTGCCGGGTCGTCTGACCGCCCCGTCCACCGCCGACCATTACGCTACGGCTACTCGTCTGACAGCTCACGTAACTGTGAGCAAACTTTACTGAGATCCGAGGACATGGCATGAGTTCGACCCGGCTGCCCGGTACCCCACGCCTGCTCCGTGCCCTGAACGACCGGGCCGCGCTGGAGCTGCTGCTGGAGCGGGGACCGCTCACCCGGGCGCAGCTCGGCGCGGCCACCGGCCTGTCCAAGGTCACCGCGAGCCAACTGGTCGAGCGGCTGGAGGAGCGGGGCCTGGTCACCCGGGTCGGCGAGCAGGCCGGCGGGCGTGGCCCGAACGCGCAGCTCTACGCGGTCCGGCCGGGCAGCGCGCACGTGATCGGGGTGGACGTGGGCGCCGACCGGGTGGTCGCCGCCTGCGCCGACATCACCGGGGCGGTGATCGGCCGGGTGGAGCAGTCCACCCGGGACACCGACGACCCGGTGGGCGTGGTGCACAACGCCGTGGTCGAGGTGGCCGGCAGCGCCCAGGCACAGCTGGCCAGCGTACGCCGGATCGTGCTGGGCACCCCCGGCCTGGTGGATCCGGCGAGCGGTGACATGACGTTCGCCTTCAACCTGCCCCGCTGGCACCGGGGTCTGCTCGCCGCGTTGCGGGAGGACCTGCGCATCCCGGTGCTCTTCGAGAACGACGTCAACCTGGCGGCGGTCGCCGAGGCGCAGTCCGGTGCGGCGCAGGACGTGGACGACTTCGTGCTGGTCTGGGTGGGGGCCGGCCTCGGCCTGGCGATCATGCTCGGCGGCCGGCTGCACCACGGCAGCTCCGGGGCGGCCGGCGAGATCGGCTACCTGCCGGTGCCCGGGGTGCCGATCCCGCGCGACGTCTCCCGCCGGGCGAAGCCGGCGTTCCAGCAGCTCGCCGGGGCGGACGCGGTTCGTGAGGTGGCCGCCGAGAAGGGCTTCGAGGCGGCGACGGCGGCGGACGCGGTGCGCGCGGCGATCGGCGCCGGTACGGCCGGCGGCAGCATGCTCGACGAGTTGGCCCGCCGGTTGGCGCTCGGGGTGGCGAGCACGTGTGTGGTGCTCGACCCGCCGCTGGTGGTGCTCGCCGGTGAGGTGGGGCAGGCCGGCGGTGCGGCCCTGGCCGACCGGGTGCAGCACGAGGTCGCGGCGATCACGCTGGTCAAGCCGAAGGTGGTACCGACCGGGGTGCCGGACGAGCCGATCCTGCGGGGTGCGCTGCGGACCGCCCTGGACGCGGTCCGGGACGAGGTCTTCGGATCCACGGTCGGCTGAACCCTCGACGGGTGCTCCCGCCGACCGCTCGTTGCACATGTGAAGAAATTCTTCACCAAAGGGAAAGCTTCTGCAAGGTCTCGACATAGATAGAAGTCTCGCTATACCGTTCCGTCACCTGGGGTCCGGCCGCTGGAGGCGCCCCCGCGCACTGCGTTAGGAGTGACGGTGACTGTACGGAGCCCGCTGCGTCGCACGAGCCAACTGCTCGGCGGCGCCCTCATCCTGGCCACGGCCCTGGCCGGTCAACCCGCCTCGGCCGCACCGACCGACACCACCCGGCCGGCCGGCGCCCTCGCCGCCGCCTTCGACACCGCCGCCAGCCGGCACGACGTACCCCGGGACCTGCTCGCCGCCCTCGGCTACGCCGAGACGCACCTGGACGGGCACGGTGGCGCCCCCAGCTTCTCCGGCGGGTACGGCGTGATGCACCTGACCCGGAACCCGAAGGTACGGACCCTCGACGAGGCCGTCGTCGCCACCGGGCTGGACGCCGACACGCTGCGTACCCGGGACGCGGCCAACGTGACCGGCGCGGCGGCCGTGCTGCGCTCCTACGCCGACGCCGCCGGACTCACCGGCGACCAGCGCCGCGACGTCGACCAGTGGTACCCGGTCGTCGCCCGGTACGGCGGTGCGACCGACCCGGCCACCGCCCGGCTCTACGCCGACACCGTGTACGACCTGCTCGCCACCGGTTTCACCGCGCGTACCGGCAGCGGCCCGGTGGCCGTCACCGGACGGCCGGTCGCCCCCCGGCGCGGCGCGCTCGCCGCCACCGCCCCGCTCGGCAGCGGCACCGCCGGCCCGGCCACCGGCACCGCCACCGGCACGGGTGACCTCGGCACGCTCAGCACCGACTACCCGCCGGCCGCCTGGGTCCCGGCCAGCTCCAGCAACTACACGGTCTCCAGCCGGGAGAGCGCCTACCCGATCAACTACGTCGTCATCCACACCATGCAGGGTTCGTACGCCGGCTCGATCAGCTGGTTCCAGAACCCGTCGGCCGGCGTCAGCGCGCACTACCTGCTCCGCTCCTCCGACGGCGCGGTCACCCAGATGGTGCGGGACAAGGACATCGCCTGGCACGCCGGCAACTGGACGTACAACACCCAGTCCATCGGGCTGGAACACGAGGGTTACGTCAGCGACGCGTCCTGGTACACCGACGCGATGTACCGCGCCTCGGCCGCGCTGACCAGGTACCTCTGCGACAAGTACGGCATCCCGAAGGACCGTACCCACATCATCGGCCACAACCAGGTACCCGGCGCCACCCACACCGACCCCGGGCCGAACTGGAACTGGACCTACTACATGCAGCTGGTGACCGGCTCCACCCCGCCGCCGGCCTGGTCCACCATCGTCGACAACAGCACCGCCGGCCGGTTCACCGCCAGCGCCAACTGGGCCGTCTCGACCTACTCCACGCAGCGGTACGGCGCCGACTACCACTACGCCAACCCGGTCTCCGCCAGCGACGCGGCCTGGTACAAGGTCAACATCCCGGCGACCGCCAGCTACCGGGTCGAGGTCTGGTACCCGGCCAACGCGGGCTACAACAGCGCCGCGCCGTACATCGTGGCCACCACCACCGGCAACCAGACCGTCTACGTCGACCAGCGGGCCAACGGCGGGCAGTGGCGCTCGCTGGGCACCTTCAGTCTCGCCGCCGGGGACGCCAACGTGGTCGGCGTCAGCCGGTGGACCTCCGGCACCGGCTACGTCATCGCCGACGCCATCCGGGTCACCCGCCTGTAGGTGTGAGGAAGGGCCCCTTCCTATCGCTTTCGGTATAGGAAGGGGCCCTTCCTAACGCGCCGGCTCAGGGTGCGCGTGACGCCGGCCGGCACGCCGGGCTCGGCCGGCCTCCCGGCTCAGGCCAGGTCGCGGCGGCGGAACGCGGTGAACGAGGCGGCCACGGCACCCGCCACCAGCAGGGTCAGGACCAGCAGCCCGCCCCGCCAGGTGATCTCGTACATGCCGTCACAAAAGGACTCGATCGGTCGGCAGGCCTGGTTGTCCCAGAACTCCACCCGGCCGACCAGCCACGCGCCCAGGTAGGAGCTGAGCATCCACTGGTCCGGGCGGGCCACCTCGATGATCTCGAACACCACCCGGGCACCCAGCTCCCACAGCACGACGTACCCGGCGAAGGTGCCGAGCGCGGCGGCGGTGTGCCGGCCCAGCGTCGCCACCGAGAAGCCGAGCGTGCCCGCCATCAGCACCAGCACCAGGCCCCGCAGGTACGTCAGGGACAGGTCGGTCCAGAACGTGGCCGTCGGGTCGCCGACGAGCCCGCCCACGACGGCGATCAGCCAGAACGCCCCGAGGTAGAGCAGCGACGACAGCACCGACACGACGAGGACCGTGCCGAGCAGCGCACCCAGCTTGGTGCCCAGCACGGTCATCCGCTGCGGACGCCAGAGCAGCAGGTTGGTCATGCCCCCCGAGGTCAGGTCGGCGCCGATGTAGGAGGCGCCGACCAGGAAGGCGAAGAGCATCAGGAACGCGATCAGGAAGTAGAGCAGCGGACGGATCTGCTGGTCGAAGACGAAGACCTGGTACAGGAAGTCCCCGGCGGAGGGCAGATGCTTCGACCGGGCCGGATCCATTTCGGCGCAGTTGGCGGGGTACCCGTCCTGCCCCGGCTGGACACCCGCCGCCCGCGCCGCCAGGCAGTTCTGGTACGCCTGCACCATCTCCTGCCGGGCCGTGGCGGCCTGCTGCTCGGCCCGGGTCACCTCGACCTGGGTAGGCCGGTGCGAGCTGGCCAGGGTGGTGGCGATGGTGATGCCGAACGCGGCGATCAGCAGCACCACCATGAGCTGGACGAACCGGCGGGCGGTCAGCCGCTCCAGTTCCGCGCGGACCAGGTTCACGCCGGCACCTCCCCGGATCCGGTGGCCGTCGGGCCGAGTTCGATGACCCGCTCCGGTTCCCCAGCATCCCGGCCGGTGCCGCGGTCCGGTGGTGCGGTGTGTTCCGGTCCGGTGCCCGCGGACCGGTGGCCGGTACCGGTCAGTTCGAGGAAGACGCTCTCCAGGTCCGGCGTCAACGGCGTCACCTCCCGTACCCAGAGGCCCTGCTCGCCGAGGGTGCGGGCGATCGCGGTGGGGTCCGCGACCTGCTGGACCACCAGGTGGTCCGGATGCCCGACCACCGTCAGGCCGGCGGCGCCGAGCAGCTCGGCGGCCCGGTCCAGCTCGGCCACCCGGACCCGGTACTCGCCGTGGTCGAAACCGGCGAGCACCTCGTCGACCCGACCGGCCACCACCCGGCGGCCCCGGGAGATGATCGTCACGTGGTCGCAGATCAGCTGGATCTCCGCGAGGATGTGGCTGGAGACCAGCACGGTCACCCCGGCCGCTGCCAGGTCACGCATCAGGTCGCGCATCTCCCGGATACCGGCCGGGTCGAGGCCGTTCGCCGGCTCGTCCAGGATCAGCAGCTCCGGCTCCTTCAGCAGCGCCGAGGCCACCGCCAGTCGCTGTTTCATGCCCAACGAGTACGACCGGACCCGCTCGTCGGCCCGGTCGGCCAACCCGACCTGCTCCAGTACCGCGTCCACCCGGCTGGTCGGCACCCCACCCGCCACGGCCAGCAGCCGTAGCGTCCGCCGGCCGGTGAAGTTGCCGAAGAACTGCGGGCTCTCCACGATCGCGCCGACCCGGCCGGCGACCTGGGGCAGCCGCTCGGGTGCCGGTTCCCCGAACACCGTCATCCGCCCGGAGTCGGCGCGTACCAGCCCGAGCAGGGCGCGCAGCGTGGTCGTCTTGCCCGAGCCGTTCGGGCCGAGGAAACCGTGGATCTGACCGGACTCCACCAGCAGGTCGAAGCCGTCCAGCGCCACGTGGGCACCGCCGCGCAGCCGGCGGAACGTCTTGCGCAGGCCGGATATCTCGATGACCGTACTCATGCGGGGACCGGATCGGGGTGGCTCATGCGGACCTCCGGGTGATCAGTGACACGGCGCACCCTACGGTGCCGGTGATGTCCGTGGGGGGCGGGTCGGGCTGCGTGGTTGGATGTCCGGGTGCCTACTGACCTGGTCCCCGGCGCCAGTGGCGCCGCCCCCACCCCCTCGCCCGTGACCGCCGACGTGGTCGTCGACCTGGCCGGGGTCAGCGTGCTCCGGTCCGGCACGCGGCTGCTCGACACCGTCGACTGGCGGGTTGAGCTGGACGAACGCTGGGTGGTCCTCGGCCCCAACGGGGCCGGCAAGACCACCCTGCTGAACCTGGCCGCCGCCCGGCTGCACCCCACCACCGGGGTCGCCCACGTGCTCGGTGAGCGCATCGGCCGGACCGACATCGCCGAACTGCGTACCCGGATCGGCCTCTCCACCGCGGCGCTCGCCGAACGGATCCCCGCCGACGAACCGGTCAGCGACGTGGTCCTGACCGCCGCCTGGTCGGTGGTCGGCCGCTGGCGGGAACGCTACGACGCGATGGACGCCGCGCGGGCCGTCGCGCTCCTCGACCAGCTCGGTGTCGGCTCGTTGGCGGACCGGACGTACGGCACCCTCTCGGAGGGGGAGCGGAAGCGGGTGCAGATCGCCCGGGCCCTGATGACCGACCCGGAGCTGCTGCTGCTCGACGAACCGGCCGCCGGGCTCGACCTCGGCGGGCGGGAGGACCTGGTGGCCCGGCTGGCCGAGCTGGCGTACGACCCGGACGCCCCGGCGCTGGTCCTGGTCACCCACCACGTCGAGGAGATCCCGCCCGGCTTCACCCACGCACTGCTGCTGCGGGACGGCCGGATCGTCGCCCAGGGGCTGCTCGACGACACCCTGACCGGGGAGAACCTGACCGAGACGTTCGGACTGCCCCTGGTGGTGCAGCGCCACGGCGACCGGTACACCGCCCGCGCCGCCTGAGCGAGCGCATGCCGCGCGGGTGCGCACGCCGTGCGGGTGGGCATGCCGTGCGGGTGGGCACGCCGCGCGGAGTGTTAGGAAGGGGCCCTTCCTCTACCGGAAACGTTAGGAAGGGGCCCTTCCTTGCACTCTCAGCGGAGTGCGTCGGCGGCGAGGGTGATGTGCGCGACGGCCAGCTGCGGGTCCGGGGGCGGGACGAGCACCACCGCGTCCGCCCCGGCCTCCGCCAGGGCGGCCAGCGCGGCCCGGCACTGTGCGGGCGTACCGGCCACCGCGAACCGGTCCACATAGCTGTCCGGTAGGGCCGCCGCCAGTGCCGCCACGTCGTCCCCGGTGGCGGCCCGCAGCGCGGTGACCTCCTCGGCCAGGTCGACGTCGGCCGCCGCCGGTGCCCGGCCGGCGGAGAGCAGCCGGGCGATCTCCGTGCGGGCGCTGGCCCGGGCGGAGTCGAAGTCGAAGAAGGCGTACACGGTCACCCGGTGCGGGTCGGTCCGGCCGGCCGCCCGGCGGCCCTGCTCGATCTGCTCCCGGGCCCACCGCACGTACGCCGGGCTCGCGCACTCGGCCAGGATGGTGCCGTCGGCGAGCTGACCGGACAGGCGCAGGGAGCGTTCGTTGCGTACCCCGGTGGCGACCGGCAGCGGCCCGGCCGGCGGGTACGCCAGCGTCACCCCGTCGAGCCGGACGTGCCGACCGCTCACCGAGACGGTCTCCCCGCCGAGCAGGGCGCGTACCGCCTCGACCGTCTCGCCGAGCACCGCCAGGGGTGACGGGTGCCCGGCGCCGACCTGCTGTACCCAGTCGGCCATGCCGTGACCGAATCCGGGCAGGATCCGGCCGGGGAACATCCGGTCCAGGTTGGCCAGTTCCATGGCGGCGAGCGCCGGGTTGCGGAACGCGGCCGGCATGATGCCCAGCCCGATCCGCAGCCGTTCGGTGACCGCGGCGGCCACCGACACCGACGAGACCGCACCGGCGAAGAAGCAGTCCTCGACCAGCCACAACTCGTCGTAGCCGAGCCGCTCGACCAGGCGCGCGTACGCCGGCAGGTTCTCCGGCGGGCTGTCGCAGCGGTACATCACTCCGATCGGCATGTCCGTCATGCCTCACAAGCCTGCCATGGGCCGGGCCGATCCGGGGGTAGCCCTAGACTCACCGCGACGTTCGATGTGGCAGGGAGGTGCCGGGTGGACCGGACCAGGGTGGTGGTCGTGGGCAGCGCCAACATGGACCTGGTCGCCACCACGCCGACGCTGCCCGGTCGGGGCGAGACCGCGCTGGGCAGCGACTTCGTCATGGTGGCCGGCGGCAAGGGCGCCAACCAGGCGATCGCGGCCAGCCGCGCGGGTGCCGCCTGCACCCTGCTCGGCGCGATCGGCTCGGACTCCTTCGGGGTCACCCTGAAGGCCCGGATCGCGGGGGCCGGCGTCGACACCGAGCACCTGCGGGTGGTGTATGGCGCCTCCGGGGTAGCCCTGGTGATGGTGGACGGCGGCGGGCAGAGCGCGGTCCTGGTCACCCCGGGGGCGAACGCCTCCCTCACCGGGCTGACCGGCAGCGAACTCGACGTGATCCGGCGCGCCGACGTACTGGTCGCGCAGTTGGAGACGCCCCTGGAGGCGGTCACCGAGGCGGTACTGGCCGCCCGGTCGGCGGGTACCCGGGTGCTGCTCAACGCGGCGCCGGCCCGGGAGGTACCGGCGGACCTGCTCGCCGCCGTGGACCTGCTGGTCGCCAAGGAGAAGCACGCCCCGGCGATCGTGGGCGCCGCCCCGGACGTGCGGGCCGCCCTGCTGGACCTGGTACCCCGGGTGGCACTGACCCTCGGGGCGCAGGGTGCCTGGTACGGCGACCGGGACGGGACGGCGGTGCACGTCCCGGCGGTGAAGGTCGACGTGGTCGACTCCACGGCGTCCGGGGACGCGTTCACCGGTGCCCTCGCGGTGGCCTGGGGCGAGGGTCGGGACCTGGTGTCGGCGGTGGCCTGGGCGACGGCGGCCGGTGCGGCCTGCGCCCGGCGGCTCGGCGCCTCGGTGGCCCTGCCGCACCGCGCCGAGATCGACGAGTTGTACACCGCACCGGTCTGAGCCACCCGGCGGCGCATGCCCGTTCGGCCCGGTGGTTGAGCCGGCCGGGCACGATGGGGACATGGTCCGGTTTCTGCTCAATCTTCTCTGGCTGGTCTTCGGTAGCGGCATCGTGCTGGCGATCGGGTACGGCATCGCGGCGCTGATCTGCTTCGCGCTGGTGGTGACCATTCCGTTCGGTGTGGCATCGCTGCGGCTGGCCTACTACTCGCTCTGGCCGTTCGGTCGCACGCTGGTACCGAAGCCGGGCGTGGGGGTCGCCTCCGGGCTGGCGAACGTGCTCTGGCTGATCGTCGCCGGCTGGTGGCTGGCCCTGTCGCACATCGTCGCCGGGGTGGGGCTCTGCCTGACGGTCGTCGGGATCCCGTTCGGGATCGCCAACTTCAAGCTGGTACCGGCGGCGCTCTGGCCACTCGGCCGGGAGGTGGTCGAGGTCGACGACCTGCGCCGGCCCGGCCTCAGCCCGGTCTGACCCGCGTCGGCCGGGGCGGAAGGCCCGGTCTGACCCGCGTCAGCCCTGGCGGAAGGCCCGCCGGTACGCCGACGGCGAGGTGTGCACCGTCCGCCGGAAGTGGTGCCGGAAGGTGACCGCCGACTCGAAGCCGACCATCCGGGCGACCTCCTCGACCGGTGTGTCGGAGTGCTCCAGCAGGGCCAGGCTGGCCTGTACCCGTTGGTTGACCAACCATCGCACCGGCGGGGTACCGGTGACCCTGGTGAAGTGGCGGAGATAGCTGCGGGTCGACATGGTGGCCCGCTCGGCGAGGGCCCGCAGGGTGATCGGCGTACCGAGGTTGGCCAGCGCCCAGGCCATGCTCAGGGCGATCCGGTCCTCGCCCGCACCGGTGGCGAGCGGAGCCTCGATGAACTGTGCCTGCCCGCCGGAGCGGTGCGGTTGGGCGACCAGGCGGCGGGCCACCGCGTTGGCCACGGTCGCCCCGTGGTCCTGCCGGACCAGGTGCAGGCACAGGTCCAACCCGGCTGCGCTGCCCGCGCCGGTCAGCACGTCGCCGTGGTCGACGTAGAGCACCCCCGGATCCACGTCGACGGCGGGGTGACGCTGGCGCAGCCGGTCGGCGTACCGCCAGTGGGTGGTGGCCCGCCGGCCGTCGAGCAGCCCCGCTCCGGCCAACGCGAACGCCCCCGAGCAGATCGAGACGATCCGGGCACCCCGCCGGTGTGCCCGGTGGAGTGCGTCGACCAGCCGGGGGGACGGCCCGACGTCGACATCGGGTACGCCGGGCACGATCACGGTCTGTGCCGCAGCGAAGGCGTCCAGGCCGTGCCGGGTGTACAGACTCGCGCCGCCGACGACGTCGACGGGACCGGGGACCTCGGCGCAGACGGTGAGGTCGTACCAGTCGACGTCGAACTCGGGTCGGGGCAGTCCGAAGACCTCGGTGACGATGCCCGTCTCGAAGACGGACATGCCGGGGTAGGCGAGTACCGACACGGTCCGTCGTCCGCTGCGGGCCGGGGCGGTTCCCCGCGCAGGCCGGGGCAGGTCCGGCCGGTGGTGGGACATGGCGGGATGTTATCGGTGCCCGTCATCCTGGCCACTGTTGCCCGGTCCGGGCGGTGGGCAGGATCGACGGCATGTCGAGAGTCCTCTCCGTGGCCGCCGCCCCCGCACCGGACGCGGTCGCCCACTTCGCCGCCCGGTTGTCGTACGAGACCGACGTCAGTGACGTGTACGCCGACCTGACCGCCGGGACGGCGGAGATCGTCGTGGTCGACTCCCGGTCCGGGGACGCCTGGCGACAGGGCCACCTTCCGGGTGCCGTGCACCTGCCGACCGCGCAGGTGCCGACGTCGGCCGGCACGCTGGTGCCGCCGGGTGCCACCGTCGTCACCTACTGCTGGGGGCCGGGCTGCAACGGCGCCACCCGGGCGGCGCTCGCCTTCGCCCGCCTCGGTCACCCGGTCAAGGAGATGATCGGCGGATTCGAGTACTGGGTCCGCGAGGGCCTGCCGGTGGTCACCGCTTCCGGCCTGCATCGGCGGCCGGTCGACGGGCTGACCGCAGTCGGGCCGTCGAAGGACTGTGGCTGCTGAGCCGGCCGGCAGCGGCCAGCGGGCCGGCAGCGCGTCCGGCCGGTACCGCGCTCAGCCGGCGCTGTCCTCGCCGAGCCGGTTCTCGCCCCGGCGGCGCAGCATCCCGAGGCCGGGGATCCCGGCGACCGCCAGTTTGAGGTCCCGGGTGACGTCGAGCAGGTCGTGCAGGTCCGGGCCCACCCGGTCCAGGGTGGCCAGGATCGGCAGGATGTCCGAGGTGAGGTGCTGCTTGAGTTTCGGCAGCTCGTCGACGAGCCGGATGGCGGCGGTGACCTCCTCGTGGCTCAGCTCCTCGACGAAGCGACCGGCCATCGGTGCCGCCCGCCGCAGCGTGTCGGCATAGGCCGTCAGCAACTCGTCGGCGGTGCCCGCCGCGGTGGCCGCCCTGGTCACCGTGTCGGCGGCCCGGGTCGCCACCGTCTCCGCCCCGGCGACCACCGTGCCGGCCGCGCGGGTCACCCGTTCCGCGTCGTCGACCAGGGTCGCGGCAGCGGTCACCACCCGGTCGGTACGGTCCAGCGTCGCCTCGACCCGGTCGACCACCTGGTTGATCCGGGTGAGCAGCGCCTCCACCCCGTCGAGCAGCGCGAAGGCCCGGGCGGGCAGACCGGCCAGCGCGGTGGCCGAGCCGAGTGCCTGGTCGACGGCGGACCGGGTCAGGCCGAGAACGTCGGAAGGACGGGGAAGGGGGATCGCCATGCACCCAGTGTGCGTCGCGCCGGCCAGCGCCGCCCGGCGCCGCTCACCTGCTCTGCGCCGGCCGGCTGCTCTGCGCCATTCACTTGCCCGGCGTCGTCCACCTGCTCTGCGCCGGCCGGCTGGTTCCGGTCGTCGCCGGCCGGTACCGGTGTCAGTCCCGGTCGTCGGCGGAGCGGGCGACCCGCAGGCCCCACCAGATCAGCGGGGCCTGGAGGGGCAGCCGGCCGTACGCGACGGCCCGCTGGGCGGGACGTCGGTGCCGCCAGTCCCGCGCCATCTGCACGTTCGCCGGGAACACGGCCGCGAAGAGCGCGGCGGCGGCCAGTCCGCCGGCCCGGCGGGTACGCGGGTGTGCCACCGCCGCCGCCACGGCCAGCTCGGCGACGCCGCTGGCGTACGTCCAGAACCGGGCCGGTCCGGGCAGGGCCGGCGGCACGATCGGGTCGTAGAACCGGGGCCGGGCGAAGTGGGTGACCCCGGCGGCGGCCAGCAGGCCGGCGAGGGCGAGCGCGTTCCGGTGGGTGGGGGTGGTCATCCGGTGACGATAGCCGTGCCCCCGGTTGTGCGGATGGGTCAGCGGGGCGTGACCGGCTGTCGTTGCTCGACCGCCCGTTGCAGCGCCCGGTAGATCTGCCCGAAGCGCAGCGCGTCGTCGGTGGCGAGCAGCCGTACCGGCCGACCCCGCCAGCGCACCCACAGCTCCATGGTCCGGCTGCCCCGGGCGTACGACCGGTCGAGGTGCTCGAAGAGGAGGTCGGCCAGCGGCCCGACCGCCAGTCCGACCAGGACCGAACCGCCCACGATGGCGATGGTGACGGTGAGCGAGGTGTCCAGCGAGAGCCCGACGGCGATCCCGATCACGGCGAACACCACCGGGCTGACCAGGGCGACCCCGAGGGCACCCCGCCGGCCCAGCACCCGCCACGAACGGGCGCTGCGGCGGTGCCAGACCTCGGTGAAGTCGGCGAGCGGATACGTGCGTCCGTCGACCCGGATGGCCGCCGAGGTGACCCGTACCGACCGGTCGTCGTAGTAAGTGGTCATCGTGGCCCCTGCTCCGGTGTGCTGCCTGACCCGGGTGTTTCCCTGTCCGGTCCGAATCCACACTACGTACCCAACGAGCCGGCCCGTAGTGTGGGCACGCGACTTCGACGAGGAAGTGAGGACAGCGTGAGCGAGTTCGTCCGGTTGGAGACCAACGACGGCATCGGGACGATCCGGCTGGACCGGCCGCCGATGAACGCGCTGAACAAGCAGGTGCAGGAGGAGTTGCGGGCCGCCGCCACCGAGGCCGCCGCCGACCCCGAGGTCCGCGCGGTCATCGTGTACGGCGGGGAGAAGGTCTTCGCGGCCGGCGCCGACATCAAGGAGATGGCCGACATGTCGTACGTGGACATGGCGGCCCGGGCGGCTGACCTGTCCAGTGCCCTCGGCGCCTTCGCCCGCATCCCCAAGCCGGTGGTCGCCGCGATCACCGGGTACGCGCTCGGTGGCGGCTGCGAGCTGGCGCTGGCCTGTGACTGGCGGGTGGTGGCCGACAACGCGAAGCTCGGCCAGCCGGAGATCAAGCTGGGCATCATCCCCGGTGCCGGCGGTACCCAGCGGCTGGCCCGGCTGGTCGGCCCGGCCCGGGCCAAGGATCTGATCATGTCGGGCCGGATGGTGGACGCCGAGGAGGCGCTGCGCATCGGGCTGGTCGACCGGGTGGTCCCGGCGGACCAGGTCTACACCGCTGCGGTCGAGTTGGTCCGGCCGTACCTGACCGGCCCGGTACAGGCGCTGCGGGCGGCGAAGCTCGCCGTCGACGGCGGGCTGGACATGGACCTGAACTCGGGCCTGGCGTGGGAGAGCCAGCTCTTCGCCGCGCTCTTCGCGACCGACGACCGGCGTGAGGGCATGGCCGCCTTCGTGGAGAAGCGCAAGCCGGACTTCACCGGCCGCTGACCCCGTGGCGGGGCGCGGCGGGCCGTCGACCGGAGAGCTATCCGAGTGTTGTTCACGTTCCTACCGACCGGTAGCGTGTGATCCCGGTCATGTGACGATGGGAGCGACGATGACGGAGCGGATCGAAGGCCATGGCGGCGAGCTGGCGCTCGCGGCGCTGCGCGCCGGCGGCGTACGGGAGATGTTCACCCTCAGCGGTGGGCACGTCTTCCCGCTCTACGACGCGGCCCACCGCACCGACTTCCCGCTCTACGACGTCCGGCACGAGCAGTCCGCGGTCTTCGCGGCCGAGGCGGTGGCGAAGCTCTGCCGCCGCCCCGGCCTCGCGGTGCTCACCGCCGGCCCCGGCGTCACCAACGGTGTCTCCGGGCTGACCAGCGCCTTCTTCAACGCCTCCCCGGTGCTGGTGCTCGGCGGCCGGGCACCGGCCTTCCGCTGGGGTTCCGGCAGTCTCCAGGAGATCGACCACCTGCCGCTGGTCGCCCCGGTGACCAAGCACGCGCAGACGGTCTTCAGCACCGACGAGATCCCCGGCGCGATCGTCGACGCGCTGACCGCCGCGCTCACCCCGCACCGTGGCCCGGCCTTCCTGGACCTGCCCCTGGAGGCGGTCTTCTCGGTCGCCGACGCGGCGCCGCCCGCCGCGCCCGCCGTGGCGCCGGTCGAGCCGGACCCGGACGAGGTGGCCCGCGCGGCGGCCCTGCTCGCCGCCGCGCACCGGCCGGTCATCATCGCCGGCTCCGACGTGTACGCCGCCGACGCGGTCGCCGCACTGCGGGAAGCCGCCGAGGCGTTCGGGGTACCGGTGTTCACCAACGGCATGGGCCGGGGCGCCCTGCCGCCGGAGCACCCGCTCGCGTTCAGCAAGGCCCGTCGGGTCGCCCTCTCCGGCGCCGACCTGGTGGTGGTCGTCGGTACCCCGCTGGACTTCCGGCTCAGCTTCGGCGACTTCGGTGACGCCCAGGTCGTGCACATCGTGGACGCGCCGAGCCAGCGCGCCGGGCACGTACAGCCGGCCGCCTCGCCCGCCGGGGACCTGCGGCTGATCCTCTCCGCGCTGGCCGACCACGCCGGCGACCGGACCGACCACACCGACTGGGTCGCCGACCTGCGGGTGGCCGAGGACGCCGCCCGGGCCAAACACGAGACGGAGATGGCCGCCGACACCGACCCGATCCGGCCGGCCCGGGTGTACGGCGAACTGCGCCGGGTGCTCGACCGGGACGCCATCACCATCGGCGACGGTGGTGACTTCGTCTCCTACGCCGGCCGGTACCTGGAACCGGCGCAGCCGGGCACCTGGCTCGACCCCGGCCCGTACGGCTGCCTCGGCACCGGCATGGGGTACGCGATGGGCGCCCGGGTGACCCACCCGGACCGGCAGATCTGCGTCCTGATGGGCGACGGTGCGGCCGGCTTTTCGCTGATGGACGTGGAGTCGCTGGCCCGCCAGAAACTGCCGGTGGTGATCGTGGTCGGCAACAACGGCATCTGGGGGCTGGAGAAGCACCCGATGCGCGCCATGTACGGCTACGACGTGGCCGCCGACCTGCAACCCGAACTGCGGTACGACGCGGTGGTGGGCGCACTCGGCGGGGCGGGGGAGACGGTGGCGAAGGCGGCGGACCTCGCCCCGGCGCTGGAGCGGGCCTTCGCGGCCGGGGTGCCGTACCTGGTCAACGTGCTCACGGACCCGACGGACGCGTACCCCCGGTCGTCGAACCTGGCCTGACGGACGGGCTCCCCGGACCGGCGCACCCGGTCCGGGGAACCGTTGGTCGGGGAGCCGCCGGTCCGGGGGGAATCACCCGGCCCGGGGAATTCGGCGGCATTCCTGCCGGTGGGCACGTAGGGTCACCGCGGACCGGCAGAATGTCAGCCCCGTCGTGCACGCTGGGTTGACCAGCCAGCGCGACGGGAGCAGCGAATGGAACACGCGATCCGGGCCGAGGGGCTCGTCCGGCGGTTCGGCGGCACGACCGCCCTCGCCGGAGTCGACCTGGAGGTCCGCGCCGGCACGGTGTTCGGCCTGCTCGGGCCGAACGGCGCCGGCAAGACCACCACCGTCCGGGTGCTCGCCACCCTGCTCCGGCCCGACGCCGGCCGGGCCAGCGTCGGTGGTTTCGACGTCGAGCGGGACGCCCACCGGGTGCGTCAGCTCATCGGTCTGACCGGGCAGTACGCCTCGGTCGACGAGGCCCTCACCGGCACCGAGAACCTGCTGCTCATCGGCCGGTTGCTCGGCCTGTCCCGGGCGGCGGCACGGGTCCGCGCCGCCGAGCTGCTCGCCGGCTTCCACCTGGCGGACGCGGCCGGCCGGGCCGCCAAGACCTACTCGGGCGGGATGCGCCGTCGCCTCGACCTGGCCGCCAGTCTGGTCGGTCGACCGCAGGTGCTCTTCCTCGACGAGCCGACCACCGGCCTCGACCCGCGCAGCCGCAACGAGCTGTGGGACATCGTCCGGAAGCTGGTCGCCGACGGGGTGACCGTGCTGCTCACCACGCAGTACCTGGAGGAGGCCGACCAGCTCGCCGACGAGATCGCGGTGGTCGACCACGGTCGGGTGATCGCGCGCGGCACCCCGGAGGAGCTGAAGGCCCGCACCGGCGGTCAGGTGCTCGCGGTGCGTCCCCGGGACCCGGCCGACCTGCCGGCCGTGGTGACCGTCGCCGGTGCGGTGGCCGGCACCGTGCCGGAGGTCAACCAGACCACGGTGACCGTGCCGGTCAACGACCCCTCGGTGCTGCCCGCCGTGGTACGCCGGCTGGACGCCGCCGGGGTGCACGTCGCCGAGCTGGCCCTGCGCAGCTCCAGCCTGGACGAGGTGTTCCTGTCGCTGACCGGGCACCGTACCGAGCCGACCCGCACCGATCAGGACGTACTCGAGGGGACCCCCGCATGACCACGCTCGCCGTCGACCGGCCACTCGTCCCCACCCGGCGGGTCGGTCCGCTCACCGGGCTGCGGCACACCCTGACGCTGGCCTGGCGCAGTCTGGTGCAGATCAAGCACAACCCGATGGAACTGCTCGACCTGAGCATCCAGCCGGTGATGTTCGTGCTGCTCTTCACCTACGTCTTCGGCGGCGCGATCTCCGGTTCGCCGGGGGAGTACCTCACCTTCGCGCTGCCCGGCATCATCGTGCAGAACGCCTTCTTCGCCACCATGACCACCGGGTTCGGGCTCAACACCGACCTGACCAAGGGGGTGTTCGACCGGCTGCGGTCGCTGCCGATCGCCCGGTGGGCGCCGCTGGCCGGCCGGATCCTCGCCGACACCGTGAAACAGGCCTGGTCGGTGACGCTGCTGGTCGGCGTCGGGATGATCCTCGGCTTCCGGCTGGAGAACGGCCTGCCCGGGCTGGTCGGCGCGTTCGCCCTGCTGCTGGCCTTCTCGTTGGCCGCGTCGTGGATCTCCGTACTCGTCGGGGTGCTGGTCAACGAACCGGAGAAGGTGCAGATCTTCGGCTTCACGGTGATCTTCCCGCTCACCTTCACCAGCAACGCGTTCGTCCCGACCGGCACCATGCCGGGCTGGTTGCAGGCGTGGGTGGCGGTGAACCCGGTGACCGTACTCGCCGACGCGCTGCGTGGCCTGCTGATCGGTGGTCCGGTGGCCGGGCCGGTGCTCCGGTCGCTGATCTGGGGCGCCGTGATCGCGGCGATCTTCGCCCCGCTGGCCCTGCGGGCGTTCAAGCGCCGGGTCTGAGACCGGCCCCGGTGCTCGGCCAGGCCCGGTCCGCGCCGTGGAACGGCTGGTCACGGCCCTGGCCAGTCCGGTGTGACCGGCCCGGGTCAGACCTCGGGCCGGTCCTCCTCGCGGGGTGGGTCACCGGCCTGCCGGCGCCGCAGGTCGTCCTCGCGGCGCCGCAGGTCCGCCTCCCAGCGGTCGAAGAGTTCCCGGTCGGCGCGTTCCTTCTCGGCGGCGGTGCGCTCCCGCAACGAGCGGAGGAACTCGGGGTCGTCGTCCGGCGCGACCGGGCGGGGCGGCTGCCGCATCGCCCCGCCGGGCAGGCCGGGCAGACCACCCTTCCCGCCGGCCGGTACCGGTCGACCCGCGAAGTACCAGGCGATCGAGCCGAGCAGTGGGAAGAGCAGGATGAGTGCCACCCAGGCCAGCCGCGGTAGCGCGCGGATCTCGTCCTTCTCGGCGGAGAGGCAACTGATCAGGGCGAGCGCGGCCAGGATGACCTGGACCACGAAGAGCAGGATGGACAGGCGGGCCATACCCCCATCATGGCGCACGCCCGTGGTTCAGCCCACCCCGACGAGCACCAGCAGCACGCCGAGCAGGGCGGACCCGGCGGTGGCCAGGGCGGTCAGCGGGAAGGCCCGCCCGCCGCCGGGGGCGGACCGTCGGGAGCCGGTCATCCGTCCCCAGATGGTCCACAGCACGACCCCCCAGCCGGCGACCGCCGTCGCGGCCAGGGCCGCACCGGGTACGCCCCGACCGGCGGCCAGCCGGACGGTGAGCACGGTGACCGCGGTCAGGGCGAGCGCGGTCCGCCGCCAGGCCAGCCGGGTCCGTTCGGGCTGCAACCCGGGGTCGGCCGGTCCGGCCGGTCCGCCGCTCACCGGGCACCGCCCCGGTACCCGCGACCGCCCACCGGGCACCGGAGACCTCCGTGGGCACCCGTCACGGGGTACCGAAGGCGTTCGCGAGGACCGCCACCACCAGCAGGAGCGCGCCGGTCCCGACGGCCAGGGCCAGGATCGCCGGGAAACGGCTCGCCGGCAGTTCCTCGCCGAGCCGGATGGCCCGTTCGGTCCGGGCCCAGTGGTCGACCGCCCGGACCGCCACCGTCCCGCCGAGCAGCAGCAGGGCCACCGCGATCACCTCCCGCAGGTGGGCCAGGGGCAGTGGCGGCAGGAACTGGGCGGCGGCCAGGCCACCGGCGACCAGCGCCAGCCCGGTCCGCAGCCAGGCCAGGAAGGTGCGCTCGTTGGCCAGCGAGAACCGGTAGTCGGGCGTGGTACCGACCTCGCGTAGCTCGCGCGGGTCGAACCAGCGCCGGATCATGTCCCACATCGCCTGACGTTAACCGGTGGACGCCCTGCTTAGCCTGGGCAGATGACAGATCTGAAGGTTGCTGCCCTGCTCGAAGCCCATGATCAGCAGCTCCGTCCGGACGTGCCGGACCCGGTGGCGCCGGGGGTGACCGTGGAGCGGGACGGGCCGTTGGTGCGGGTACGCGGCCTGGGTCCGGCCGGCTTCCTCACCTACCGGGACCTGGACGGACTGACCGGGGCCGAGCTGGACGCCCTGATCCTGCGGCAGCGGGACCTCTTCGCCGCAGCCGGGGAGGAGGTCGAGTGGAAGCACTACAGCCATGACGAGCCGGCCGACCTGCCGGACCGGCTGCGGGCCGCCGGGTTCGTGCCGCAGGACCCGGAGACCGTGGTGATCGGGCCGGTCGCGCCGCTGGCGGGGCCGCTGCCGGTGCTCCCGGACGGGGTACGCCTGCGGGAGGTGAGCGCCCACGCGGACCTGGAGCGGATCGCGGCGATGGAGGCGGAGGTCTGGCAGGAGGACCGCAGTCACCTCGTCACCGGCCTGGCCAAGGAGATCGAGGCGGACCCGCAGGCGATCACGATCGTGGTGGCCGAGGCGGGGGACACGGTGGTCTGTGCCGGTTGGGTGCGGTTCATCGCGGGTACCGCCTTCGCCACCCTGTGGGGCGGTTCGACCCTGCCGCAGTGGCGTAGGCAGGGCATCTACCGGGCGATGGTGGCCTACCGTGCCCGGCTGGCGCACGCCCGCGGGTTCACCCTGCTCCAGGTGGACGCCTCCCCGGACAGCCGGCCGATCCTGGAGCGGTTGGGTTTCGTTGCGGTCACCACGACCACCCCGTACGTCTACACTCCCTGATCATGGAGCAGCGGCTGACCGACGAGGAGAAGACGACCCTCAAGACCGCGGCGTTCGGTGCGGTCTTCCTGGTCTCCGACGCCGATCCGGGCCTGTTCGCCATGATCAAGGAGAGTTTCGCCGCCTCCGGGGCGATCGCCGGCACCAGCGGGCTGGTCAAGGAGGTGCTGACCACGGGGGCGCTGCCGTCGTTGCCGCGCCGGTCGAGCACCGCCGTGGAGGCGACCGTGCTCCCCGGGTTGCGTCGGGCGGTGGCGATCCTCCAGGAGAAGGCCCCCGAGGAGGTCGAGCCGTACCGGCGGACGGTGCTCGATGCGGCCGACGCGGTCGCCCGGGCACACCGGGGGATCGCCGCCGCCGAGGCCGCCGCGATCGCCTGGATCACGGACGCGCTGGCGCTACCCGACTGAGCGTGCCCGTCCACAGCCAGCGTTTCGCGGTGCGTACGCAGTGTTCGCGTAGTTGCCCGCACCGGCAGCGGTGGGTACCGACGCCCATCACCCGGCAGTCGGCGCCGTCGTCGCCGGGCCTCCCGTTCGGGCCCGGCGTGACGGTCTCCGGGGCGGACAGGTGGTCCGCCCGGAACGGTTCCTCGGCGGGGGCGGCGGGTTGCGAAGAGCTGGGCGTTCCGATTTGCTGCGACATATCGTGATACCTCCGGTCGCCGGCACTCTATCCGGCCGTGCGACCCTGGGTGACCTGTGTCACTGTCGGGTCCCCGGATCGTGATGCTACTGGCAGGTAACATTGGCCCGTGGGCAACTGCACAACGTCCCGCGGTTGACCGCGCGTTCGTGGGCCGGGCAGGCTGCGCCCGAACGAGCGAGGTTCACACCACCACAACAGGAGGGTCGTCGAAGCGCGATGAACATCGTCGTACTCGTCAAGCAGGTGCCCGATTCGGGCGCGGACCGCAACCTGCGCAGTGACGACAACACCGTCGACCGCGGCTCGGCCAGCAACGTCATCAACGAGATGGACGAGTACGCCATCGAGGAGGCGTTGAAGATCAAGGAAGCGCACGGGGGTGAGGTCACCATCCTGACCATGGGTCCGGACCGGGCGACCGAGTCGATCCGCAAGGCGCTCTCCATGGGGCCGGACAAGGCCGTGCACGTCGTCGACGACGCCCTGCACGGGTCCTGCGCGGTGGCCACCAGCAAGGTCCTCGCCGCCGCCCTCGGCACGCTCAACCCCGACCTGGTGATCTGCGGCGCCGAGTCCACCGACGGTCGGGTCCAGGTGATGCCGCACATGCTCGCCGAGCGGCTCGGGGTCGCCGCGCTGACCGGTGCCCGCAAGCTGACCGTCGACGGCGGCAACCTGACCGTCGAGCGGCAGACCGAGGAGGGCTACGAGGTGGTCAGCGCCAGCACCCCCGCCGTGGTCTCCGTCTGGGACACCATCAACGAGCCCCGGTACCCCTCGTTCAAGGGCATCATGGCCGCCAAGAAGAAGCCGGTGCAGACCCTCTCCCTGGCCGACCTGGGCGTCGCGCCCGGCGAGGTCGGCTTCGACGGTGCCACCAGCACCGTCCTGGAGCACAGCAAGCGCCCGCCGCGCTCCGGCGGCGCGAAGATCACCGACGAGGGCGACGGCGGCGTGAAGCTGGTCGAGTTCCTCGCCACCGAGAAGTTCGTCTGAGGGGTAACGGTCATGGCTGAGGTACTTGTCGTCGTCGAAGCCACCAGGGAATTCGGCGTCAAGAAGGTCACCCTGGAGATGCTCACCCTCGCCCGCGAGCTGGGTACCCCGTCGGCCGTCGTGCTCGGCGGCCCCGGTGCCGCCGCCGCGCTCGCCGACAGGCTCGGTGAGTACGGCGCGGAGAAGATCTACGCCGCCGAGAGCGAGGAGATCGACGGTTACCTGGTGGCCCCCAAGGCCACCGTCCTGGCCGACCTGGTCCGGCGGGTCTCGCCGGCCGCCGTGCTGCTCGCCTCCGCCCAGGAGGGCAAGGAGATCGCGGCCCGGCTCGCGGTCAAGCTGGACAACGGCATCCTGACCGACGTGGTCTCGCTCGACACGGACGGCACCGCCACCCAGGTGGCCTTCGCCGGCTCCACCATCGTCAAGTCCAAGGTCACCCGGGGCCTGCCGCTGGTCACCCTCCGCCCGAACTCGGTCAACCCGGTCCCGGCGCCGGCCACCCCGGCCGTCGAGCAGCTCACCGTCCAGGTCGGCGACACCGACAAGCTGGCGAAGGTGGTCGACCGGGTCGCCGAGCAGAAGGGCTCCCGCCCCGAGCTGACCGAGGCCAGCGTGGTCGTCTCCGGCGGCCGTGGGGTCGGCAACGCCGACAACTTCAAGCTGGTCGAGGAGCTGGCCGACCTGCTCGGCGGCGCCGTCGGGGCGTCCCGGGCGGCCGTCGACTCCGGCTTCTACCCGCACCAGTTCCAGGTCGGGCAGACCGGCAAGACGGTCTCCCCGCAGCTCTACGTCGCCCTCGGCATCTCCGGCGCGATCCAGCACCGGGCCGGCATGCAGACCTCGAAGACCATCGTCGCGGTCAACAAGGACGCCGAGGCGCCGATCTTCGAGCTGGCCGACTTCGGCGTGGTCGGCGACCTGTTCAAGGTCGTCCCGCAGGCCGCCGACGAGGTACGCAAGCGCAAGTGACCCGTTCGTCAGGGGGTGGCGGTCCGGCAGCGGACCGCCACCCCCTGACGCGTCACGGGGGAGTTGACCGGCGGGACGGGGAGCTGAAGCCGGCCCGCCGGTCAACTCGTCAGGGTGCCCCGGAGCAGGCTGTCACCCGAGTGGGCCTGGTTGTTGTCGTACCCCTCGGCGGAGACGTCAACCACCCGGAAGCTGTCCAGGTCGACGTTCGGGGGCAGCGGCAACAGGACGTCCGAACCGTCGCCCAGCACCCCCACCGAGAACATCTTCATGGTGCTCGGGTTGATCAACCAGACCTCGTAGTAGCCCGGAACCTGCGGCAGGTTGGACACGTGCAGGTGCAACCGCCCGTCCTTGAACACCCGGGCACTGCCGCTGGCGCTGGCCGGCGTGCTGCCGTACGCGCTCAGCGGCGCCTGGGCGACCACCGCCGGGGTGGGTGCCGGTGGCTCCGGGGCGTACGGCCGCAGCGCCACCACCGTACCGACCACGCCGATCGCGGCGGCGGCGACAGCGGTCGCGGCGGTGACCACCCAGCGACCGAGGCGACCACGACCCGACCGGCGACCCGGAGCCGACGTGTCCCGCCGCCGGGGCGGCCGGTCCGCGTCCCCCGGGCCGGTGGGAACGGCACCGTCGCGCAGCGGCCCGGCGGGCCGGTCACCGACCGGTGTCGGAACGACCGGCGGGTCGGCCACGGTCGCCGGCCCCGTCGACCCCGGACCGTGCGCCGCCGCCCCGACCGGCTCCTCACCGGTACGCTGCCGGCGCACCTCGCCGAGTGACGGCAGTGCCTGGGCCGCGGCGATCTCGGCGGTGATGTTCTGCCAGACGTGCTCCGGCGGAGCCGGCAGGTCGGTCAGCCCCTGGGTGTCCGCGCCGAGCCCGGCGACGTGCCGCAGCGACTCGAACTCGTCCCGACAGGCGACGCAGGAGTCGAGATGCCGGGTGTCGTCGGCTGCCGCGGTCAGTTCACCGAGCGCCAGAAAGACCAGCCGGTCGTGATCCAGGTGCGACACCGTCCACCTCCCATCTGCGTTTCAGGCTCGCCATGCCGCGCCGGATGTGACTCTTCACCGTGCCCAGCGGCACCCCGGTCACCGTCGCTATCTGTTGGTGGGTCAGGTCGTCGAAGAACGCCAGTTCGAGCATCCGTCGCTGGTCGGCGGGGAGCCGGGCCAACTCGTCGGCGACCACCAGCCGGTCCACCACCCGGTCCGGGCTCGGCCCCTCCGGGGCCGGCTCGGGCAGCTGCCGGACCTGGTCGACGATCCGGTCCTCCCGGGCCACCGCCCGGAGCCGGTCGATCACCTTGCGCCGGCCGATGCCGAGCAGCCAGCCGATCAACGAGCCCCGGGTCGGGTCGAACGAGTCCCGACCCAGCCAGGCCGCCACGAAGGTGGCCTGGGTGACGTCCTCGGCGTCGGCGCGGTTCGCCAGAGTGCTGGTGGCCAGGTGGAAGACGGCCCGGCCGAAGCGGTCGTACGCCTCGCGTAGTGCCGTCTCGTCACCGGACCGGAAACGCTCGGCGAGATCGTCGGGCCCCGGTGGCCCGGAGTTGTGGAGCGCCTCCGTCATCGGGCGCGTGGCCTTGTGTGGGGCATGCCTGACTGTAGCCTCCGCGACCATCAGCACCCCACTCCCGGTCACCGCTCAACGGTCGTTCTCACCGGTACTTCGCGGTCGGGTGCCCCGGTGGATGCACCGCCGACCGGATAAAGAAATGCCCCGCCCCGCGCATCCGGTTCCGGCGTACCCGTCGTAACCCGTTCTGCAAGCCGGCCCGGGCTCCCGCCCACCGGCGACATCCAGCAGCACCGCCAGGAGGAGAGATGCAGGCATCGTTCATCCGTCGGACCGGCGCGGGGGCGGCGGTCCTCGCCGCGACGTTCGCCAGCGTGGGCGTGTTCTCCGCGACCCCGGCGTTCGCCGCCAGCTCGAAGGTCTCCGTGGTGCACGGCATCCCGGACACCCCGGTCGACGTGTACGTCAACGGCAACAAGACCCTGGACAACTTCAAGCCCGGCGACGTGGCCGGTCCGCTCGACCTGGCGCAGGGCGAGTACGACATCGCGCTGACCAAGCCCGGTGAGCCGATCGGCCAGGCGATCCTGAAGGTCGACAACGCCGCCGTCCCCGGTGGGGCGAACATCAGCATCGCCGCCCACCTCGACGCAGCCGGCCAGCCGAAGATCACCCCGTTCGTCAACGACACCGCGAAGGTGGCCGCCGGCAAGGCCCGCCTGATCGTCCGGCACACCGCCGCCGCTCCGGCGGTGGACGTCCGCGCCGGGGGTACCCCGGTCTTCCGGAACCTGACCAACCCCAACGAGGCCAAGGGTGACGTGGCCGCCGGCACCGTCGCGGCCGACGTGGTGCTGGCCGGTACCGAGACCGTGGCGATCGGCGCGCAGCAGCTCAACCTGAAGGAGGGCACCGCGACCATCGTCTACGCGATCGGCTCGGCCGAGGCGAAGACGCTGACCGTGGTGGCGCAGACCATCGACGGCCTGCACTCCGCCCCGCACCGGGTACCCAGCGGCACCGGCGGCGGGGCCGACAGCGGCCCGGGCGCCTGGTGGTACGCGCTGGCCGGCGCCGGGGTGCTGCTCCTGGTCGGCGGCGGGGCCCGGGTGGCCACCGCCCGGTCGGGCCGCCGGTGACGGTACGCAACCGCGGCGCGCTGGCGGCCACGGCCGCCGGCGTCGCCGTGCTCACCGTCGCCGGTCTGGTCGCCTGCGCGTCCCGACCGGCCGGGAACGTGGGCAGCGAGGAGGTGCGGCAGCTCGCCACCGCGAGCCCGGACACCGGGGCCACCGGCCCGGCCCCGACGTCCGTCCCGGTCACCCGGGGCGATCTGCCCACCGCCGCCGCGACGGTCCCGCCGGTACGGCTGCGGATCGCCCGGATCGGGGTGACCGCCACGGTCGACCCGGTCGGGGTGGACCCGGTGAGCAACGAGTTCGAGGTGCCGCCGAGCGTGGACCGGATCGGCTGGTACCGCCACGGGCCCGGGTTGGAGGCGGACACCGGCTCGATCGTGGTCGCCGGGCACGTGGACAGTGCCGAGCAGGGCGCGGGGGCGTTCTTCCGGCTGCGGGAACTCGACCGGGGCGACACCGTCACCGCCACGGGAAGCGACGGGGTGGCACGCACGTACCGGGTGGTGGCCCGGGAGGAGTACCCGAAGACGAAGATCCCGCTGGAGCGGTACTTCGCCCGGGACGGTCGACCCCGGCTGACCCTGATCACCTGCGGTGGCCCGTTCGACGCCAAGGCCCGCAGCTACCGGGACAACGTCGTGGTCACCGCGGTACCCGTCTGACGTCGGCGCCGGGGCGACCGGCCGGGTGTGCGGACCGGGCGGCCGACCGCCCGGGTGTGCGGACCGGGCGGCGGACCGGCCGGTCCGCACACC